>NZ_PTRA01000001.1:1548155-1857786 GCF_002943425.1 Siphonobacter curvatus
GTAACACCTCCGCCGCGGGTATACCGCCAGCGGCATTATAACAATCGGAGAAACGATATCTATCGCCGGAATAATTCGTATCGAAGAAATGATTCATTCCGAAACCATAATTCATTCCGGGCAAAGCCTAATCCTGGAAACCGGGGTGGTGGACCCCGTTCCAGAGGACCGAGGTAATCAAAAAAGCGGCAGAGAAAACTCTCTGCCGCTTTTTGCATAAACCCAATCAAACTTTTAATTCGCTCTTAAACTGTAGCAGCTTCCTGCGAAGCCGCTACTTTGGCTAAAGCCTGCTGAAAATCTTCAATCAGATCGTCAATATTTTCCAGACCTACCGCAACCCGTACGAGACCATCGGTAATGCCTACTTCGGCCCGTTCTTCTTTACTTAATTTGGAATGCGTTGTACTCGCGGGGTGGGTCAGAATAGTACGTGTATCACCTAAGTTCGGAGAGATCGAAGCAATTTCGAGGTGCTGCGTCAACGCATTAACCGCCTTAAACCCGCCTTTTACTTCCAGTGTCAGGATCGCCCCGCCGTATTTCATCTGCTGTTTCGCCAGTTCGTACTGCGGATGACTTTCCAGGAAGGGATAATGCACCGCTTGTAAAGCCGCATTGCCTTCCAGGGTTCGAGCGAGCGTAAGAGCGTTTTCACTATGAGCCCGCATGCGGACAAACAGCGTTTCCAGACTCTTCGACAGTACCCAGGCATTGAACGGCGATAAAGCCGGACCCGTATGACGGGCGAAGAAACGAATAGGCTCGATCAGGTCTTTCCGGCCGACCAGAATACCCCCCAGCACGCGACCCTGGCCATCCATATATTTCGTAGCCGAGTGCATCACCAGATCGGCCCCGAGTTCAATCGGATTCTGAATAACGGGCGTGGCGAAACAGTTGTCAACGGCCAGTACGACCTGATGACGTTTCGCAATGGCTGATAAGGCCCGTAAATCGGTCAGCTCTAAACCAGGATTTGATGGACTTTCACAGAAATAAAATTTCGTATTTTCCTGCGTAGCCGCTTCCCATTGCGAGAGGTCGTGGCCCTCAACAAACGTAGTCGTTACGCCCCATTTCGGCATAATCTTGTTTAGAATCTGAATGGCGGAACCAAATAAAGCTTTCGAAGCAACTACGTGATCACCCGCCTGAAGGCTTCCAGCAAACGTGGCGAAAATGGCCGCCATACCGGAAGCAAAAGCGATCCCTTCTTCGCCGCCTTCCAGTAAACAAACCTTACGGATAAACTCGTCCACGTTGGGGTTGGAGTACCGGGAATACACGTTGCCCGCAATCTCATCGGCAAACATGGCCCGACCCATTTCGGCGTCGTCGAAGGTAAAACTGGACGTTAAGTATAAGGGAACCGAGTGCTCGCGGTTGTGTGAACGTTCCGCCTGAGCCCGGATTGCTAGTGTTTCTTTCGATGCCATAATCAATCAGTGCTATTAAATTTCTGTCTGCAAAGTTCGGTAATTAGTAAATATGTTATGATTTTAGGCTTATAATTAGAAAACAAATCTAGTAAATGCTGCTTTGGTAAAAGAAAGACTCTATTTATGGATGATTTTTGCCTTCTAACTAGAAAAATAATCTATGGATCAACTCGACCCCATTGACCGACGGATTCTGTCGCTCTTACAAACCAATGCCTTCATTTCCAATAAAGAGCTGGCTCAGGAAGTAGGGCTTTCGCTGACGCCCGTGCACGAACGGGTCAAACGCCTGGAACGTGAAGGCTACTTAAAAGGATATGTCGCTTTGGTTGATCGTCGCAAAATAGGACGCAGCCTGATTGCCTTCTGCCAGGTCTCATTGAAGGAACATACCCAGGCCTTTATTCAGGAATTTGAGGCAAAAATTGGTAGTCTGCCAGAAGTGATGGAGTGTTACAACATCGCCGGGCCATATGACTATTTATTGAAAGTGATCGTGAAAGATATGGACGATTACCGCCGCTTCGTAGTCGAACAACTCGCGGCCCTGGCCCACATTGGCGGTCCGCAAAGCGTATTCGTAATGGCTGAAATCAAGGTTACTACGGCCTTACCCGTTGACTAGCTATATTATGGAATTGTTAAGAATGTAATCCGCAAAATCACGATTTGATCACATCATGTACTTTTGCGGGATTTTAATTCTTTTCCGTGACTAAGCTACGCGTATCTTTCAAGTTTTGGGCCTGTCTGTTGCTGGGCACCACGGCCTATGCCCAAACCTCTTTAACGCCCGCCGCTCCTTGGGGAAGCTGGTTTATTGGTACCCTTATACTACCCGGTGGAGATAAAAAATGGGGCGGTTTTGCCGAAGTACAGGCTCGTAGTAATGGTGTCTTCCGTCAGTTTTTTTACAATGAAATGAAGGGTGGGGTTACCTACGACATCAATAAAAATTTTACGGTAGGAATGGCCGGTGGAAGGTACGCTACCTACGATTTTCAGGATCTGTCGGCGGGTCCGTTGAATACGGAAGGTCGGATGTGGGAACAGCTGATTATCAATCAGTACCTAGATCGCTTGCGTTTTGAGCACCGTTACCGCGTGGAACAACGCTGGTTTACGTTTCGGGATGGTACGCATCCGTATCGCAATCGAATTCGCTATCGATTGAACATGTTCATTCCGCTCAACAACAAGAGTATAAAGGATAAGACCTACTTCATTTCCATATTTGATGAGATTTTCCTAAACCCCAAAGGCCCTACGTTTGAGCGGAATCGTCTTTTTGCGGGAATTGGTTACCAGTTCAATAAACACTGGACTGCCCAGATCGGCTGGGTGAATCAGACCAATTATAGTCCGGCGAGTTTCGACAAGGGGATCTTTACGCCCATTGCCCATTCCGGAAAAAACAACATATTCATTTCTTGGACGTACCGTCTGAATAGTCTGGGGTCCGCCGAAAAGTTACCCTCTTCGGTCGATTAATCCATGGGCATTATACATCAAAAGCCTGATCACACGATCAGGCTTTTGATGTATATAAAGTTTTGGTTAAGCAAGAAAGACGTTTAATGATCGCCAAATCGCTTTTCCCCCGCCGGAATCCGTACGGCCAGTTTGTTTTGCTTGGGCGGCAGCGGGCAGGTGGCGTAAGGCGTAAAAGCACAGGGTGGGTTGATAGCCTGATTGAAATCCAGCACCGTCGTACCATCGGCACTCGGCTGGTCGGCGTATAAGAAGCGGCCTGCTCCGTAGGTGTCCTTTTTGTTTGTTTCGTCTCCAAATACAACAAAAAGTTTCTCTTCACCCGTAGCGTCGAGCCGGTAGGTTTTTCCTTCGAGTTCGAAAACTAGTGTACCCGCCAGCGGCTGATCGGAAGTTTGCCCCAGAATATTGGTAATGGCTACGGTTTTGGGCGTACTGGGTTTTTCCAGACGAGCCGTAACCCGGTACTTTTCGTTGACGGCGAAGCGTTCGATGCCATGGAAGTTTTTCAACTGTTCGCTTTCCAAGTCACGCAAACGAATGCCGTATTGGTCGCCGCGTTTGATCACCACCCATTTTAGCGACTCATGCTGTACGGTATTAGGCTTGGTATCAGCAGTAAAAATGATCTGCGTACCCGTAGCCTTTTGTCCATCTATTGTCACCACGGCATCGGAGGTTGGCGTAAACTGTACGACTCCGTTCTTCAGTTGAAACGTACCTAGATGGGCAGTTCCTCCGGGAAAAACCACTTTGTTGTCAGCAGCACTGCCTACCGTATTTTCTCCTTCTTTGAGCCAGAATAAACCCGCTAGATTAAGCCAGCCATCTTCGCGTTTCAACGAAGCGACGCGTTTTTGATGCCATTCTTCTAATCGGGTCTTATAAGCCGGATCGTCGGAAATCGGGCGGAATGAAGCCAGTAACAGACTCGAAGCCGCAAAAAGAATAGAACGATAAGTCATGATTATAGAACCATTGTAGTACGAAAGAACATGGCAAATATATAAATATTAATTTAATCTATATATTAAGTAGAGTAAAAATATTATTTTAATTGAAATGCACACTGAAGGTGCTTGAGATAAAAAGATTGGACTGCAGTTAATGTATCTAATGAAATGGGTCATTAGATACATTAAGGATTTGGCCATTTATAGGTATTTGCCAGGCCTAGAGCACGGAGTACCTTTGGTTAATTCAAAGCCAAAACCAATCTTCGTGATGAGAAAAAATCTACTAATCCTAGGACTTATACTTTTTAGGTTCGTATCAGCCTACGCACAAGACCCTTTTATTTTACTACGCAGTACTAATAAAGAAAACGAGGCCAATCAGAAAGCTATCAAATTGCCAGCTGATACGGTAAAAAATATAAAGCCGTATGACTCATATCAAAAAAAACAGGAACCTGTTTTTGTATTCAATCTAATAAGTCGTGATTCTTTATTGAAGCGTCTAGATGCACTTAATTCGCAGAAGCCAATAAATATTCCAGTAAAAAGTACTAATAAAGAAATTATTTTATTGGATTCGCTTAAGAAAAGAGAAAGGGAAATAGAAATTTTAGAAGGTAAATTACAAATTGAAAAAAGTTTACAAAAAATAAAATCGGATTTATATAGAGATTTGACAATTAGTTACCCAAAAGTGATAAAATTTAAGAATACATTGATTGTGTTGCCTGATAGAATAGAATTAGTAAACGCTAAGATTGAAAATGCTACAGTAGCTGTAGATACATGGTTAGCTAAATTAGACAGAGTGACTAGTTTATTTGATACTACTTATACAGTGGATATGAAGAAGATAGTCATCGAATCAGTCGCTGATAATTATGCTAAACTTCAAGCAATTAATAGAGGATTTGAAGCCCTTAAAAAGGGCCTGGACAATGTAGAAAGCTTTACTGCCAGTACGGAGTATATAGAGGCTGTAATCCTAGATTCCACAAAGTACTCTCCCCAAATAGTAGAGTTAATAGAAAAAATTGATACAAAAGATACAATGCTCAGGAACCGGCTTGCTGCTTATAACAAAACCTATGCGGAGGCTGAGAAAAAGTATATTGTTTATGACAAAAAATTAAATGATATAGTTATCAGATTCAATAAATTAAACCTGTTCAAAGATAGTCTTCAGAGGAAGGTTGATACGTTACTATATACAATGTACAATAAGAAAAAGATTATCGATGAAGAAACTCAGGTTGGTGCATTGCCTTCTTTAATTTCTCCCCTTGGAGATATGAGACAGCTTAATTTAAACATGAATTTACTTGCTTCATTTTCTAAAAGAGTAAGTACTTCGAATTATGTAGCCGTTGAAGGTAGGCTTTTTACTACGAACATTACTTCACTAGGTCAGGACAATCTGAAAAACTTTTTCTTGCCTGAAGTTAGTCCTTTTGGATTTCAGTTGAAAGGTACTTATGGAAGCCAGTATCAGTACAATCATAAATTAAGACCTACTGAAAAAAAGCATTTGAATTACGGCATCACGGGTCAGCTTAATTTTCTAACTAAGAAATTCGCATTGGCAGACACAACCAATGGGTTAAGTAATAACTTCACTAATTTCTTTATTCACGCAAAGGGTGGAGCCGAAGTAGTAATTGTTGACAGGACTTTAGGAATATACGCTAATACAAACTGGATTACTGCTATAGATAACATATCAGCGTTCGAGGCAAACTTTGTAGGAAAAGAAAAAAGCTATTGGTTCTGGGAAGTAGGGTTAAGAGGTTTGTTTGGTTCAAAGCAGGTAAGAAACGGGCTAAGCTTATCTATTGATCTTTCCTTTATTATTCCTCAACAAAAAGGTAGAGAGTTTATTAACACGGTTGATAATATTTATCCTGTATTCAGATTTGGTGTCTTAAAAAGTTTAGGATCGATTTATGAACAATAAAAAGCAGAAAGAGGATGGGACATCCCATCGTCTTTCTGCTTTTTAGGTCTTCCGTTTCTTTTTCCGAGCCGAAGGAAAGAGTACGTTATTCAAAATCAGCCGATAACCCGGTGAGTTGGGGTGTAAGTTCAAATCGGTAGGAGTCCGATGAAAACCGCGTTGACCTTCCGGGTCGTGACCGCTATAAAAGGTAAACTGACCCCGGCCTAGCTCGCCGTATAGGTAGCGGTACGTAGATTTGCTTTGACCTAAGACGAGTACGCTGGGTTTGACCGTAGCTTTATTGAACGCACTCGTCTGTCCGAAAAATTCACGGATGGTAGTTTCGTGATTCTGAACGAGCATGGCTGGGATCACGTCCCACTTAGCCGAAAAATCGAACAGGGAAAAATACGTATCATCCCCCCAGCCGTACCCCGAAGAAGCGTTGATATTGGAAAAGGACATGCCCGGGTAATCTTCGTCGGAAAGCTCCAGTTCGAAATTATCGAAGGCAATGGTCTTACTGAAATCCAGTTTTCCTTGAGCCTGCGGGTCTACGCCGTCACCGTCGAATACGGAGGGGACAATGTCGAGTCCTTCGGCGGCCAGAGCCACGTCCAGTGATTCGGTACCCGAGCACATGGCAAAGAGATAACCCCCACCGGCACAAAATTCCTTGATGTTTCGGGCAACTTCCAGCTTCAGTTGCGAGACTTTCGCAAAGTGGTACTTCTCCGCAATTTTCTTCTGAGCCAGCATATCGTCTGCACTCATACGGCGGCGATTCCGACCAAACTGGCCCGTAAAATCTTCGTGGTGGAGGTGTAGCCAGTCGTAGAGGTGTAGGTCACCCCGCAGGATTTCCTCGTCATACACGACTTCGTAGGGAATCTCGGCGTAGTTAAGCACCAGCAATACGGCATCGGTATCCTCGAAGGTCGCTTTACTTACTTTGATGGGGCTATACACGACAATACGGGCGGCTTTGTATAGCTTCACCACGTCCATATTCGCGTTCGGATTCGTAATTGACTGGAGTAGGGTAGTCACCGCCGCGTCGGAAATGACTTCGTACGAAACGCCGCGAAGTTTACATTCTAGATCCAGTTCCTTCGAATATTGCATCAGAAAACTACCACCCCGATAATTGAGCAGCCAGTCTATCTCCCGATCGGCTTTTAACTCGCGGTACGCCAGCCCGTACGCTTTGAGATGATTGGTCTGCTGGGCATCCATGGGAATCAGCAGCGAGTTGGCCCAGCTAGTGGTACATGCCAGTAGCCCTAAAAAACAGATAATCCCGAATGTCCTCATGTTCGTAGTGATTTACCATACCGAAAGCAAAGAGTAACTGGAAGAGTATCTGTAAGTTATAGAATCCTTTTAGTCTTTCCTATGCATTCGCGACGCAGGCCCGGAAAATCACGATGGCCCATATATACAGGAAGAACTTACAGAGGTTAGGTAGGGTTAGAGAAAGGAGTTGCTGAGTGAATGAATGGAGGTCGGAGTATCGCTTGCTAATGTTAAGTTGATGGTTGTTAGGAGGTCATAATTTTCTTTCTGGACAATAGACACTTGAATCCCGCCTGGCTGCGGAACGAAACGTGAAGTCTAAAGGGATGGCGGATCTGCCATTGCCTATGAACGCTTAAAAAAGCGACAAGGACCTTTACCATTCCCTCATTACTTTTGGTCTTTGAAAAGACTGAAGTTGTTTTTTATTCAGTTTTGCCGAGCTTCTTACACTGCATTATGGAATCCAATACGCCTTTACAACTGGCAGCCGAGTTCATCCATTTTACCAATAAAAACATCTTTCTGACCGGAAAAGCCGGTACCGGAAAGACTACCTTTTTACACGGATTAAAGAAAACCCTGCAAAAGCGAATGGCCATTGTCGCTCCTACGGGAGTAGCGGCCATCAATGCCGGGGGCGTTACGATTCACTCGTTTTTTCAGCTACCCTTTGGTCCGTACGTGCCCGACGGCTCCACGCAGCGGCAGTTTCGTTTCGGCAAGGAAAAAATCAACCTTATCAAAAGTCTGGATTTGCTGGTTATTGATGAAATCAGTATGGTGCGGGCCGATACGCTCGACGGGATCGATGATGTCCTGCGGCGGTATAAGAATCGGGACTTACCCTTCGGCGGCGTACAGTTGTTAATGATTGGCGATTTGCACCAGCTTTCACCGGTGATTAAAGACGAAGAATGGGCCTTACTGAAACCCTATTATAACTCGGTTTATTTTTTCAGTAGCCGGGCTTTGCAGGAAAGTAATCCCGTCCGGATTGAACTAACGCACATTTACCGGCAGTCGGATACCTTTTTCATCGATTTACTGAATCAGATTCGGGAAAATCAGTTGAGTACGGAAACCTTGCAGGCCCTCAATCAGCGGCATATTCCGGATTTTAAACCGAAGGAAGACGAAGGATATATTACGCTGACTACGCATAACGATACAGCTCTGAAGATCAATAAAGTAAAGCTAGATGAGCTAAAGGGCAAGAGCTATACGTTTGAAGCCACGATCAAGGATGAATTCCCGACGTATGCCTATCCCACCGAACCAGAACTGACGCTGAAAATCAATGCCCAGGTAATGTTCGTTAAAAACGATGCTTCACGGGACAAGCTGTTTTATAACGGGAAAATCGGTCGAATTACCCGCATCGAAGACGAAACCATTTACGTCAAGTGCAAGGAAGATTACGCCGAAATTCCGGTACAGCCCGTAGAATGGCAAAACGTGAAATACGTTCTGAATGCGGAAACGAAAGAAATTGAAGAGCAGGTAATTGGGAGTTTCACCCAGATGCCGCTAAAACTAGCCTGGGCCATTACGATTCACAAAAGTCAGGGCCTGACCTTCGAGAAAGCCATTATCGACGCCAATCTTTCCTTCGCCCACGGACAGGTGTACGTAGCCTTGAGTCGCTGTAAAAGTTTTGAAGGCATGGTGCTGCGAAACCCACTTTCCCTAAACAGCGTCAAAACGGACGGACTCGTATCAGCCTATAATCGAGCCGCCAGCCAGCAGATTCCCGACGAGAAACAATTGAGGGAAGCCAAAATTGCCTTTCAGCAAACGATTTTAGTGGAATTGTTCGACTTCTCGGAAATTCGCTCGACCCGTCAGTACCTGAGTCGATTGCTGGATACGCATCAAACGGTAATCAATCCCGCCATTCGTCAGGCCCTGCAACGGATCCGAACCGCTTCCGAAGAGGCGATTGATAGTGTTTCCGGAAAATTTCAGCAGCAATTGTCGCAGTATTTTCAGCAGGAGGGTTTGCCGGAAGAACAGGAGGCTTTGATGAGTCGCGTACAAAAAGGCTGTCAGTACTTTCTGGAGAAATTTGAGAACATTTTTGACGCCGAGACGCTGGACGTGGAAACGGACAACCAGCTGGTGAAAAAGTCAGTAGGGCAGGCTCTGGAAAACTACCAGCGACTCGTGACTATCAAGCGGGCAACGTTACAGGCTGGCATGAAAGGCTTTACAACCAGCGACTACCTGCGAGCGAAAGCCAATGCGGACATTGACTTCAAGGTGCGAACCAAAGCGGCCGCGGCCAGTAGTAAATCGAGCCCTAGAGCGAGTAAAGACATGGCTCACCCCGAGTTATACTATGCTTTGAAAACCTGGCGGGATAGTCAGGCCACGGAACGCGACGTGCCGGTATACATCATTTTGCCCCAAAAATCACTCGTTGAATTAGTGGAGGTGCTGCCTACTACGCTGGCCGAACTAGAAACGGTGAAAGGGATTGGTAAGGCAAAAGTCAAAGAATTTGGGTCGGAAATCATTGAGATCATTCAAGAGTACTGCGAAGAAAATCAGCTAGAAAAAGAAGTCATTGAGATTCCGCTGAAGAAAGAAAAGGTAGACACCAAACGCGTCAGCTTCGAGCTGTTTCAGGACGGGAAAACACTGGAAGAAATTGCCGAGGAACGTGGTCTAAATGTCGGCACTATTGAAGGACACCTGCTGCATTACGTGGGTGGGGGCGAGCTGGATGTATACGATCTCTATCCGAAAGTTCAGTTGATGCCGATTATTGAGTACTTACGGGAACATCCCCAGCAGTCGTTAGGTGAAGCAAAACTGACCTTGGGCGAAGCCGTCTCGTACAGCGAAATCAAGGCCGCTTTAAAGTACTTGGAATCACTTAATAGTTGAGTTTCGTTAGTTTGGAAGCGGAAGGTGTGAAGTCTTCCTTACCTTCTGCTCAAATTTCCGTACTTTTGCGGCTTGAAACCGGTTTCAGCCTATCAATCTGAAAACCGTAAACTGAACACTGAACCAATGGAGTACGCTTTTCGCGATATTGAGAAGAAATGGCAGGAATTTTGGGAAACAAACCAGACCTACCGCGTCGAAAACCAGTCTGAATTACCCAAGTACTATGTGCTGGATATGTTTCCGTACCCCTCCGGAGCGGGTCTGCACGTAGGACACCCGCTGGGCTACATCGCCAGCGATATTTTCAGTCGGTACAAACGTATGAAGGGATTCAACGTTTTGCACCCGATGGGTTTCGACAGTTTTGGTCTGCCTGCCGAACAGTACGCCATTCAGACGGGACAACACCCGGCCATTACGACCGAACAAAACATTACCCGATATATTGAACAATTGAAGAACATCGGTTTCAGCTTCGACTGGAGCCGGGAAATTCGCACGTCCAATGCCGATTACTACAAGTGGACGCAGTGGATTTTTATGCAATTGTTCAACCACTATTACGACAAAGACGCTGACAAAGCTCTGCCCGTTACGACGCTTACGGAAACCTTCGCCCAAAAGGGGTCGAAAGGCGTAAATGCCGTTTGCGACGAAGACGCACCCGTATTTACAGCAGAAGAATGGCAGGCGAAAAGCGAACAGGAGCAGTACGAAATTACGCTGAAGTATCGTCTGACGTATCTGGCCGATGCGGTGGTAAACTGGTGCCCGGGTTTGGGTACCGTTCTGGCCAACGATGAGGTGAAGGACGGCGTATCCGAACGTGGCGGTTTTCCGGTTGAAAAGAAACTGATGCGTCAGTGGATGATGCGGATTACGGCCTACGCCGACCGTTTACTGAATGGTCTGGATACGATCGACTGGTCGGAATCCATCAAGGAACAGCAACGCAACTGGATTGGCCGTTCGCAGGGTGCCAGCGTGAAGTTTCAGGTGGAGGGTCAGGAACAGACAATTGAAGTGTTTACGACGCGGGTGGATACCATCTATGGCGTGAGCTTCATGGTAATCGCTCCCGAACACGAACTGGTGCCTTCGCTGACGACGCCCGAGCAGAAAGAAGCCGTGGATGCGTACGTAGATGCGACCAAACGCCGCTCGGAGCTGGATCGGATGATGGAAGTGAAGAAAGTATCCGGCGTCTTTACGGGTAGCTACGTCATCAATCCATTCAACGAAGCGAAAGTCCCTATCTATCTGGCTGATTATGTACTGGCCGGTTACGGAACGGGTGCTGTCATGGGCGTACCTTCCGGCGATCAGCGGGACTGGAACTTTGCTACGCACTTCGGTTTGCCCATCGTACCGATTCTGGATGCTCAGAAAGACATCGATCAGCAGGCGGATGCCACCAAAGAAGGTCAGTACATCAATTCCGGCATCATCAACGGAATGACGTATAAGGAAGCGACTCAAACGCTGACCAACTGGCTGGAAGAACGTGGTTTGGGCAAAGGAAAAGTCAACTATCGGATGCGGGATGCCGTGTTTAGTCGCCAGCGGTACTGGGGCGAACCCGTACCGGTGTACTTCAAAAATGGCTTACCCTATCTGATCGACGAAAGCGATCTGCCGCTGGAATTACCCGCCGTTGACAAATACCTGCCGACCGAAACGGGCGAACCTCCGTTGGGTCGGGCTACCGACTGGAAGTACAAAGGCGAGTATGAGTACGAGCTGAGTACGATGCCGGGTTGGGCGGGTTCGTCGTGGTATTGGTTCCGATACATGGATCCAAAAAACGAGAACGAACTGGCCTCGAAAGAAGCCATTGACTACTGGCAGAACATTGATCTGTACGTAGGAGGATCGGAACACGCGACGGGTCACCTGCTATACTCACGTTTCTGGAATAAATTCCTGAAAGACATCGGCATTGCTCCCGAAGAAGAGTTTGCCAAAAAACTGGTCAACCAGGGGATGATTCAGGGGCGTTCGAACTTTATATACCGGGTGAAAGAATCACAGCCAGTAACGTTCGTGAGCTTTGAATTGAAAGACAAATACGACGTCACCCCGCTACACGTGGACGTGAACATCGTAGAACAGGACGTACTGGACGTAGAAAAATTCAGGGCTTCGCGTACGGACGTTCCCGAAGATGCCCTGTTTATCATGGACGGCGATAAGTTTGTTTGCGGCTGGGAAGTGGAGAAAATGTCCAAGTCCAAATTCAACGTCGTGAACCCTGATGATGTGGTAGAAAGATACGGAGCCGATACCTTACGCTTGTACGAAATGTTCCTTGGGCCACTGACGGATTCAAAACCCTGGAATACTAATGGAATCAGCGGAACGTTCAACTTCCTGCGGAAACTCTGGCGGTTGTTCTATGAAGATCAGACGGGTAAATACCTGGTCACGGATCAGCAACCCACGCCCGAAGAACTGAAAGCTCTGCATAAGGCAATCAAGAAAGTAGGGGAGGACATTGAAGTACTGTCCTTCAACACGTCCGTACCGGCGTTTATGGTACTGGCTAACGAGTTGACTACGCTGAAATGTAATAAGAAGACCATTCTGAGTGATTTTGTTCGGATTCTGGCTCCCTTTGCTCCGCACATTTGCGAAGAATTATGGGTAGCCTTAGGGAACGAACCCGGCACCGTAACGAAGCAGCCATTCCCCGTATTCAACCCGGCGTATCTGGTCGAAAACTCCTTCGATTATCCGATCCAGATCAACGGAAAAGTACGGGCCACGCTAACCTTTGCCGCTGACGCTCAGCCGAAAGACATTGAAGCAGAAGTACTAGCCAATGAAACAGTATTGAAGTGGCTGGAAGGCAAAACCCCTAAGAAAGTGGTGGTGGTACCGAAGCGGATTGTCAACGTGGTAATTTAGTACGGTATCCTGTACCGTCCTGAAATCCGGGAAATTTTAGTTTAGCATATAAGAGTAAGTGTAAAGCCGGGTCGTCTCTTTACTAGCAAGAGGCCGACCCGGCTTTAGTGTTTAGTTGAAATGTTTAATGGTTAGGCAGAAAGGCCCCGGTGTTACCGGGGTTTTTTGTTGGGGGAGTTTAGGGTTTCGAGCGGTGGCCGCTGGGGTTTTCCATTTTCTGTTTTCCGTTTTCCGTTTTCCGTTTTCCGTTTTCCGTTTTCCGTTTTCCGTTTTCCGTTTTCCGTTTTCCGTTTTCCGTTTTCCGTTTTGATAGGATAAAACCCGGTAAAGGTAGCGGGACGCGTTGTCCGTAGTATTTACTACGGACTTTTAAGTTGGTAGGCTGTGCCTACCAGGTTGGCCGATTCCCCGCATTTCATACGGGGCTAATGACATTGAACTCCTTCGGGGTTGGAGGAGTGAATAAGTTACTCCGTTGCCCTGATTTGTAAGCGATATGGAATTGATTAGGGCATCAATGGGTTCGCGCCTGTGACGCGAAGTCCGTTTGTCATTCGATAGATAGTCTGGAAGGGTTCAGTAGCGTCAATATCATTTGCAGCCTTGCGGATAGGGCATAAAAAAACAGGGTCACTGCGTTTTTGATACGGAGTGACCCTGTTTTAAAAGGAAGACGGTTAACTACTGAAAACGATCAACGAGTAACCGTCAACTAAAAACAACTATACGCTCAATTGAGCTTCCCGGTGAATGATTGCTTCCCGATCAGGACCCGTAGAGATGAAGCTAATGGGTAGTTCCAGACTTTCTTCCAGGAAACTGATGTACTCGGCCAGTTCGGCAGGTAATTCATCGTAGCAGTGGAAATTGGTCAGGTCCGTTTGCCAACCTTTGAACGTTTTGTATACCGGTGTAATCTCGATATCGTTCATGTCGTGCGGGATCTGTTCCGTTACCGTACCGTCGGGCAGTTGGTAGTGCGTACAAACCTTGATTTCTTCCATGATGTTCAGCACGTCCACTTTCATCATGATGAGTTGTGTGACACCGTTCACCATCATGGCATACTTCAGCGAAGGCAAATCCAGCCAGCCCGTCCGACGCGAACGTCCCGTAGTGGCACCAAACTCGCGACCTTCCTGACGAATGCGTTCGCCCGTTTCGTCGTGCAGTTCAGTCGGGAAAGGACCGCTACCCACACGGGTGCAGTAGGCTTTGAAAATACCGTATACTTCACCGACGTTCTTCGGAGCTACGCCCAGACCAGTACAAACCCCGGCGGTCATCGTCGTCGAGCTAGTTACAAACGGATAGGAACCGAAATCAATATCCAACAAAGAACCCTGAGCTCCTTCGGCCAAAATGGTTTTACCCTCGTTGATCGCCTGGTTGATGACGTACTCGGTATCGGCCAGTTCAAACTGCTTCAAAAACTCGATGGAATCGAAGAATTGTTGTTCCAGTTCCGTCAGGTCGTACGAGAAATTATAGAAGCCCAAGATCATCTTGTGCGTATCGACTAGCTGCTTGTATTTAGCCGAAAAGTTTGGAGAAAGTACATCTCCTACGCGTAAACCCTGCCGCGACACTTTGTCGGTGTACGTAGGGCCAATACCACGAAGCGTCGAGCCAATTTTAGAATCTCCTTTGGCTTGTTCGTAAGCGGCGTCGAGCAGGCGGTGCGAGGGTAAAATCAGGGAAGCTTTTTTCGAAATCAGCAGATTCTTGGTCAGATCCATGCCGAATTTCTCGCTGAGGCCTTCAATTTCCTTTTTGAAGACGATCGGATCCAGCACGAGGCCGTTACCGATAATGTTCAGCACTTCCGAACGGAATACACCCGAAGGAATCTGATGGAGTACGTGTTTTTTCCCTTCAAATTCTAGCGTGTGCCCCGCGTTTGGGCCGCCCTGAAAACGGGCAACCACCTGATACTGTGGAGCTAATACGTCCACAATTTTTCCCTTGCCTTCGTCGCCCCATTGAAGGCCCAGCAATACGTCAACTTTCATTGGTAGTAATTAAAATGTAAAAGAAACTCAGATAGAATACAGAACCCCTCCCTGCGGTATGGGAGGGGGCCGTTACTGAGTCATTAGTCTTTATTCATTTGTCAGGGCAAAGGGTTGGCCCGTGAGCATAGAATTTCGATTTTCGCAATTAGGCTTGGTGCACGATCCGTAGAAAATCAGGCTGTGGTGCATGATGTTCGACTGCATCATATCGCCTACCATATTCTGGATGTTCTGTACCCGGGGATCGCAGAATTCCGTTACGTGGTGGCAATCCGTACAGATTAGGTGATCGTGTTGCCGGCGGCCGTAGGATTTTTCGTACTGAGCCTGGTTTTTACCAAACTGGTGTTTGGTGACCAGGTTACATTCCACCAGTACATCGAGGGTGTTGTAGACCGTAGCCCGTGAAACCTGGTACTTTTTATTTTTCATGGAAACGTAGAGTTCTTCTACGTCGAAATGGTCGTCGCGAGAGTAAATCTCCTCCAGAATCGCAAAACGTTCGGGCGTTTTACGAAGACCTTTATTTTCCAGGAACGCGGTGAAGATCTGCCTCACCGTCGTAAAACTCGATTCGTTAAGAGGCATTGTTTTCGGAATAAGTTGCAAAGAAAAGGCATTTACAGGAGTTTAGCTCAGTGAAAGATAAACTCCTGCAGAATTTAGATTCATTACAGCCCGTTCAATGGTAGTTTGGATGAATCAATGAGTAAATCGATATTATACTTCGGAATATTCAAACCGGAGTACTTCAAAAACACCTTTTACTTTTTTAAGCTTGGAAATCAGCGTGTTCAGGTGTTCAGTGTCGTGGACGTATAACTTAATTTTTCCGTCAAAGATTCCCCCTTCGTTGGTATCCACGATAATCGACCGCATATTGACCTTATGCTCTTTCGAAATCACTTTTGTCACATCGTTAACCAAGCCCACGCGGTCGGTACCCTTGATGCGAATACCCGCCAAAAAAGCGACTAACTGACTCGACCACTTGGCTTTAATTACCCGGTTACCGTGCGTGGACAGTAACTCACGGGCATTCTTACAAGTAGTTTTATGAATTTTGATTCCTTCATTAACCGTCACAAAACCAAACACTTCATCACCGGGAATGGGATTACAGCAGGCCGAGAGCGTATAGTCAAACTTGTCCATATCCTCGCCGATCAGTAACATGTCGGAGTCTGGGCGATCGCCGTGAACCCGTTTTAATTCCTTAACGATCGACTTGCTGTCTTCAATGTTTCCGGCCAGCGTATTCTTCGCTTCCTGAGCCCGTTTGTGAGCATCGCGGGCGGCTTTCCAGCGTTTAATCTCCTCTACGCCCAGATAGCCTTTTCCAAACCGGTAGTACAAGTCATTTGGGTCGCGGGCATTGAAATAGGCCCGTAACTGATTGGTAATGTCAAAGGAAAGTTCAATGCCCAGGTTTTTCAGCTTCTTGGCCACCAGCTCACGTCCTTCGGTGACGTGTTGCCGGTTGATTTCCTTCAGGGCTTCCTTAATGTTCGCCCGAGCCTTGGTCGTAATGACGAATTTGAGCCAGTCCTCGCGGGGGGATTGCTTGGTGGAAGTCAGAATTTCTACCTGATCGCCGTTTTTGAGTACATGGCTGATTTCAACCAGCTTGCCATTTACTTTCGCTCCCAGACAGTGCGAACCAATGTGGGAGTGAATGGAGTAGGCGAAATCCAGTGCTGTCGAGCCCGCCTGTAATACTTTCAGATCACCTTTAGGCGTGAACACAAACACTTCGTCCTGGAACAAATGCCCCCGGAAATCATTGATAAATTCAATGGCCGAGCTGTCATTGTGTTCCAGTACTTCCCGAACCTGATTCAGCCAGGCATCAATTCCTTCGTTAACGTTGGTATTATTGCCTTTGTACTTCCAGTGGGCGGCGTATCCTTTTTCAGCAATTTCGTCCATCCGTCGCGACCGTACCTGTACTTCCACCCATTGACCGGAACTACTCATCACTGTCGTATGCAGGGATTCATACCCGTTAGCTCGGGGATTGGAAATCCAGTCGCGTAGACGCTCGGGATTAGGCCGGTAATGGTCCGTAACGATGGAATAGGCCCGCCAGCACAGGGCTTTCTCTTGCTCAGGGGTTGAGTCGATGATGACCCGAATGGCGAAGAGATCGTAGATTTCCTCGAAACTTTTACCCTGGTTTTTAATTTTATTCCAGATCGAGTGGATGGACTTGGGGCGGCCTTTCACCGTAAAGTGCATGCCTTCCGACTTCAAATCCCGCTCGATGGGTCGAACGAATTCCCGGATAAACTGCTGGCGACGCGTTTTAGTCGATTTAAGTTTTGCCGCAATTTCCTTGTAAATCTTGGGTTCGGCATACTTGAGGTATAAATCTTCCAGCTCCGTTTTGATCGTATACAAGCCCAGCCGGTGGGCGAGGGGAGCGTAGAGATACGTCGTTTCGGACGCAATTTTTAACTGCTTGTCCCGACTCATCGAACTAAGCGTCCGCATGTTATGCAGGCGGTCGGCCAGTTTGATCAGAATTACCCGTACGTCTTCAGAAAGCGTGAGTAAGAGCTTACGGAAATTTTCGGCCTGAGCGGAAGCTCCCTGCTCGAAAATACCCGCAATTTTGGTAAGGCCGTCAATAATCTTGGCGACCTTCGGACCAAAAAGATTCTCAATATCATCCAGCGTATAACTGGTATCTTCCACCACATCGTGCATCAAGGCACAGATAATAGCAGTAGTACCCAGCCCGATTTCCTCCACACAAATCTGAGCGACGGCAATCGGATGGTAGATGTACGGCTCACCCGTTTTACGCCGCATGTCCTTGTGGGCGTCGGCGGCTAGAGTAAAAGCCTTCTTGATCAGTTTGGCATCATTATCCTTCAAGAAGGGCTTGGCCGTCCGCAATAATTTGCGGTAGCGTTTCAGTATTTCCTGGCGTTCCGCCTCTAAATCAATCGTAAGTTCCACTGTACTCATTGTACCCTGAATTCAAATGGGATTGAAGATGGGTATGTATTTAGCGAAGAGAAGCCTCTTCAAATGAGGGAAAAGGAAACAATGCCCGTTTATGAAACATTGTAAAATTAAATATACTAAGAAGGAGGGAGTTTTACCAAATATTGCGGATAAATAATATCGAATTTCAGCGGCTTTTTCCCGGAATTGGTCGGGTAGATTTTTCGATTTCTCTACACTTGAAAAATAATCTTGTCGCAGGGGTTGACTATCGCTTAGGAATGACATACCTTTGCGTTCCGATTTGAAGGATTTGGTCGCCTAACGGAATCAAATCATCAAAGCGGACGATTTACGGACGTGGCGGAACTGGTAGACGTGCTAGACTTAGGATCTAGTGCCGTGAGGCGTGGGGGTTCGAGTCCCCCCGTCCGTACGTAAAAACAACCGATGCTGAGTGCAGCAGGTGATTTAGCCCTCAGAGTCCCTGATTCTGAGGGTTTTTTCAATTTAAAAGTCCATTCATTCATTTCCGTATTCGTTCACTATCTGGACTTGTCACTGAAGCGTAACGCAGCTCAGATACGGAATACGATTCAAGACTCATTATGAACATCACGCTCGACAAAAGCAGTACTACTGAAGCTTCTTTAAAGATTGCGTTGACGCCGGAAGACTATCAGGCTGGTGTAGACAAGAAGATCAAAGAATATAGCAAACAGGCTAACCTGAAAGGATTTCGTCCGGGTAAAGTACCGGCTTCCGTAATTCAGCGTCTGTACGGAAAAAGCATTCTGGTGGATGAAGTTAACGAAACGCTTTCAAAAGCCGTTAACGACTATCTGCGGGAATCAAAACTGCTGGTCGTAGGTGATCCGATGCCGGATCGCGAAAAAGCAAACGCAATCGATTGGGACAGCCAGAAAGAATTCGAATTCGTTTACAATCTGGGTCTGGCTTCTGATTTCGACGTTGACTTCACGAAACTTCCTGCGATTACTTCCTACGAAATTCAGGCAGGGGATAAAGAATACAACGATACGCTGGTTGATCTGAAAAAACGCATGGGCGAGCACGCTCACGTGGAAGAAGTAACCGCGGCCGGTGATCTGGTGTACGGCACGTTCACGCAGGGCGAATACAGCGAAAAATCAGCCATCCCTACCGACAAACTGACGGAAGAAGCTTTCGCTGGTTTTGTAGGTAAGAAAAAAGGCGACGTCCTGACGTTCGACATTCAGAAATTATTCGCTGACGAAAAAGGTCTGAAACTGGCTACGGGCCGTGAAGATCTTTCGGGCGAATTCGAATTTACGATCGAAGACATTACGCGTAACCAGGATTCAGAACTGAATCAGGAGTTCTTCGACAAAGTACTGGGACCCGGTAAAGTTTCTTCCGAAGAAGAATTCAAAGCTCAATTACTGGAAATCGTTCAGGAAAACTACAAGCGTGAGTCTGAATTCTTGCTGCGTGACGAAGTTCAGAAAACGTTGCTGGACAATGTTCAGATTGAACTGCCAAACGAGTTCCTGAAGCAGTGGTTGATCGAAACCAATCAGGGTGAGATCACGGCTGAAGAAGTAGAAAAGGACTTCGATAAATTTGCTCGTGACCTTCGCTGGACGCTGATCCGTAATAAAGTAGCGGAAGCGGCTGACATCAAAGTAGAAACGGAAGATGTAAATACCTACGCTGAAGCGATGGTACGTCAGCAGTTCGGTATCTACGGTGATGATAACGGAATGGGCGATGTGATCAAGAAAGTAGCTCAGAACTACCTGCAGGAGAACAAAGGTCAGAATTACATGAACGTTTTCAACCGCGTATACGGTGGCAAAACAATGGACTTCATCCTGACCCAAATCCAGCCGAACGTAGAGAAAATCGACGTAGATACATTCAAAGCGAAAGCAGGCGTTACGGACGCTGAATAGTCTTTAGCAGTTTGACCGTTGTTTCAGGTTTGAAAAAATGGTTTAACGTTTAAAAGGTTTGAAATTTGAAGCGATCGAACTTCGAATTTCAAACCTTTTTTCATTCGGAATAACCCGCCCATAAGAATGCAGAAGTCGTAAGACCCTGCCTCAAGCAACCGCTTAAACTTCAAATCTTAAACGCTTCAAACTTCCAACCTCAAACCACTCTAAGCTCTCACTTAAACCCAATCCGTTCCCGGTGCGTAGCCGCTCCGATTCGGTAGAGTTCAGTTAGGAGGCGTTCGTCAAATTTTTCCCGCCAATACTGATTTTCCTGTTTTAGTTTTTCGTTTTCCAGCTTCAGTTTGTCATTTTCAGCCTGTAATTTTTCGGTGGAAGAACCCCCGAAGAAGGCCTCCAGGGGCGTGCCAAAAACGCGAAGAATCTGCTCTAATCGGCTTAAGCTCAACTCCGTTTTACCGCGTTCGACGTCTCCGTAAGCAGTCGTGGAAATCTGTAGTTCTTCAGCCATCACTTCCTGCGAATAGCCTTTTTCCAACCGTAGTTGTCGTATTTTTTCGTGAACTTTCATGGTCTTCTCAAGTTATTCCGATGAATTCCCGGAAATTTCAACGTCATTTCTGGAACAGAGCTATCAACTTTGTACCCGTTCGGATTGACAGAACCGAGTCGGACAGAATGGCAGAAATGCTAATGCTGGAGCAGGTGGATTTGTTTTTTTAACGTACACTCCTCAGATTCGTGCGTTTCTGTTCCGGCAAAGAAAAAGAAACAGAACATAAAATCAATACAAACGCTAATTACATGTTGAACGCTGAAGAATTTCGTAAATACGCCGTCCATCATCGCGGCCTGAACGGTTTATCGGTTGATCGTTACCTGCAACAAGTCGGAGGAACGGCTGGTCATTACGTCGAAAACATGACGCGGGCGGTGATCGAAGAACGTCCGATGCCTTTCCGGGAAGTGGACGTATTTTCCCGTTTGATGGCTGACCGGATTATTTTCTTCGGTACGCCCGTTGACGATAGCATTGCCAATATTGTTGTTGCCCAGATGTTGTTCCTGGAATCAGCTGATTCGAAGCGTGACATCATGATGTACATTAACTCACCCGGGGGGTCGGTATACGCCGGTCTGGGTATTTATGATACCATGCAGTACATCCGTCCGGATGTAGCCACGATCTGTACGAGCCTGGCGGCTTCTATGGGGGCAGTACTATTGGCCGGTGGTGCGGCCGGAAAACGTTCGGCTCTGCCACACGCCCGGGTGATGATTCACCAGCCCAGCGGTGGTGCTCAGGGTCAATCGGTTGACATTGAAATCACGGCCCGCGAAATCGTGAAGCTCCGTGACGAATTGTACGGAATCCTGGCTCAGCATACGGGGCAAACGTCTGAACAAATCGAAAAAGATTCGGATCGTGACCACTGGTTCCGGGCTGAAGAAGCGAAAGCCTACGGCCTGATCGACGAGGTTCTGTACCGCGATAAATAATCCATTGGGTAGATTACTTTACCCGAATCCCCCGGACTTCGCTGAAGGACGGGGGATTTTTTACGTACCTTTGTATCTATAACAGGTCATGTACAGCGTTAGCTTAGGTACGCGTATTTTGTGATCCTTTCCTGGTTATTCGGAGGAACGTTCAGAAGAAATTTTTCTGACTCTAGCTGCGAAAATCCTACTGTCTGCGTACCTATAGAAAAAGACGATTTATCCATTCAATGAGTGTTTTGCCCATAACTACTGCACGATCCACCCAGTCTGCCATTCGATATAATTCCATTCAAGGCTTGCGGGCGGTAGCGGCAATCCTCGTTACCCTGTATCACATTACTGAAAACATTAGCCGTACCTATCATCAAACGTTCCTTTTTGACTGGTTTACGCTAGGCTATGCGGGTGTTGACTTATTTTTTGTAATCAGCGGATTCATCATTGCTCATACCAGTGTAGCGTACATTGACCAGCCTCAGCAATTGAAGCCTTACCTGGAAAAGCGATTTTATCGGGTATATCCCGTCTACTGGCTGCTTACGGCACCGCTGATGCTGGTTGTATGGAGCTTTCAGCACCTGAGTCATTCACTCATTACCATTCCCTATCCCTTTACATGGTCGGAGGTACTGAAGACGCTTGTACTGTTCCCGCAACACTACGCTCTCAATGCCGTTACCTGGACACTTTCACACGAAATTTATTTTTATCTCCTTTTTGCTCTATTACTGATTTCCCGGCGTATGGCCTGGGTGCTGGGTCTGGTCGGGATAGCTACTCTGGTCAACGGAATATATATTTACTGGTACGATGGAGATTCGGGAACTGGACTTCTTCGATTTTTCTTATTAAGTCCAATCAATCTGGAGTTTGCCTTTGGGGTTTTCGTTTATTATCTGCATCGGCATTTTCGCATAAACCAAAGTGGCTTGTTAATTTTGGTAGGCGTATTGGCGGGCTTGTACCTGGCACCCCGGACGGGTGGTGATTTTACCCGGGCAGTAACGCTGGGTTTGCCTGCTATGCTTATTGTATGGGGAGCCGTTGAAGCGGATCGGGCCCATTTGTACCGGGTTCCGTCGTTGCTGATTCACCTGGGCGATGCCTCGTACATGATTTATCTGCTGCATTTTCCGTTAATTATCTTTGCCAATAAATTACTGACCCTCAATGGTTGGGGTTCGGTATGGATGTTGGGAATGGCGGATGTAGTACTCATGGTACTGATTTTCTGGCTGAGCTGGTATCTGCATCAGCAAATCGAACAACCGCTGATCCGGTGGTCGAAGAAAAAATAAAGCGTATCAACGATTTTGAAATAATTACTTTAGGAAGGACATGCGAATGGATGCTAGTTCATGCTCGTTTTGCGGGCGGAAAAAGAAGGATGTAGATTTATTATTATCGGGCATGGATGCCCTGATCTGTAACTTTTGTATTGAACAGGGCTGGGAGCTGGTGCAGGAAGAACTAGGCATGAAGCAACCCGCCGCCAAGAAGAAAGAAACCAACCAACCTTTTCAACTATTAAAAGTACCTAAACCTCAGGAAATTAAGCGGTTCATGGACCAGTATGTGATTGGTCAGGATGACGCTAAGAAAGTACTGAGTGTGGCTGTATACAATCATTACAAGCGTTTACAACAACAAAAAAGCAATGACGATATTTACATCGAAAAATCGAATGTAATTATGGTTGGCGAAACCGGTACGGGTAAAACCTATCTGGCTCGTACCATTGCCAAAATTCTTCAGGTTCCTTTCGCCGTAGCCGATGCCACCGTAATTACGGAAGCCGGATACGTGGGAGAGGACGTCGAAAGTATCCTGAGTCGTTTGCTACAGGCGGCGGATTACGACGTCGAGGCCGCTGAACGGGGTATCGTCTACATTGATGAGATTGATAAGATTGCCCGCAAGTCGGATAATCCCAGTATTACCCGTGATGTCTCGGGTGAAGGCGTACAGCAGGCCTTGCTGAAACTGCTAGAAGGCTCGATTGTAAACGTACCGCCCCAGGGTGGACGTAAACACCCGGAGCAGAAGCTTGTACCGATCAATACGGAGAATATTCTCTTCATTTGCGGTGGAGCATTCGATGGCGTACAACGGCACATTTCCAAACGCCTCAATACGCGGCCCATTGGCTTCTCGAAGGACGACCACATGTCTCGCATTCTGGAATCGCAGCAACTGCTTCGGATGGTGAATCAGCAGGACTTGAAATCGTACGGATTGATTCCTGAATTGCTGGGTCGTCTGCCGGTAGTAACCTCACTCGATCCCTTGGATAAACTGACGCTTCGGAAGATTCTGACGGAGCCCAAGAATGCCCTGACCAAGCAGTACGAAAAACTGTTCAATATGGAAGGAATCCGGCTTCAGTTCGAAGATGACGTATTGGAGTATATCGTTGAGCAAGCCAATGAATACAAACTGGGTGCCCGGGGACTGCGTTCAATCTGCGAAGCCATCATGACCGACGCCATGTTTGATCTGCCTTCCGAAGAAGGTGTTCAGGAGTTTACCATTTCGTTGAGCTATGCCCGTGAGAAGTTTGAGCGTTCGGCTTTCTTTATGATGAAAAAGGTGGCATAACAGCACTAACGATCATCAGTAGTTTAGGTTACAGTGCTCGATTTTCCCCAATTAGGGTATTATTGTCAACATTACTTGATTTCATATTAAAAAGGATGCCTCACTTTCATAGGGGGCATCCTTTTTTGATGTTGCGGTCTCAGTAAAAAATCCAAATCAACTTTCCCTATGCGTAAAATCGTACTCCTATCGGCCGTCGGGTCGATGTTATGGCTTACTTCGTGTAATCGAAACTCAACCGCTGTTTTCCAAAAATCGACTACACCGGCGTACGAGCATCAAGTATCAACGAAAGCTGCTTCTCTGCCCGCCGCCCAAGCTCAAACTCCTGTCGTTTCGGAGCCCATTGTAACGGAACAAGCCGTTGCCCAGGCTACTGACCAGCCGGCTGCTTCGGAAAAACCAGTGAACCTGCCCAAAGTAACGCCTGAAATGCTGGCAAGTGCTTCAGAGCGTCTGGTTGCCCAAACCAAAGGCACCAAGTATGAAAAGCAGGCCTTGATGGTGCAGAAGAAGTTGGCAAAAATTCAGAAGAATGCTGCTAATGGTCAGTTGCAAGCGGCTAACAAAGCAACCGCAACGGAAAAATTCATGACCAAAATGGTTACGAAGAAAGTCCAGAAGCAGTTGGCAAAAGCAAAGGATACCAAGAAAACGAACGCGTTGGATCGCAATGTTAAAATTGGTCTGATCCTCTTGCTGGTTGGTTTGATTTTCTTGATCATCCCAGTATATGCCCTGCAGATTGTTGGTTTGGTGATGATGATTATCGGTGCCGTTGTTCTGCTGATTGGTTTGCTGGATAACGTTTAATCATACCTCAGTAACACACTTAATCCCGGAAGAAAGTCTTCAGCTTTTTTCCGGGATTATTTTTTTGTGGCATCTACTTTTACTCAACAGGCCACAAAACGTTGATGTACCTTAAACCGCTTAAACGATGATTGTACCACTGATTTTATTGCACGGATACGGCGAAGATCTCAAAGTTTGGGATTCGATCAAGGCGGCCTTCTGGCCCAATAAAAACGTCATTACCCCCACTTACGCTTCGCGTTCAGATCTGACTAGTATTGATGAATACGCCGAAGCAGTATACCAGGAACTGACTGCTCAGGGCGTGGAAAGAGGAGTAATCATTGGACATTCGATGGGAGGATATATTGCCCTGGCTTTGGCTGAAAAACACCCCGAATTCATCGCGGGTCTGGGGCTGTTCCATTCCACTGCGTACGCGGATACGGAAGAGAAAAAAGAAAACCGTCGGAAAAACATCGCCGCTATTGACGAAAAGGGACCGGAAGCCTTTCTAAAAACGTTTGTCAAGAACATGTATTCGGACGAATACGCCGAGAGCCATCCGGGGCAATTGCAAGAACACGTGACGCATGTTTCCCAGATACCCCCGGCCGCTTTGAAAGCCGGTATGCAGGCCATGATGAATCGTCCCGACCGGCGGCAGGTTCTCCAACAGGCGAATTATCCGGTACTATTCATTATAGGAATGAAGGACAAGGCCGTAAAGCCGGAAGAAGCCCTGGAACAAACCCATCTGGCGAAAAATACGAGTCAATTGATCCTGGAGAAAGCCGGACACATGGGGATGGTAGAAGAACCAGATGAATGCCTAGAAGCTATTCAGGCTTTTTGGCAGCGAATTGAGCGGGAAGATGCTCTATAAACGAAAGCGGAAGATGGACCGTCCATCTTCCGCTTTTTAGTTAATCGGGTATTAACTTTAGAAAAATCAGCTGTGATTGTTGCCAGTGCTCAGGGGCTTTTTTCTGGTCGAACTTATTGAAGTTATTATCCGAAACTAACACTAGCGTTCGAAATCCATTGATGATAGGCCCCCAGCTCATGCCTTCAATGTTATCGAGATGAACACCTCCCCAGTTGACGGAGACGGGATTCTTTTCCAAAATATTGGTCGTATTCTCCTGCCCCGGCTGTAATTTGGGAATGTAAGCCGTAAAAAGGTTGATCGCGTAGTTACTCTGATCGCGTTCGCCCGTCCAGCAACGTTCCAGAAATAGCAACTGACGGTCACGGGCCAGTAGTATCTCGGATACGCCGTTATCAGGAAATCCACAGGATACGGTGTCGATCGGATACAGAGCTCTGACTAAGGTATCTCCACTAATTAAGCTGAAACCCGTCACTTGACAATACCGATCGCGGCAGGTTTGGGGCCACTCACTCACGCTCCACAGAACCTGACTCGAGTCTACCGCCAGGGCTTCAAAGCCTTTGTTATCTCGGAAACCTTGGTAGGTACCTAATTGCGTAAGGGTACTGTCTTGCATCAGCCTGAGAAATTGCCCGTGCGTACTACCCGTACCTAATTCAGTCGAAAGGAAAAAGGAAGAATCCGTACGGCTGGCTCGAATGGATTCGGCACTGTAGACACTGTCGAGTTTCCAGCGTTTGTACGTTTGAGCATTGAATAGCGAGTCAAACTCAAACAGGTAACTCTGACGTGTCGAGTCAGCCCCGTCGGTGACTAGGTACCATTTCCCGCGTTTAGGTACGTATTCAATGCCGGATAAACCCCCAAAATACGGGTCATTTTTCAGCGAGGTCGAATCACTGAGGTTATAGGCTTTGAGTAATTCCAGCCGGAAGTGCTGAGCATCGGCCTGACCGTTCAGGAAAAAAACTAGCGTTAGAAAAAATAGAATTTTCATGGTTGAAGATAAGTAGTTAATCGGATCATTAAAAAAGAAAGCCCACCACACGGTGAGCTTTCTTTTCGTAAAAATACAAGATTGGTATTAAAGGTGATATACCCAGTTGTGCGGATCAGCTACGCGACCGTACTTGATATCATCCAGATAGATTTTAACCCGATTGGCAAAATTATCCGATTTGATTTCGGGTAAATCGTAGTCTTTACCTTCGTAGCCAATGACTGAAATCGGCGATACGACCGCTGCCGTACCTGCACCGAACGCTTCCGTCAGACGACCACTTTCCAAAGCTTCGATGAGTTCGGCAATGGATACTTTACGCTCTTCAACGGGCATCCCCCAGTCTTTGGCAATCTGTACAATGGATTTCCGCGTAATGCCGTCCAGAATACTGTCGCTCACAGCAGGCGTAACCAGCGTACCATCAATCACGAACATGAAGTTCATGGTGCCAGCTTCTTCTACGTATTTATGTTCGGTTGAATCCGTCCAGATCAACTGATCGTACCCCGCTTCCTGAGCCAATTTGGCAGGGTAGAGTGAACCCGCGTAGTTTCCGGCACACTTAGCAGCACCAGTACCTCCTGTCGCAGCCCGTACAAATTCCGTTTCTACTTTCACTTTTACGGGTTTCGAGTAGTAAGCTCCTACCGGACAGTTGAAAATGATAAAACGGTACGTTTTAGAAGGAGATACGCCGATGTACTCGTCCGTAGCGAACATGAAGGGCCGGATATACAGCGAATAATTATCCCGCTGCGGTACCCATTGCGAGTCCAGACGCAGTAATTCGGTCAGGCCGCTCATGAAAATGTCTTCCGGAATTTCGGCCATGCAGAGGCGGTGAGCCGACTTGTTCAGACGGGCCGCATTCTCCTGCGGACGGAAGATGAGCACTTCACCTTCGGCGGACTTATAGGCTTTCATCCCTTCGAAAATTGCCTGTCCGTAATGCAGAGGCATCAGAGCAGGTTTGAACAGCATGTCGCCGTAGGGAATAATCCGTAAATCCGTCCACTCTTTTCCGTCAAAGTCAGCTACGAACATGTGATCGGCGAAGGTGTGCCCAAAGGTCAACTGATCGAGGTTTAATTCTGCAATCCGGCTTTGAGCAGTTTTTTGAATGTCTATGGGCAGTGTGTCAATCATGGTGCCAGAGGGTTACAACGTAGTATGACTAAAAAAGTTAAGACGTATGCTAGTGCGGAAGTTAAGTTCGCGGGACCCAGGTTACTTCTTCCACTTGTAATTCCTGAGCCATGTGGCGGGAAAGTACAAAAAAATAGTCCGACAGCCGATTTAAATATTGAATGATAATCGGCTCAACGGGTGAAATTTCACTCAGGGCGACGACCAGACGTTCGGCCCGTCGACAAACCGTACGAGCCAGATGAGCAAACGATACGGAAGGATGACCGCCGGGCAATACAAACTGACGCAATAAAGGCAACTGGGCATCCATTTCGTCCATTTGCTCTTCCAGTACGGTAACATCCGAATCCCATAAATCGGGGAGGGAGCGGCTGGTATGCCGTTCTGGGTCATCAGCTAGGTGGGAACCAATGGTGAAAAGCCGGTCCTGAATTTCCTTCAGAATCGCTCGTCGGGAAGCATTGACCGCCTGATCCCGAACCATGCCCACGTAACTGTTCAGTTCGTCCACAGTACCATAGGCCTCAATGCGGGCATCTGCCTTGGAAAGACGACGTCCACTAATAAGGGCGGTGGTGCCTTGATCTCCCGTTCTGGTGTAAATCTTCATGCCTGTCCGGTACCCGGAATGTCTTTTTGCAAAGCTACAGGTTTTCAGGAAAGCCAAGACTTCGGATTGTAAAAATTAATTGTCTTGACAACTATTATTAAATTTCCAACATTTTCTGATCTACAAGTACTTTGGTCAAGGCCAAGGTGCTTTTGAAAGGTTTTTCGAAGGGAAAGCCTGTCTCAACGGCGAGTTCGTCGTAACTTTGCGGCCCGAAACCAGCATTGACCTAACGAGCAGTCGATAAGCTGGGGACGACCATTCATCAAATGACTATTCCATTTCTGACTTCTCAAGTTGCGAGATACGTATCCATTCTAGGATTTATAGTGGCTTTATTTTTAGGGTACCAGCAACTTCCACCGGAGGTACCCGTTGCGTTAACGCCTTCGAGTGAAACGGCTGCCACCTATTCAAAAGATGCCGTTTTTTATGTAACGGCTGGGGTTATGTTACTCTCTAATGTGTTGTTTTTGTGGATGGGACGCCTGTTTCCACAACTGCCCGATGGATTCATTAAGTTACCGGGAGCCATCAAGTGGATGTTCTACCGCAAACAGCTCAACTCCATCATCAGAGAATGGATGAACTTTGGTACGGCCGTAGTAAACGTCCTGCTTGGGTCTTCTATTTATATTTTGGCGTTGATTAATCCGGCGGAAGCTCTTACAGAAACGCCTACGCTAATGCAGTTTGACTGGGTACTGGGAGCCGCTACATTTTTACTGGTCCTATGGGCGGTATACATTCCGTTGCGACTGTTGCTGACGAGTCCCGTTAAAGACTAAGCAATGATGCAGCATCTTCCCATTGCCGATTTTACGTACGAACTCCCGGACGAACAGATTGCCCGCTTTCCCCTGCCCGTACGGGACGAATCCCGCCTGTTGGTGTATCGAAAGGGAACCATTGAGCACCGGAAATTCCGTAGTTTGACTGAAGAATTAACCAGTGATACATTGCTGGTCTTCAACAATACACGCGTCATTCCGGCTCGATTACATTTTCAGCGACAGACGGGTGCTCTAATCGAGTTATTTTTGCTCCATCCCGTAGAACCAAGCCCGGTTATTCCCGTGGTTATGGAAGAGACGCAGGCCTGCGTGTGGGAATGCATGATTGGCAACCGGAAGCGTTGGAAAGCGGGTGAACGCTTACAGAAAGAAGTAGAAATTAACGGACAGTCTGTGCTACTGACGGCCGAACTGACCAATGCAGAACAGTCGCTGGTACGCCTGAGCTGGTCACAGCCCGTACGGTTTGTGGACGTGGTTCAGGCAATTGGGAAAATTCCGTTACCGCCGTATTTGAAACGGGAAGCTGAGACTTCCGATGAACAGACGTATCAGACTGTGTACTCGGAAAAAGAAGGAGCCGTAGCTGCTCCGACTGCGGGTTTACACTTCACTGACCGGGTTTTTGCGGGACTGGAGGCGAAAGGCATCCGACGGGAGTTTCTTACACTGCACGTGGGAGCCGGTACTTTTCAACCCGTAAAAACAGAGAATGCCCTCGAACATAAAATGCACGGGGAGCAATTGGTGATCACACGGAGTAATTTGGAGCACCTGCAGGCAGCGAACCGAATCATCCCGGTAGGTACTACCTCCATGCGATCGCTGGAATCTATGTATTGGCTGGGCGTGCAACTGATTCATAAGGAATACACTTCGCTAGAACAAGGTTTCCGAATCCCGCAATTCGTTCATCAGCAGTACACCGAACTCCCTACGTTACACGAGTCCCTAGCGGCCATTGTACAACAAATGGAAGTAGAAGAGCGGCAGGAGATTGTAGGAGAAACGGAGATTATGATTTTTCCGGGGTATACATTTCGGGTGTGTCAGGGACTGGTTACCAACTTTCATCAGCCCGGTTCCACTTTATTGTTACTGATTGCTGCCTTGGTAGGAGGCAACTGGAAACGAATCTACGATGAAGCCCTGACTCAACAGTACCGGTTTTTGAGCTATGGCGATTCCTCTTTATTACTACCTTAATCCAGTTTTCGCAAAATACCAGCGTGATGCAAAAAGTAGATATTGCCATCAGTTACTACGGAAAGCCTTACCAGACGATGGTAACGCTGTTTAGTTTACTGGAGCATAGTGGCAAGTTTATAGATAAATTATATCTCGGCGTCGAACGAAAACAGCCGTACGATGACGCTTGGGGCGGGGTGTTTAAAATCAAGGAAGTTTTTGAAAAGAGAGGAATTGAGGTCGTTTTTTTAAAGCACTACGCACCTTATCTGAACCATGTAAAGCCAGAAGAGCTATCGGCAGAGGTACTGGAAAGTATTCGTTACCAATATGCCTTACAGCATACGGATAAAAAGTATCTGTTGATTTTACACAACGATATGCTTTTTAGCAAGGACCTATTACAGCCGATGTTGGAAACCATGGAGCGGAGTACGCGTCCACTAGCCGGGGTAGGGCAAATCGGCCAGTGCTGGAATTGTCCAGCCTTTTTTGAAAAACTTTGTAACCCAGAGAAGTACGAACAGTATCGCCCCACACAGGAAGAATTACTGGCGTTAATGGATCGTCATCCTACCGTACGTCATACGCATAATCGTCAACTGGTTGAACAAGGCCATGTACACCCTTTACCGGAATGTCGGCTTAATGAGTATGTGTGTTTACTGAATATAGACCTGTATCGTAAATTTACCTACCCACAAGGACCCGTACCGCCCTTTGGAGCCGTCTGGGATGGTTCGGATACGGCGGCGGCCTGGTTCCGAGATATGTTCAATCAAGGGCTGCGTTTCGAAAATATCTATTTTGACGCTTACGCGGAACATGCCCCTTTTCACGCCACCAAAAGTGGGCATTTGGCGGATGACAATCGGACGATTTACGAAAATATCGAAGCTCAGGCTCGCGAGTATATGATCCGTCATTACCAAAAAGATGAGTACTCGTTTCAATCTAAACTACAAGCAAAGCAACTGATTTACCGAAAGAAACTAGGTAAATGGGTGGCAAAAGCTTTGAAATAAAATGTACTAAGTAACAAGGAGCGTTTACCTTGTTCAAATGGATGACCATACGTTATGAAAATCGATTTTATTGAAGAACTCCGCTGGCGGGGTATGTTGCAGGATATGATGCCGGGTACGGAAGAGCAGCTCCAGAAGGAAATGACGTCGGCGTACATTGGCTTTGATCCGACGGCTTCTTCGCTGCACATTGGCAACCTGGCTACGATCATGTTGCTGGTGCATTTGCAACGGGCGGGCCATAAACCGTTTGCGTTGGTTGGTGGAGCTACGGGGATGATCGGTGATCCTTCTTTCAAAGCGGCGGAGCGTAGTTTCTTATCGGAAGAAACCCTGCGGTTCAATCAGGACGGTATTCGGAAACAACTGGAGAAATTCCTGGATTTTAACTCCGGTGAAAACTCTGCTGAGATCGTCAATAACTATGACTGGTTCAAAGACTTTTCGTTCCTTGGATTCTTGCGGGAAGCGGGTAAGTTTTTGAGCGTGAACTACATGATGTCGAAAGACTCGGTAAAGAAACGCTTGGAAACAGGTATTTCCTTTACGGAGTTTTCGTACCAATTGTTACAGGGTTACGACTTTTACCATTTGTATAAAACCCAGGGGGTAAAACTTCAGATGGGTGGTTCCGATCAGTGGGGAAATATCACAACGGGAACGGAAATCATTCGCCGTAAAGAAGGAGGAAATGAAGAAGAAACCGAACGCCGGGCCTTCGCCCTGACCACGCCACTGGTCACCAAGGCCGACGGTACCAAATTCGGTAAGTCAGAAAGCGGAAACGTGTGGCTGGACGCGGAAAAAACCAGTCCCTTCCAATTCTACCAGTTCTGGCTCAATGCCGCTGATGCGGATTGCCCACGCCTGATTCGGGTGTTTACCTTACTCTCCAAAGAGGAAATCGAAGAACTCGAACGTCAGCATGCCGAGGCTCCGCACTTGCGTATTCTGCAAAAAGCGATTGCTCAGGACGTAACCACGCGGGTACACTCAGTTGAAGCCTACGAAACGGCCGTACGGGCTAGTGAAGTACTCTACGGCAAAGGAACGCTGGAAACGCTACAGTCGCTTGACGAGTCAACGTTTGTACAGATATTCGACGGTGTGCCTACCACTGAAATTTCACTGGCTGAATACGAATCAGCTCCCAACGTAACGGATTTGCTGGCAACGGCTCAGGTATATCCATCCAAAGGGGAAATCCGCCGGGCAATCCAGGGAAATGCGGTATCAGTGAACAAAACCAAAGTAAGTGATCCCAGCCAGCCTGCTGATTTCCAGTTGTTACAGGGTAAATATTTACTGGTAGCGAAAGGAAAGAAGAATCATCTGGTGAAGGTGGTATAGGGGAGAGCGGTCGCCGCAGGAGTTGAGAGTTGAAATATTAAAACCGGTAAAGATAGGGGCGGGTTGTTTGTAGCATTCGTTACGGACAACCCGCTCCGCATTTTATACGAAGCTAATCCTGTTAAACTCCTTCGGGATGGAGTTTGCTAACCCCAATGGGGTTCAATATGATTAGCCATAGGTACTACATATGGAACGCCACCCGCCACCCATAAAAACAAACATCCCGAAAGTTTACAACCTTCGGGATGCTACTACAAAATCGATAATTGATTGAAAATAAGAAAGTTAATTGGTTTAAAAGAAATATAATTCGTAAAACTATCAACTAAACCTCCACCGTACCTTCAAAAACCCGTTCAGCGGGGCCAATGAGGTAAATATTTTCAAAAGCATCCGCACTAGTTTGTTCGAAGCTTACTTCCAGATTACCACCCAATACTTTAATCTTAATGGGACTTTCCATACCCAGCTTCACATGAGCCGTTAGTGCACAGGCCGTTACACCCGTTCCGCAGGAATACGTTTCGTCCTCCACGCCCCGCTCATAGGTACGAACAAACAGCTGTTGATCGCCCTGTTGCTCCACAAAGTTGACATTCGTACCGCCCCGTTTTACCCACTCATCCGAGTACCGGATGGCGTAGCCTTCCTGATACACCTTAAAGTCCTGTAAATTCTCCTTGAAAGCCACCACGTGGGGTGAGCCCGTATTCATATAGGCATAGTCCGGATGTTCTTCCAGCCCTTTGACATTACTCATTTTTAGCGAAATCTGCTCACTGGTTACTAACGCTTCGTGTTCACCATCCACGGCAATAAACCGTGTCTGATCGCCGATGACACCCAGGTCGTGAGCAAAACGTACTGTAGCCCGTCCGCCGTTGCCGCACATGGAACCTTCACCGCCGTCGGCATTGAAGTATTTCATCCGGAAATCGTAGGCTTCGTCGTTTTGTAACAGAATCAGGCCGTCCGCTCCAATGCCAAACCGTCGGTGACATAAGTGAGCAATTCGCTCTTTATCCATGGGAAAGGTACCCGCCCGATCATCAATCATGATGAAATCGTTGCCCGTACCCTGGTATTTGTAAAATGAAATATTCATCGTGAATCGACTAAAAAGAAGGACGTGTTCACCGAGAACACGTCCTGATCAAAATTGATTCTTTAAGATCGTCAATTAGTACGCATCCTCCCAGGATACCGCCACCTGACGCTGTTCGCCCAAGCCTTCGATACCGAGTTCTACGATATCGCCGGGTTTCAGGTAGACGGGAGGGTTAAAGCCCAGTCCCACACCCGGAGGCGTACCGGTAGAAATCACGTCACCCGGAAGCAGCGTCATAAACTGACTCAGGTAACTAATGATTTGCGGTACTTTGAAAATCATCTGAGCCGTTGTCGAGTTCTGGTACGTCTGACCGTTCACTTTCAGCCACATGGGCAGGCTATCCACGTCATCGAGTTCATCCGGGGTTACCAGATAGGGGCCCAGCGGACCGAAGGTGTCGCAACCTTTACCTTTGTCCCATTGACCCCCGCGTTCGAGCTGAAACTCCCGCTCCGAGTAGTCGTTCATCACGGCGTATCCGGCGATGTAATCCTCAGCTTCTTCTTCCGTTACGTAGCTACATTCCGCACCAATAACGACGGCCAGTTCCACTTCCCAATCCGTTTTAACGGAATTACGGGGAATGATTACATCGTCATTCGGGCCACAAAGAGCCGTCGTAGCCTTGAAGAATACGATGGGTTCCTGAGGAATCGGAGCGTTGGTTTCCTTCGCGTGATCGGCGTAATTCAAACCAATGCAAATGATTTTCGACGGACGAGCCACGCAGGAAGCATACTCGATCGGACCTTCCAGAGCTTGCAATTCCGAAGTTCCGTATTGTTCGAGGTAGTCTTCCAGTACGGACAGGCCTTCTTCTTCAAAGAAGATTTCGTCCAGATCATATGCTCCGGTTTCTTCGCCCAGGGCTTCGAAAAAGGCTTCTAAGCTGTACGCTTTTCCGTCCAGAAGAATGCCGGGTACAACATCCTCATCGGTGATGTAGCGAAAAAGTTTCATTCGTTATTTCAAGTTTAGATACTGCAAAAGAATAGTTTAGTCTTTCAGTATGGCCCCTCAAAGGTATACTTTCTTCTTGGGCCATTGAGCAGAGACCTTTATTTACTTTGTCTGTACTTCGATGATGGTATCCCAATCGTTCATAGCTACGCCGTCCAGATACACAAATAAACCTTCCGCTTGCTGCTTGAATTTCAACGGTTTTTTACCGTCAAACGCTGTGATACTGCTAACCTTGGGCGTAAAATTGGGAACGAACAAATAATTCGTCGTGGGCTTTTTCAGGACGTGCAGAAAGTGACGAGTATCGCCCTTTTTCGTACTCACGCCCCATTCCTGTGGTGGAATGATCCCACCCCGGGTGCCATAAATCGTTTCACCATGGGTTTTGAGCCAGTTGCCTACGGCTTCGAGTCGGTCAACAAATTCGGGTTGAATTTCTCCGTTGGGCATGGGGCCTACATTCAGTAAGAGGTTTGCATTCCGGCCCGCGGCTCCCACCAGATACCGCACGATCTGTTCCGGAGATTTGTACCGCTGGTCCCGCAGGTCGAATCCCCAGGAGCCATTCAGCGTTTCGCAGGTTTCGAGCGGCAATTGACTAACCGAACTTGTATTATAGCCAAAGGTATTCTGGCCGGGCAGATCCCGCTCGAACATCTGAAAATCTTCGCCTTCAAAAGGCGTTACGTGGTGATTATTACCGATCAAAGCGGCGGGTTGCAGACGGTGAATGAGATCGTAGGTGCGACGTAAATGCCAGTTCACGTGCGTTTTGCGGGCCTGTTTTTCGTGCTCATCCAAGGCCTGATCCCACCAGCCATCAAACCAGATCCCGGCAATTTTTCCGTACTTACCGCTCAGCAATTCCGTTAGCTGAGCGTCCATGTACTGGAGGTATTTTTCGAAATCGCCCGATTCAGGCCGTCCCGTTTGCCGTCCGGTTTTTCCCTGGGGAAAATAATCGGGATGGTGCCAGTCCAAATGCGAATGGTACAAAAAGAGCTTGATGCCTTCCTTCTCACATTCGTCGGCCAGTTGCTTAAGGACGTCTTTCTTATAAGGCGTTGCATCCACAATGTTGTACGGCGAAACGTTCGAATGCCACATCGCAAAGCCGTCGTGGTGTTTGCTGGTGAGCGTGATGTACTTCATCCCCGCATTTTTAGCAATCTGTACCCAGCGTTTGGCATCATACGCCGTTGGATTAAAGAACTTAGGCAGTTTCTCGTAGGCTGACACGGGAATGTTCTGAGTATTCATGACCCATTCGCCATCGCCCAGAATGCTGTAGACGCCCCAGTGAATGAACAAGCCATAACGGGCATCCTGAAACCACTGCCGGGCCGCCAGGTTTTCGGGACTGGGCTGGTACGCTTGCCCAGACGAAATTCGCAGTAGAGCGAGGTAGATGAAGCTGGTAAGCAGAAGTCTTTTCATAGGTTTAAAAACGAAACATCCCGGAAATGTCTGGTTTCCGGGATGAGATAAGGATCTTACAGTTGTTCGATTACTTTCGCCATTTGTTCGGCTACAAACTGATTGCCCGTATCGTTGAGGTGCACCCGATCCGTCGTCAGAATGCCTTTTTCTTCGTTTTTTGGATTGTTTTTCAGGTTGTATTCCATGAATGCTTTTCGCAAATCCACAACGGGAAGGTTGTTTTTCGCCGCCAGATTCCGGATGATTTGGCTATAACGGTTCAGGTCACCGTCCTGCTGGTTGGTATTATCTGGGCGTTCGCCAATGGAGGCGGGGGTCGTCAGGGCTACTTTGATGTTCTGGGCCTTGAGTTTATTGATGATCGCCTGATAAAACTTCTCAAACTTGTCGGGATCCGTACCCGTACCCGAGCTAGCTTTATGCCAGACGTCGTTCACGCCCACCCAGATGACTACAGCATCGGGTTTCTGAGCCAGTACGTCCTCATCCATCCGCAGGTATAAATCGTACACTTTGTTACCACCAATACCTTTACCGACCAGTTCATATTTGCTTTTATCGAGCATACCGGCCAGTTTGGTGATGTATCCGGTAGGGCTTACGCCTGCCTGAGTAATGGAGTCACCGAAGAAGATGATTTTCTTGGGTTTATCAGCCCGGAAGGCAAACAAAAGCGTACTCAGGCTTAATAGCGTCAGTAATTTTTTCATGAGCGAATAGAGGAGTTAATAAAAGATAGACTAGTTATTCAAGGTAGTAAAACCGCCGTCAATCGGGTAATCGACACCCGTAATGAACGAGGCGGCATCCGAGCAAAGGTACAAAGCCAACTGAGCAATTTCTTCGGGTTTCGCCATCCGACCGATAGGCTGCGTAGCTGAGAGTTTCTGGAACATTTCTTCTTCTTGGCCCGGATAATTTTTCGAGATGAAGCCATCCACGAAGGGTGTATGCACGCGGGCGGGGGAGATGCTGTTGCAACGAATATTATCCTTCAGGTAATCTTTCGCTACGGATAAGGTCATGGCGTGAATAGCTCCCTTGCTCATACTGTAGGCAAAACGGTCCGGAATACCTACCAGAGCCGCAATGGACGCCAGGTTCAGAATAACTCCACCGCCTTTAGACTTCATTTTTGGCACGGCGGCAAAGAGGCTGTTATACGCTCCCTTAACATTAACATTGTAGATACGGTCAAGGTCCGCTTCGGTCGTTTTTTCCAGATTACCGACGTGGGCAATACCTGCATTGTTGACCAGAATGTCCAGTGAGCCAATAGCCTCGAAAACGGCCAGTACTTCGGCCTGATTCGTTACATTTACGGCGTGTACGGTCACCTGACCGCCCGCTGACTCAATTTCCTGAGCCGTCGCCTGAGCCCCTTCCGCACTCAGATCCAGAATATGTACATGAGCACCCTGACTGGCAAATTCGACACTAATGGCCCGGCCAATACCACTGCCACCGCCGGTAATGGCTGCCGTTTTTCCGGCAAGACTAAATACACTCATCCTTGTTGTTGGTTTTTGTAAGAAAAGACCAGATCAAGGGCGGTAATACCCTATTTAGATCGGCATTTTTACTGCGACCACAAGTTTCGTGTAATTCCTGGAAAAAAGAATGAATGGAAGAAAATAGAATAGAGGGGCCGGACGGAGTTTGCCCACTACCAAGGTCTTGTTGGGATCGTTTGACGTTTCAAAAGTTTGACGCACCGAAACATTTCAGCGTCTCAGCAAAACTACGTAGGGGTGGCCCCCTGTTGTCACCAGGGGTTTCAACCCCTGGAACCGAAACCTAGAAATTAAACTTCCGCTTTACCACGGAGAAAAACCAGCCGACCAGAAAGGCGACGATACAACCCAAGGTTACTTCTGAGGTACGGAGGAGGGCAATTTCAAGGGCATCCTGCCAGGAAGCTTGCTGAAAAATCGCTGGCGTCATGACAGCAATTACGGTAGAGGGAGCCAGTTTCCAGCTAGAAGGATACCGTTTGATGAGTGTACCCATGAAGATGGCTACCGCAATGGCTAGAAAGAGGGAGAAGATATTAACACCCGTCAGGACGATAAAAACAATACCAATTAAACAGCCGCTAATAGTATTAATAATCCTGGAAATCGTATTGCGACGTAGATCACCAAAATCAGGCTCGGAGACGATGGCTACCGAAATAAGTGCCCATTCTTTTTTCTCGATGTGAAGCAAATCGAGTAACATCCAGGCAATGGCTGCTCCGAACAAAATCCGGAACGCATACAAAAAAGTGGTTTTTTTGAGCTCGATTTCTTCTAAAATTGTTTTTTCAAGCTCAATGATTCGTTTCTTGGGGTTAATAAGTGTTTTATAGATCATGGTACTTTTCGGGCTGTGACCAAACGGTCGTACTTTAATGGCTTCTATAAAATTAACGCACAAACTGCCTGAAGAGTTTTGAATATTTTTGTACTATTCTAATAATCTACGCAATCATTTGAACAAAATTTCCAGAATGACTGCTTTCTGGATTCCTGAATCGAAAACCGGTGAATAATAGGGCTGTTGCCTTATCTTTGAATTCTACTCAACTTGAACCGATGCCTTATCTTGTTTTAGACCTGGAAATGACCGGAGGTGAACCCGGCTGGAATGAAATCATACAAATTGGAGCCGTTTTGTGCGATGATGACTGGAATGAACTGGGAACGTATCTGTCGAATGTCTATCCGGAAAACGAAGAAGCTTTCTCGGAATATTCAGCTAAAATTCACGGTCTGAGTCTGAGCGATCTGGACGACGCTCCCATGATTTACGACGTCATCCCACAATTTGAAGAGTGGATACTGGAAAAGCTCGGTCGACTGCGGGGCCGTACCCAGACGCTGGATAATTCCCAATACCTGCGGGATGTTATCATTAGCGGACAATCCGTCATCAACGATATTAATTTCCTGCGGTACGCCTACCGGGAAGAGAAAATCAAGTGGCCGTATTCCAACAAACTGCTGGATCTGCATACGCTCGGCTATTTCACCTTTGAAGTACTGAAAGCCAATGGCAAGCCCGTACCTAAGTCACTGAGTCTGAAAGCCATTGCGGGTTATTTTGGACTGGAACGGGAAGACGCCGAATTTCACAATGCCCTCGAAGACGCTCAGCTGACTACGAAATCGTTCAAAGAAGTATTTGCTCTTGCCAAAAAGTTTAAACTGGCGGAGTAAGGAAAGAATAAACGATAAAGAGCCGATCCTACAGGATCGGCTCTTTATCGTTTGGGTATTTCGTCAGGAAATTAATCCAGAGCCGCTACCCCGGGAAGCGTTTTGCCTTCCATGTATTCGAGCAGAGCTCCACCGCCCGTCGATACGTAGCTTACGCGGTCACCGTAACCGGCATTGTTTACCGCAGAGGCGGAATCACCACCACCGATGAGTGAGAAGGCTCCGTTTTCTTCAGTTGCCGTCACTACGTACTCCGCAATGGCGTTGGTGCCTACAGCAAAATTCGGGAATTCGAATACACCCATCGGACCATTCCAGAGAATCGTTTTCGAATTCAGGATGGCTTCTTTGAATACTACGATCGACTGGTGTCCAATGTCCAGCCCTTCCCAGCCCTCGGGAATCTGACCCGAAGGAACCGTCGTTTTGGTGGCGTCGTTGGAAAACTTATCGGCAATCACCGTATCTAGCGGCATCAGTAGATTGACTCCTTTTTCTTTCGCTTTTTCGATCAGCTCCAGAGCCAGCTCCATTTTGTCGTCTTCGTGGATGGAGTTTCCGATTTGTCCACCCAAGGCTTTCGTGAAGGTGTAGGTCATACCGCCACCCAGAATCAGCGTATCCACTTTATCCAGCAGGCGTTCGATCACCAGAATTTTATCGGAGATTTTCGCTCCACCCATGATCGCCGTGTACGGACGCTCTACATTATCCAGAATCCGTTGAGCGTTGTCAAGTTCGGCTTGCATGACGTAACCGCTTACTTTATCAGTAAAGAACTGACCGATTACCGCCGTTGAAGCGTGTGCCCGGTGAGCTGTACCAAAAGCATCGTTTACCCAAACATCACCCAGGCGAGACAGTTTCTCGGCGAAAGCCACGTCTCCTTTTTCTTCTTCTTTGTAGAAACGGAGGTTTTCCAGCAGCAGGATTTCACCGGGCTGCAAGTTAGCGGCCTGATCTACAGCCTGCTGACCAATGGCGTCATCGGCAAATTTTACCGGACGGTTGAAAATCAGCGACAGGGCATTAACCAGGTGTTTGAGCGAATATTTTTCGGTAGGACCGTCTTTCGGACGACCCAGGTGCGACATCAGGATTACCGAACCACCGTCGTTCAGAATTTTCTGAATCGTGGGGATGGTAGCTTTGATGCGGGTATCGTCAGTAATTTCATAGCGGTCATTCAAAGGGACATTGAAATCTACGCGGACAAGTGCCTTTTTTCCGGCGAAATTGTACTGGTTCAGCGTCTTCATCAGATAGAATCAGAAGTTTAAATGAGTAATGGTAAGACCACGCGGTAACAAAGTTCTGAAGCGTTAGTCAAGAACGGAACAAATTTAGAAATTCGGCCAAACTTCCCTAAACCTGACGAGTTTTTAAGCGAAACCTCTTAAAATTTTGCTAAAAAGATATACGCTGCAGCAATGAGTAGGTGGAGTAACGTCTTTTCTAAAAAAGATTCTGCTTCCATATTTAAAAAAACTATGCTCTATATTTGCGGCGTTCTTTGTAATGCCCGTCAATCGGATGGTTGGTTTCGTGGGGAGGTCTTCGCTCGCCAAGGAATGAAAAAGGAATCGTGTGTAAATCACGAGCAGACGTGCTACTGTAAGTACCCGTTTCGCCGCAGCGAAACACGTGCTGCCCAAATTTCCCATTGTTCCGTGAGGAATGAGAAGGGGGGCCAGCATGGTACAAGCCAGGAGACTTGCCAACCTTCTCAATGGTCATGCCTTCACGACTAAGGCCTGATGCACGCATTGATTTTACAAATGTTGTAGGCGTTTCTTCGCCCGGTTCTGATGCTCAGAGCGGGGTCGAAAACGTGTATTCTTCTTCTGACGTTCAGCGAGGAACGTGAGCCGGAGATCGTATGCCTACGCATTCGTAACAATTCACCTTTTTTGGCGGGTTGGGTGTTTCAGAGGCGTTTTTTTAAACCCTTTTTTAACACAAACAACATGGTTACGCACAACCTGGGCTACCCCCGTGTGGGCAGCAAACGCGAACTAAAATGGGCCAGCGAACAATTCTGGGCCGGAAAAATCTCCAAAGATGAACTCCTCTGGGCCGGACGGCAGGTCCGTCGGCAAAACTGGCAAACGCAACAGGAAGCCGGTATCCAGTGGATTCCTTCCAACGACTTTTCGTATTACGATCAGGTATTGGATACGGCCCTGATGGTAGGGGCGGTACCCGAGCGTTACCAGTCGCTGATTGACGGTAAGAGTAATCGCGAACTGGAAATCTACTTCGCCATGGCCCGGGGTATTCAGCAGAATGGGCTGGACATCAGAGCCATGGAAATGACGAAATGGTTTGATACCAATTACCACTTCATCGTACCGGAGTTTCTGAAAAATCAGCAGTTTAAGCGGTATTCCGATAAAGTCATTCACGACTTTGAAGATGCCAAGCAAATGGGTATTCTGACGAAGCCCGTCTTGCTTGGCCCCGTATCGTTTCTGTTACTGGGCAAAGAAAAAGAAGCGGGTTTCCATCGCATTGATCTGCTCGAACGCTTGTTGCCCGTGTACGCCGACGTACTACGCGAACTGGCTACCCGAGGTACGACCTGGGTACAGATCGACGAACCCTGCCTGACGCTGGACTTATCCGAGAATGAGCAAATCGCTTTTCAGCAGGCCTACGAGTACCTAGCCCGGGCGGTACCTCAGCTATCCTTGCTGGTTGCCACGTATTTTGAAAGCATACAGCCCAACCTGGCCCTGACCCTGCAATTGCCCGTAGCGGCTTTGCACGTGGATTTGGTACGCGGCAACGAACAACTGGAAGTCATCCTGGCCGATACCAGTTTTGTCACTTCGCAACGAATCCTTTCGCTGGGCGTCGTGGACGGACGAAACGTCTGGAAAAATGACTTCACGCAATCGTTGACGTTCATTCAGCGAGCGGTGGACGTACTGGGCAAAGACCGTGTCTGGATTGCTCCGTCCTGCTCGCTACTGCACGTACCGTATGACCTGGATCTAGAGAAAAACGAAGCCGTCCTGACGCCGGAAATCAAAAACTGGATGGCCTTTGCCAAGCAGAAACTCGGTGAAGTAGTGACGCTGGGACGTCTGTCCAAGGGAGAGGCTCAGGGCTTATTGCTGGAAAATCAGGTGGCTTTGGAAAGTCGCCGGACGAGTCTGCTGATTCACAAAACTGCCGTTAAAACGCGGGTACAGGCCGTGCAAACGGATGATTTTGAGCGGGATAGTGCGTTTGCCGTTCGTCAACAAATTCAAGGAGAAAGCCTGCCATTACCGCTCTTCCCCACGACCACCATTGGTTCCTTTCCCCAAACCGACGAAGTGCGGCAATGGCGGGCGAAGTACAAGAAAGGCGAAGTAACGAAGGCTGATTATGAAACGTTTGTAGAAGCGGAAATCGAAAGGTCCATTCGCTGGCAGGAGGAAGTAGGGTTGGACGTACTGGTACACGGCGAGTTCGAGCGTAACGACATGGTAGAATACTTCGGCGAGCAACTGACGGGCTACGTCTTCACTCAAAATGGCTGGGTACAGAGTTACGGCAGTCGTTGCGTGAAGCCACCGATTATTTACGGTGACGTAGAACGTCCCGAAGCCATGACGGTACGTTGGACGACCTTCGCTCAATCGAAAACCGAGAAATACATGAAAGGGATGTTGACGGGTCCGGTCACGATCCTGCAATGGTCCTTTGTCCGGGATGATCAGCCACGTAAGGATACGGCCTTCCAGATTGCCTTAGCGATTCGGGATGAGGTACAGGAACTGGAACAAGCAGGCATCCGGATCATTCAGATTGACGAACCCGCCATTCGCGAAGGATTGCCTCTGCGGCGGGCGGACTGGGCGGCGTACCTGACCTGGGCCGTGGACGCGTTCCGGCTGAGTGCTTCGGGGGTAGCGGACCAGACGCAGATTCACACGCACATGTGTTACTCGGAATTCAACGATATCATGGAGGCCATCGCCCGGATGGATGCCGACGTGATTACCATCGAAACCTCCCGTTCGCAGATGGAATTGCTGGAAGCATTCTCGGACTTTCAGTACCCCAATGAGATCGGACCCGGCGTGTACGATATTCACTCGCCGCGTGTACCGAGCGTGGAAGAAATGGCACATTTGCTGGAAAAAGCACTTCGTACGATTCCGGCTCGTAACTTGTGGGTCAATCCCGACTGCGGCCTGAAAACCCGCCGTTGGGCCGAAACCGATCAGGCCTTACGAAACATGGTAGCCGCCGCCAGGCAGCTCCAGCAGACGATAAGCGTTTAGAGGTTTTGTGGTTTAGAGTTTAGTGTTTTGAGTTGCGTAGACCGTAGCGTATAACGGATAACCCCATGATTCGATTCAGAACCCTAACCTCTAAACCCTAAACTCAAAACCCATTTCTCATGTCTTTAGAAGAAAAAATCAAAGCGGCAGAAACCCGCGTATTTAAAGCTGTTTTTCCGAATACGACCAACCATTATGATACGCTGTACGGGGGTATGGCGATGCAGTGGATGGATGAAATTGCCTTCATCACGGCGACGCGACTGGCCCGAAAACCGATGGTGACGGTATCGAGCGACCGCATTGATTTCCGTCAGGCTATTCAGGCGGGAATGCTGGTGGAGCTGATTGGCAATGTCGTACACGTCGGAAACACGAGTATGCGGGTAAGCGTGGAGATTTTTGTCGAAAGCATGTACGCCGAAGGCCGCGAACTCGCCATCCACGGCACGTTTACGTTCGTAGCGATTGACGCGGATAAGAAGCCGGTGAAAATTCTGGATTAGTTTACAGTTTTCGGTTTACAGTTTTCAGTGGAGTGAATAATAAGGGGTATGCAACTACACGCAGAATTTTACTGTTCTGGAAGCGAGCTTTCACTAGAGCGTTATTAAAGTTCGCAAACGCTTCAAACTGAAAACGGTAAACCGAAAACTACCAACTTCTTATGTCTAAACACGCCATCGAAGGTTGCCCGCGTTGTGGACGGTTGTTCACCTGCAAACTCAACGCCAGTCTGAAATGTGATTGCATGAACGTAGCCCTGACGCCAAATGAAATGCAATACATTCGTGACATTTCGGTGATGGAGTATGACGGAAGCTGCCTGTGCATGCACTGTCTGGAGGAATTGCGGCAGGAAACGCAGGGGGAGTGATCGTTTCAATAATGTTAGATCCAATCAATCCACAGGCTGAAAATCAAACTTTTTCCTCATAAAAAGCATTATCCTAGTTCTAAGCCACGAAGCTCTTGCTATGTCCGAACGCCTGGAACTGCCTCCTAAATATTACCTTGAGTACTTTCGCTATTTAATTGAATTCGTTCGCCGTTTTTACCTGGAATTGCTTACCGATGACGAACGGGAGTTTCTGCACGACTTTGATCATCTCAGCGAAGATGCTCAGTGTCTGTTTATTCGGTTTACCAACCGAAGGGTAGCTTTCTTCCGCGTTCGTAAGCTTAATTATCCGGAAATTGAATACTGGGGCGAAGCCCTGCTCGAGCTGGAAAGCAAGGGGTTTGTGGCTCCGCTGTCAGCGTACCATCAAAATCGGGCGGGGGAGGTACTCGACATTTTCAACAAAACGGAAGTCCTCAGTTTTGCTAAACAACTGACGCTGGATACCAAAGGCAAAGCCAGTTTAAAGAAGGAAGAACTTAGCGACTGGCTACTGGAATCCGCTCCTTTCGATGACTTAAGCGTACTGATCGGAGCGAGCGAGCCCGTCGTTAAGGTCAATTACGAAGCCCAGACTATGCTTTTCAAGTTCCTCTTTTTCGGTAATCGACACGCCGATATGAGTGAGTTTGTGGTACGGGATCTGGGACATCTTCGTTTCGAACGTTTTGATGAGGACCGGTTTGTACCGCACTTCACCACTCGGCAGGAAGTTGAAGACCGCCTGAAAGTATCGCTGGCGGCGGAAGATTTTCAGTTGATGAAAGCTGCCGAAACCGATCCGCTGGCCATTAATAACTGGTTTCTTGACTGGTATGAAAACCATACACCGCTGGCAGAAATTGCCCAGCCCTCCCTCGATCGACTAATTCTGAAGCTGGCCGGGTATATGGAGCGGCAGAAAAAGTTGGAAGAAGCACTGGTGCTCTTTCGGCTGACAAACGTACCGCCTTCCCGCGAACGGCAGGTCCGATTACTTCTAAAGCTGAAGGATACAGAAGCCGCTACGGCTCTGGTCGAAGAAATAATGGTCAATCCGTATAATGCCGAAGAACAGTTTTTTGCCATCGATTTTCAGAATCAGCAGGCGGCCCAGGGTCAGAAGAAAAGAGCCCGAAAGTCGACAACGGAATGGCTACTCAAATCCGAGAGTGTAACCATTGACCTGACCTGGCGGTATCGGGTGGAAGAGGGGGTAGCCGAACACTTCCGCCAACAGGGCAAACACGCTGTCCATACGGAAAATTTTCTGTTTGATGGACTTTTCGGACTGCTGTTCTGGGACATCATTTTCGATGCGGGCAGTTCCGCCATTCACCATCCGTTGCAACGGTCACCTTCAGATATTTACAAGCCTACGTTTTTTGAAAAGCGTCGTCCAGCTTTAGTAGAACGGCTAGAATTGCTCGAAAATACCGCCGATACGCTGACGTTCCTGGAAGGTATGTTCGAGGAGAAGTACGGAATCGTCAATCCCTTGGTCGTCTGGTTTCCTGAATTATTGAACCTGATTCGGGCAGCTATTGAGAAGATTCCTGCTCATTTGTTACAGCGATTACTAATCGAAATGGCAACGAATGTACGCGAACATACCCGAGGCTTCCCCGATTTATTTGTATGGGACGAAAACGGCTACGATTTTATCGAGGTAAAATCCCCCACCGATCACCTTTCTCCGCAACAGCTGTACTGGTTACGCTTTTTCGAAACCATTGGTCTGCGTTCGAAGGTATTACGGGTGGTATGGGGAAGTGTGGCGTAAGCGTTGTAGGGTTTCAATCGTGTACCTGACATTACATACGGGGCTACTGACACTGAACCCCTTCGCGGTTGGTAGGCTCTAACCGCGAAGGGGTTTCATGTAATTAGCCATGGGTACCACCCATGGAACACGCCCAGGGTACGAGCTGATATATAATCAACTGAAAAGAAGAAAGTTAATTGGTTGAAAAGAAATATAATTCGTAAAACTATCAACTATCAACTATCAACTATCAACGAGTTACCTTACCGCCGCAATTCCCGAATCTCCCGCGTCACCTTTTCAGCCCAGCGGGCCTGTTCGGGTTGATTGATACTGTGCCGGGTTTCGGCGTCGTACTGCTCCTGATAGCGATTCATTTCCCGGAATGATTCCAGAAAAATGTATTGAATGCGACTATCGTAATCTTCCAGCGGCAATTCCTCCGCCAGTAACGCTTTCTTGAAACGTTCCGTAATTAAATGGGTAATGTCGAAGTGCAATTGTTCGTGGGCCAGGGCGTAGGCATTGCTAGCTGGTTCCGAAGTCCAGGAAGAATTTTGTAGCATAAAGGCCTTGACCGTCATGTCAATGTACACGGTCCCTTTGTCTACGTGCGTCATCGCCTCGTAGCCGAAGCTGGTATAAATCATAGCTCCCGTACGCGGATTCACCCGCCTGATAGGGCCGCGAAAATCATTCCAGGTCAGCTTACGGGCCGGATCATAGAAAACGGTATCGGCTAAACGCCCCTTGGGTACGTATTCCTTGAAACGAATCTGTACCCGGCGGGCTAACTTCTCGGTTTTTTGTTCATTGGTTTTTACCCAGTTTCCAAACTCCCGAAAGCAGCGTTCGAGCGTTTGACGAAGCTGAATTTCATAATTACCCTCCATACCGGGCGAACGACTGTAATCCGCTCCAGCCTGGCACTCGGTCAGCGTAATGTAGCGATCCTCAACTTCCCGCTCAAAGACCAACTGTACCCGAAAGGTCCCTCGTATGAGCCGACTGGAAGGTTTTTCGTCAAACCATAATTGCTTGACTCGCACGCGTACGGGATAATCCCGCTCATTCCGGGGCGGCTGTCGGAGCAACTGACGTAACGTAGCCGGAACGCTCGCCGCAAATTGTAAGCGGGTCGTCTGACCCGAGGAAAGAACTACGGTACCCAGGCCTGATTGATTGGGGCGTTCGTCAACAATGTCCTGTAACGTATACAGATTGGGTAATTGAGGAATCGATTCGGGCCGAAGTCCGAGTGTTCGTTGAGCCCATACGGTTGGCGTAACTAAGAAGCCGATCCAAATGAGTAGGTATCTGCTAAAAAAGCGTCTATGTATCAAGTTCATGGGTTTCTATGCTCTTTTTTAACGCAAAAAGGAATAGAAAAGTGCGGGGAAATTTCTTCACTTTATCCTTGACTTTATGGTCAGACCTGACTAGGTTCACCCTTGCTAACGGACTTTCTATCCAAAATTTAGGAATAGATAGAATGGTTTTTTTACGGTAGCGACTATGGTCAAACCTAAAAACGAGTGTGCGTATGAAACTGCAAGTGCAAACAGTCCATTTCGATGCAGATAGCAAACTGCTCGACTTCGTGCAAGCCAAATTCAACAAACTCGATCAGTTTTATGATCGGATTACGAGTGCGGATGTATACCTGATGCTGGATAAAGGCGAGTCGAGCAAGGTTCAAAATAAAATTGTGGAAATTAAGGTCTATGTACCCGGTGACTCGATTTTCGTGCGAGAAACCGGTACTACCTTCGAAGAAGCGACGGATCGCGTACTAGACATTGCGAAGACGCAGGTCAAGAAATATAAAGAAAAAGTAAAAGCTAAAAATGCTCCAAAAGCCGCTGAGCTGATTACCGAAGAGGAAGACAGCGACTTATTGTAAACCTTCTCGCTAACTATTGAAAAGAGGTCGTTCTAAACAAGAACGACCTCTTTTACTTGGGGTAGTATTGATTTTTCTAAAGTCATTTCCTTACTTGAAGACTGATGTAACTAAACCCTCTACCCCATGAAAAAACGTACCTTCTTAAAACTCTCTTCCGTTGTCCTAACGGGTAGCCTTTTACCTCCCATGAGCAGTTGTAAAGAAAGCAAAAACACCCGTAACGCCGCCAAGGAGTTGCTGAGTACCAAAGAGTTTAATTGGGCTCGTAATTTCGAGTATAGCACTCAGGATTTTCAATATCCAAAATCAACTGAGCAACTTAAGGAGCTAGTAAAGGAAATGAAACACTTGAGAGCCTTAGGAACGCGGCATTCGTTCAACCGTATTGCGGATAGTACAGAACATATCGTTTCACTCAGAGAGCTGGATAAGGTAATTTCGCTCGATAAAGAAGCCCGTACAGTGACCGTAGAGGCGGGAATACGGTACGGCGAACTGGCGGAATACCTCCACAAGGAAGGCTACGCTCTGCATAACTTGGCTTCCTTGCCGCATATTTCCGTGGCCGGAGCCTGTGCGACGGCTACCCACGGATCGGGTGTAAAAAATGGGAATCTTTCCACGGAAGTAGTTGCTCTGGAACTGCTAACTGCCGCGGGAGAAACCGTGCAATTATCGGCTGAAAAAGATAAAGAAACGTTTTACGGAGCCGTAGTAGGGCTGGGAGCATTGGGCGTGGTTACCAAACTGACCCTACAGATACAACCCACGTTTTTGGTTCGACAGGATGTATACCGGAATATGCCACTTGCTCAGTTGAAAGAGCATTTTGAAGAGGTTATGTCCGCTGGGTATAGTGTGAGTTTGTTCACCAATTGGGCCAACCAGAATATCAATCAGATTTGGATTAAGCGGCGGGTCGAAAAGGGAATGATGATGAAAATCCCGGATACGCTTTTTGGATCTACCCTGGCTACGAAAAACCTGCATCCCATCGAAGCGATTTCCGCCGAGCACTGTACCGAGCAGCAGGGCGTACCGGGTCCCTGGCACGAGCGACTGCCGCACTTCAAAATGAACTTTACGCCCAGCAGCGGCGAAGAGCTGCAGTCGGAGTTTTTTGTTCCCCGGGAAAAAGGAATCCAGGCTATTCAGGCAATGTTCCAGCTAGCAGATCTCATTACGCCACACCTGCTGATTTCAGAAGTACGCACTATCGCTGCCGATTCGTTCTGGATGAGTCCCTGTTATGAGCAGGATAGCGTTGCCCTGCACTTTACTTGGAAACAGGACTGGCCCGCCGTCAGTAAAGTGCTACCCATTATTGAAGAAAAACTGGCTCCCTTCCAGGCTCGGCCGCACTGGGCCAAGCTGTTTACGATGTCACCCATGCGGTTACAGTCGCTTTACAAGAAACTGCCTGATTTCAAGAACCTGATCAAGCAGTACGATCCGCAGGGGAAGTTTCAGAATGAATTTTTGGAGAAAAATTTATACGGTGTTTAAAGGGAAAGTCGGGTCACGTTAACCAGGTCTGTACATCCTTTGATGCATTAGCTTTTCCCGAAAGTACTAGAGCTTTCGGGAAAATTTATAGAGGCCATAATCCGATTGAAAAACCATAAACTAGTAGTTGATCCTTCCAAAGCGAGAATAACCTTTCAGATACTGTATATATTAAAAAATTTTACAAATTAACTTCGGACCAAGGCCAGATTCACCAAATTATGCGTAACATTCGGGAATGAAACGCATGGTACGTACCCCTCTTTTACTCGCCGGTGCCTGTTTCGCACTGGTTTCGCTGACGGCTAGCATTGATCCCAAGCCCCTTTATAAAAATTCCGCTCTGCCTACGCATCGCCGGGTGCAGGACTTACTCCAACGCATGACGCCCGAAGAAAAAGTCGGGCAACTAGCCACGCCACTGGGCTGGTTCATGTACGAAAAGAAAGGCAATGAAGTACAGGTGAGCGAGCAGTTCATAAAAGCCGTTGCTGAACAGCATATTGGTTTGCTCTGGGCCACCTTACGGGCCGATCCCTGGACGCAGAAAACCCTAACGACGGGTCTCAACCCCCAGCAGGCCGCCGAGGCGACCAATGCCTTACAGAAGTACGTCATCGAACATACGCGACTGGGCATTCCGCTTTTACTCTCGGAAGAATGTCCCCACGGTCATATGGCGATTGGAACGACGGTATTTCCGACGGCTCTCGGGCAGGGTAGTACCTGGAATCCGGCCTTGATCCAACAAATGGCTTCGGCGATTGCTAAAGAAGCCCGTTTGCAGGGGGCTCACGTGGGATACGGTCCGGTGCTGGATCTGGCCCGCGAACCCCGCTGGTCCCGCGTGGAGGAAACCTACGGTGAAGATCCAGTACTGAATGGACAGATGGGTCGGGCGATGGTCAAAGGTTTTCAGGGAACCAATCTGAAAAGCGGAGCTAACATCATCTCCACGCTGAAACACTTTGCGGCCTACGGTGTACCCGAGGGTGGACATAACGGTGGTAGCGTTGCTCCGGGCGTTCGGGAATTACATCAGGTCTATCTGCCGCCCTTCCGCGACGCGGTACAGGCCGGTGCCCTCTCGATCATGACGGCCTATAACTCCATTGACGGCATTCCCTGTACGGCGAATCCGGTTTTACTTAAGACTATCCTGCGGCAGCAGTGGGGTTTTAAAGGGTTTTCCGTATCGGATCTGAATAGTATTCAGGGACTGGTAGCCAATCACCACATTGCGGCGAATCGGGTGGAAGCGGCGGCTTTGGCAATCAACGCGGGTCTGGATGCTGATTTAAGTGGTACGGGCTTCGATAAATCGCTGTTGCAGGCTCTGAAGGAAGGAAAAGTAAGTAAGGCCGTACTGGATACTGCGGTGAGCCACGTGCTGCGGCTGAAATTCGAGATGGGATTATTCGAAAATCCCTACGTTCAGCCGGAGAAAACATCGGGTGTGCGTAGTGCCGAACATATTCATTTGGCCCGTCAGGTGGCTCAGCAGGCAATCGTTTTGCTGAAAAATGAGAATCAGCTCTTACCGCTAAAAAAGTCTTTAAAGCGTATGGCCGTCATTGGGCCGAATGCCGACAACGTTTACAATCAGCTCGGCGATTATACGGCTCCGCAAGCCGACGGAGCTGTAGTAACGGTACTCAAAGGTCTTCAGAACAAACTCGGTTCCGGCACACAGATTCGATACGCCAAAGGATGTAGCATTCGCGATACTTCTTCGGCCCAGATTGCCGAAGCTGTCGAAGCGGCTCGTCAGTCGGAAGTGGCCGTTGTCGTCATCGGCGGATCGAGTGCCCGTGATTTCAAAACGGAATACCAGAATACGGGAGCCGCTCACGTAAAGGCTTCGGAAGTATCGATCAGCGATATGGAAAGTGGTGAGGGTTACGACCGGGCCAGTCTGGACTTGATGGGCCGTCAGTTACAATTGCTGGAAGCCGTATTAAAAACGGGCAAACCCGTCGTAGTGGTACTGATCAAGGGTCGTCCGCTGAATCTGAATTACGTATCGGCTCACGTGCCCGCCGTACTCGACGCCTGGTATCCCGGTCAGGAAGGGGGCAACGCCATTGCCGACGTACTCTTCGGCGATTACAATCCAGCGGGACGCCTGCCGATTTCCGTGCCTAAATCGGTTGGACAATTACCCGTGTATTACAACTACAAAACGCCCGTCAAACACGACTACGTGGAAAGCGACGCCAAACCCCTGTATCCTTTTGGGTATGGTCTTAGCTATTCTTCATTTGAATACAGCAGCTTGACGATTGCAGTAGCCCCCGCTTCGAGAGACGTAACGGTGAAGGTTTCGTTTCGGGTGAAAAACACCAGCAATCGCGATGGCGACGAGGTCGCTCAGTTATACGTAACGGATCAGGTGGCGTCAGTCGTAGGACCAATCAAGCAGCTGAAAAAATTCGAGCGAATTCATCTGAAAGCGGGTGAAGAAAAAACGCTGACATTCGAGCTGCACGCCAAAGACCTGATGTTACTCAATCAGCAGATGCAATGGGTCGCCGAAAAAGGAAAATTCACGGCTCAGGTAGGAGCGTCTTCGGAGGACATTCGGTTGAAAGAAGAATTTCAGTTAACGCAGGATATTGCCGTAAAACCGTAATACTACTAACGAAAACAAAAGATCCCGAAAGTCGTACGACTTTCGGGATCTTTTGTTTTCGGACTAGCTTACTGAACGGGCTGATCGTCTTCCAATAATTTATCCTTGTACTTCTGATAAAGGAAAGACGTAACCAGCAACAAGACCCCAACGCTCAGGAAAATGATGATTTTCCCGCCCGTAGGCACGCGACTCAGGTCAAAAATGAGCAGTTTCCCGAGTACGATTCCAAAGAGAGCGATGCCGGATAATCGGTATCGTTTTACTTTTTGAGTGAAACCCAGTACAATCAGTACCAGCGAATAGACGCCCCAAAGAACGCTAAATCCGGCCTGAGTGGCCTGCAGGCGTTGTTCCTCAGCGTGCAGGGGATCAAGCAGAATCAGATGCGTCATCAATTCCTGACTCAGAATCCATAAAGGAATGACATGGATGACGTACAGAAAACCGTTGCGGATCTTTTTCCAGCCGGGCGTATACTCGGGAATCATTCGGTACAGACCCCAGGTCCACACGGCCAGTGATACGTACAGCAGAAAACGCAGAAACAGCGGTGTAGCGGGGACTTTGAGGTACTGATTGACCAGGTCCAAAATGGGATGCTCAGCAACGATGTACAGAAATAGTAATCCCGAAAGTCCCAGACTAAACGCTTTCCAAATCCCCAGGGAACGTCGGGACAAACCCCAGTGAACCAGCCCCAGATACAGAGCCGAGTAACTCATAAATACCACTTTCTCAATAAGCGGAGCGTAGCGGTTTACCTGGATATTGAAATACCGTTCCCATTCAACCCAGCCAATAAAGTAGGCTGTTCCCAGCAGCAGAATCAGCAAGCTATTGGGGAAAAGACCCGTCCGGTCGTTGCGATACGATTGAAAAAGCATGAAGACCAGGGCTGCCAGGTACAGAAAATTAGTCAGGAAAGTCCGGTTGAAATAGGGCAGATAGTTGGGTGACTGGATTACAGGATCGTACCAGTAAACGAAGACGGAACCCGCCGCCAGATAAATCAGGGCGATTCCAAACACCCGCAATAACCGCGAAGACCGATTGACGCCCAGGTAATACAAAGCTGCTGCCCCCGCTGCCCAAAGGATCGTAATCCAGTCGCCTTCCAATTGAATCGGTACGGCAACGATCAGAAACACCAGCATTAAGGCCAGCGAGGTGCGGGAGAGTACGGCAAAATTTCGCTGATGCATATACCACGCAATTCCTCCGTGTACTAGGCTGTTGGCTAACGTAAACGCCGTGATGGTCAGGGTAGGATAGTGGTGCTCATTAAGGATAAAGTATGTCGGGAAAAAGTAAAAAAAGGAATTCAGAATCATTAGCAGAATAGTACGGTTGTTCACGTACTCCTTCTGGAACAAGGGGTAAATCAGTTGATTGGCGTAGAGTTGTAAAAAGAAAACAGCTCCGAATACCAGACTGATCCAGACGTAACCGGGCCGGTCGAATCCGTTGATGATAAAGGCGATGAAGATGAGCCAGGTAAAACTGAACGCTGCCGTGTTCATCAACAGCCAGTTGCGTTGGTAGGCCAGAGCCAGTACGCCGGTGTTCAGAATCGTCATGTACACAAACAGGCCCCAGGCAGCTCCGTTTCCGCCAACGAGGAAGGGCACCGCATACGCTCCCACGAGTCCGAAAAGTCCAATCCACTGAACTTCGTACTGCGTGGCCTGCCAGACGGTAAAGAGCGTGATCGCCACCATTAGCCCAAAAGCGACGGGCGGCGGCAGAAAATGGTAAAAGTAAAACGCCGCATAGGTAGTTAGATACGCTGTAGCAACGCCGCCACTCAGGAGTACGGCACTGTAGGTCAGATACTTGGGCTTCAGCCACAGGGCCAGTCCCGTTAAACCCGCTCCCAGTCCCCAACCCAGCAGCAAACGGCCCCAGGGACCAATCAGATCATTGTCGAAGGCGTATTTTACGAAAATAGCCATGCCGATTACCAGAGCCGCAATGCCTATTTTACTCAGGAGGTTACCTCCGATATACTCTTCCGTGGGCGTTTGCGAACGCGTAACGGGGCGGGGAGCCGCTACCGGTGGTGGTGGTACGGAGATCGGACGCGGAGGTATGGCAACGGGAGGTACGGGGGGTGTTGAGGGTATAGAGGCTGTTTCTTCGCCGCGTCGAAGCAGGAGCAGTTCCCGCTCGATCTGACGGAGGTGTTGCTGATAGATCGTTAGCTGGCCGGAAAGTCGTTGTACTTCGGCTTCCAGAGCGTCGATTCTGTTTTTTTCATTCATTATTGAAGGGTACGTAAGGTGGGTTGAATATACGTACGGTAAGCGTCATCCATAGGTTTAAAAACTACGAACTTATTGGATGACAAAATTCATCCGATCCAGACCCGTATTTTTGGTAATGCGATCATACGCATAAATCTGTACTTCATACATGCCCTTTTCCTTAATGGGCAGGCTGCCCTCAAAAATATTATCCATCCCGGCAAAATTCAAAGGCACTTCACCCCGAGCTACGCCATCTTTTTTCACAAAGGCTTTTACTTCAATCTGCTCGGAATTCCAGACCCCGCCTTTCGTAATGACGCAACCGCACATCATCACCAGATTGATTTTCAGTTTAATCTGACTATCCTTCAATGCATTGAGACTCAAAACCTGATGCGTTTGTGGTTCAAGAATATCGAGCATAAAACCGGGGATTTCTAGGATGATTCCTTCACCGTCAATGGCTTTCCCGGGAATGAGCCAGAGTTGCGTACTGGCTTTAACCGCAGCACTTTTCCGGTTGATGGGTGCCGTGGCTTCAATGGTTACAAACGTGGGGGCATCGAGTTTGAGGTTTGCTTCAAAGCGGGCGGTCTGGTCATCCGTCAGGCGGTCGTACCGCTGATGAGGCGTTTTTAGCATCAGGTCGGTATTGCCCGAAGTACCCGTTGTCAAGCCCTGGGCCAGAATTTCACCCGTCAGATCATGGCGAATAACGACGTAGGCTCCGCCAATGCCCGTACCAATAAATTTAGCGTCTTTGGCCCGGGCTCGGACCACTACTTTGGTCGATTGAGCAAATCCGTAACAGGCCACCAAGCAGAGCAGAAAGGTACTAAGCAAGTGTTTCATACAGGTTTTAACTGAGGAAGAGAAAAGTTTGGAAAAGAAGAGTAACTGAAACAACAAGTATACTGTATTCAGTAAGATTGTAGACTATTACTGCCGATTTCTTCCCAACAAAAAAGACCTGAACCGTTTCCAGCTCAGGTCTTTTTCTGTTTTCAGTCTCAAATTACAGACCGAATTCAGCTTTTACTTTCTCTACGTAGTCGAGTTTTTCCCAGGTGAAGAGCTCAACTTCGAGTTCTTTCGTAGCTCCATCGGGTGATTTGAACGTCTTCGTCACTACTTTCGATTCCCGTCCCATGTGGCCGTAGGCCGCCGTTTCGGAATAGATCGGGTTACGTAGTTTCAGACGTTGCTCGATGAAGTACGGACGCATATCGAAAATCTTCTCTACTTTCAAAGCGATGTCACCGTCGGACAGTCCCACTTTCGAGGTTCCGTAGGTGTTTACGTAGATACCGCAGGGCTCAGCTACACCAATGGCATAGGATACCTGAACGAGTACTTCATCCGCTACACCCGCTGCGACCAGGTTTTTGGCAATGTGACGCGTCGCGTAAGCTGCTGAACGGTCTACTTTCGAGGGATCTTTACCCGAGAACGCTCCACCGCCGTGGGCACCTTTACCACCGTAGGTATCGACGATGATCTTACGGCCCGTCAGACCTGTATCCCCGTGGGGACCACCGATGACGAATTTGCCCGTCGGGTTGATGTGATACGTAATTTCGCCCTCAAATAAACCACGTAATTCAGGTTTCAGGCTGGCCTTTACGCGGGGGATAACAATGGCTACAACATCCTCGCGAATTTTGGCAAGCATGGTTTCATCGTCCGCGAAATCGTCGTGCTGAGTAGAAACGACAATCGTATCGATCCGTTGGGGAACGTTATCATCGCTGTACTCAATCGTCACCTGCGATTTGGCATCGGGACGAAGGTACGGCATCAGCGAAAGTTCGTTGTTCCGGATGTCGCTCATCGTTTTGAGAATCTTGTGAGCTAAGTCCAGAGCTAAGGGCATATAGTTGTCCGTTTCGCGGGTCGCGTAACCAAACATCATACCCTGATCACCGGCACCCTGTTCTTCGGGGCTGGAGCGATCCACGCCCTGATTGATATCCGCAGACTGTTCGTGAATGGCCGAAAGAACACCGCAGGAATGAGCTTCGAACATGTATTCCGACTTCGTGTACCCAATCTTGCGAATCACGTCACGAGCAATGCTCTGTACGTCGAGGTACGTCGAAGACTTCACTTCACCCGCCAGAATAACCTGGCCCGTCGTTACCAGCGTTTCACAAGCTACTTTGGATTGGGGGTCGAAGGCTAAAAAATGATCAATGAGGGCATCTGAAATTTGGTCTGCCACTTTATCGGGGTGTCCTTCAGATACAGACTCAGAAGTGAACAAATAAGGCATGTTCTGTAAATTAGAATGATTTTGGGAGTTACGAATCCATGTAAACTTTTCGTAGTCCTCGGCCAAAGGAAGGAATTGAACGTTTTTGACTGTTGCTGAAATAGCTGATTACTAGCAACAAAGTCCGTATCGTCAAACCACCGTAGCGTTCTAGACTCGGTTGGTGCCCTAACTGGAGCCTCTGGATACTTTTGCAAAATTGTACATTCAGCGGAAATTCACCAAATATGAAGGCTTACCGTTTGAACATTTCCGAGATATTTCTCTTAAAAACGTCAAAAGCAGCCACGGTAAAGGGAATGACGGGTACTGAATACAGAACGCCCAGGTCTTCCCGAAGCGAAGTTTCCTCATCCAGAAAGCGAAAAATCAGGTGAGCGGGGTTCTTCCGGAACAAATCCGTAAAAACCGTTGCCGCAGAATACCGATTTTTCAGGAATACATTTAGAAGTACCTGATCATAAAAGCGATACTGAGCCGAGATGGGTTGGTTGGTAACCGGAGATTGCAAGAAGTTCTTTTCCAATTGACGCACCAACGCCTGCAGTCGCTTTTGCGTACGCGTAAACGTGTAACCCGTACTGGCCCGGGTGTATCCTCCGGCGGTCCCAATCCGTATAACGTGCGGCGAAGGCTGTTCGGACATCGGCTCGTCACTCATGGGAATAATGCCCGTTTCCTCTTCGGTAATCTCGTAGGTTTCCAGACTAAAAAAATCCTTCAGATAGGCTCGCAACGCTTCGTCGTATTCGGCTGATGTCAATAGAGTTGGCGTGAAGAGCGTGAACTCAACGAGAGCTTCCGTCGCGGAAAAAGGCATGACATATACAAACCGACATTCGTTTTTCTGTTCAATCCGGAAGTCCATCATGATCGGCATTTCGGGATCGAATACCGGTTTTTCGGTACGAATGACCCAGCCTTTGAAATGCTGTAGTAGTTCCTGCCAGCGAGGGGCCGGGAGCGAAGCAGGCTCTGCTGTCAGCGTTCGAATGGCCTGCATGGGAACGGTACTGTCGAAGCACCACTGAGCCCGATACTCGCCTTTCGAAGTTTGAACCAAAGCCGAACCCGCGGAAGTTTCCACCGAATGTAGATCCGCGAACAAATACTGAATGTTGGGATTACGGGAAAGGTCAGCCCGGATCGAAGCGTAAAAATCCTTACCGCGAAGGAGCTTGTACTGGTGCTGGCCGAGATCTAATTGTCGGGAAAAACCCTCCGTTCCGTGAAACCAAAGCTTATTCCAGTGCCGATACAGAATGGATTCAAACGCTCCTTCACCCGCTTGCCAGAAGGCCCAGGTGCGGTCGTTACGGGTTTTGGGTTCCCGGTCAATAATCAGAATCTGCTTATGACGTAAGGTGCTGTGATTGAGGTAATAGGCCAGACTTAGTCCTGCCATCCCTCCGCCCGTAATGATGATGTCGTACTTCAAGGCAAATCAGGGGAAATTGTAAGGATACAACCCAAAATCAAGGGGACTTGTTTTACGAGCACTAGATGCCTGAAATGCAAACAGCCTCGCTTATTACAAGCAAGGCTGCCAAAGGTACTACTTGAGTGGTTCATCAAGCACCTATACGTGCACGTGACGTTCGGCGTGGTAGCTGGAACGAACCAGCGGTCCTGCTTCTACGTACTTAATACCGCGTTTTTCGCCTTCTTCCTTGTACATCGCGAAGGTATCGGGGTGAATCCATTCGATGACTTCGTGGTGCATTTTGGTCGGTTGCAGGTACTGACCCAGCGTCAGAATATCCAGGCCGTTTTCGACCAGATCATCCATCGCTTTGAAAACTTCTTCCTGCGTTTCGCCCAGGCCCAGCATAATGCCAGTCTTGGTACGCTTACCAAACGCTTTCGTACGCTGAATCTGCTCCAGACTGCGGCTGTATTTAGCCTGCGGACGGACGGGACGGTATAACCGCTCCACGGTTTCCATATTGTGTGAAACCACTTCCTGACCGGCTGAAATCATGCGTTCCAGAGCGGGCCAGTTTCCTTTCGTATCCGGAATCAGGGTTTCAATCGTCGTACTCGGACTCAATTCTTTCGTCAGACGAACCGTATCATACCAGATTTCTGCTCCCCGGTCTTTCAGTTCGTCACGGTTGACGGACGTAATCACGGCGTGTTTCACACCCATGATTTTAATGGCCTCAGCCACGCGTCGGGGTTCGTCGGCGTCATATTCGTTCGGACGGCCCGTCGCTACGGCACAGAAGGTACAGGAACGCGTGCAGACATTGCCTAAAATCATGAACGTGGCCGTACCCGCTCCCCAGCATTCGCCCATGTTGGGACAATTGCCTGACTGACAAATGGTGTGAAGTTTGTATTCATCCACCACCTGCCGCACATTGCGGTATTCCGGACCCGTCGGGAGTTTTACTCGCAACCATTCGGGTTTACGGGTAGAAGAACCCGGTCTGTTTAAACCAGCCGGTTCAGTTTTCGTAATAACGGGTAGCTCGATCATCCCAATATCAATTGCTGATTTGACAAACAATGGGTTTATCAACGTAAATACAAAGGTAATGAGCTAACCGGGAATGCGTAGAAAAAGTTGCCTTGAATACGGATTTTAGGGCAAACACGGTTGATGGATGAGAGCGGGGGCTTTTCGGAAAAGAAATACTTTTTTACGGATGTTTTGTTCGTAAATCTTTGAGTACCTGTAGCGGATTTAGTTCTTAGGTTTACTTTTGAAGTTTTAATTCAGTATCTATGGCAACTGCAAAAATTACGTACTTAGGACAGCTTCGCACGCAGGGCGTCCACCTCAAGTCAGGCTCTGAAATCTTAACGGACGCTCCCGTAGACAATCATGGGAAAGGAGAAGCGTTTTCGCCCACGGATCTGGTAGCATCCGCTCTGGGATCGTGTATGCTTACGATCATGGGTATTGTGGCCCAACGCGATGGAATTGACATTACGGGTACAGAAGTAGAAGTAACGAAAAGTATGGCGGAAAGTCCCCGACGGATTGGTCAACTGGAAGTAAAACTGAAAATTAAAACTAATCAACCCCTCACGGAAACCCGCCGGAAGAAACTGGAAAACGCGGCTCTTACCTGCCCAGTAGCTGAAAGTCTACACCCAGATTTGAAGCAGGCAGTGAGTTTTGAGTTTTCGGTTTAGAGTTTCCAGTTTCCAGTTTCCAGTTTTTTAGGTAAAACCTAGTAAAGATAGCGAGACGGGTTGTCGGTAGCATTGGCTACGGAGGCAAAAATTGGTAGGCTGTGCCTACCGGGCTGGACGATTCCCCGCATGTCATACGGGGCTAATGACATTGAGCCCCTTCGGGGTTGGCGGGTCTGGATGGAAGCGGGTCTTTCGGTTTTGTCATCTAAATGCAGCCTGGAAGGCTGGTTGTTGTAGATGACCTGAGACGGTTCGAAGTCAGAGGGAGAGGGGCTGTGAACGAAACGGAGTAATTTCTGAGTTGAATCAACAAAAGAGGCTGTCTGACGTAGACAGCCTCTCAACATTCCTGATTTACTTGAGCTAGCGACTTATTGAGTTGTCAGTTTCAAGTTTACAGTAAGCCGTGTTGGGTTAGAAGGTATTTTCTAAAACGATTCCACAAGGTCTGACCATGCGTAGGAAAAACTACGTTTCTATCTATTGAGAACGAACAACGTAACTTAAAACTATTTACGGCTCAGGATGGTTTCGCCCCACCAGGCCTGTTGAATTCTTTTGTTTACCTCTACGTTAGGAAAAATACCCCGAAATAACTCAGAACCAGGGCCGTACGCAAACACGGGCACGGGGTTAGCGGAGTGATTCATCCAGATAAATTTTCCTTCGACAACGCCATTTCTCCAGTCACCACCCGTCAGGCTCAAGCCACCCGTTTCATGATCGGCAGTTACGATGACAAGTGTTTCGCCGTTCTTTTCCGCAAAGTCGAGAGCAGCTCCTACCGCTTTATCGAAATCCAGCATTTCAGTCACCATATATTCCAGGTCGTTGGCGTGACCAGCCCAGTCAATCTGCGAGCCCTCAGCCATGAGGAAGAAACCGTTTTTGTTTTCCGACAGAATGCTTAATGCTTTTTCTACTTCCTGACGAAGCATAGGACCCCGACCTTCTTTAACCTTGATTGGATTCATGCCGGCATTGAAAGCAACCAGCTTTTTACCCGTGGCTACCGTAAAATCCTGGGAAGTATCGGCTACCGTATAGCCTTTCTTTTTAAAATCTTCGAGTAGGTTTTTGCCGTCTTTCCGTTGGAAGAAATACCGCATTCCGCCACCAATCACTACATCGAGGTCCGCATTGACCATTTGCTCAGCAATGGCTTCGTGTTGTGAGCGGGAGGACTGGTGAGCATAAAAATCTGCTGGGGTAGCGTCTGTAATGTCGCAGGTAGTAACGATACCGGTAGAAAGTTTCCGCTTTTTAGCCAGTTCGGCCAAGGTCACCTGGGGACGATTGGCAGAGTCTACCGCGACGGCTCCGTTTTTCGTTTTTACACCCGTAGACAGAGCCGTACCACCCGCTCCTGAATCGGTAATAAAATCTTTGACGGGGTGCGTGGTAGAAAGACCGAGGTATGGAAAACGGTTCAGGTGAAGCGGACCTTTGTTGGCAATCTGAGCGGCGTATACCTGATTGACGCCCATCCCGTCACCAATCAACAAGATTACGTTTTTAGGACGTTTGGGCGTTTGCTGAGCCTGTACTGACAGCCCGCCCGCCAGGAGACCGACACACAAAAGAAGGTAACGATGCATAATACTTAAGGGAAAAAAAGAAGTGAATACACTACAAAATTCGACCTAATTGCCAGCTAAAAGGCCGTTAAACGGATGAATAAATTGTTAAGTCTTGCCTGATAAAAATGATCTTTCAATAAAATAGCTACGAGTACCGGGCAAGAACACGCATAACCTAATCAAGCAAGTAAGAGTTAATAGATAGACAGATACGGACGTTTACAAGCGTTGAAGAAGGTTCACAAAAGGCCAATTACTGGATTTTAACAATCTTCCGTACTAAAGTAAAAAATAAGTAGCTGATTTATAGTAAATTATAGTCGGCCCTGATGGTTTTGACTTTAATGTGAACAGAAGAGTGTAGTAAAAATGGGTACGAAAATCTGATGTTAGCACCGATTTCTCGAAACGTCTTAGTGCGTAGCAGACCGCATCAAATATGCCTTCTGATCCAGAATTTAGTATGCTACCATACCATATTATTTTTTGGAATAGGCATGAACTTTTGAGACTTAAAAGCACTTGTCTAACGCCGCATTTTAATCGTCCGAAACAAAGAAGATTAAGGATTTGCAAATTTATCTGGTACTTATCCAATGTCTTATTGAATTATTCTATTAGAAATTTGGTAAGTTCGAGAAGATAACTATTCTTTGCATAGTGCAAAAAAGCACGGCAAAGTACAAAATACGAGCTGTACCGCTTGACCCTTATGTATATCAACGCGATAAGTAGCTATTTGCCGGAGCAAGTTGTTACGAATGAACACTTCGCCCGACTGAATGGATTGTCTGACCAGTGGATTGTGGAGAGGACGGGCATCCGAGAACGTCGGAAAGCTGCCCCCCATGAAAACACGAACACTATGGCTGTGGAGGCCGTTCGTCAGGGGTTAGCCCTGTTACCATACCCTGTTCAGGAGATTGACCTCATTGTAGGAGCTACCTACACCCCTTACGATACGATTGTATCGTTAGCTCATGCGGTTCAGCATGATCTTCAAATTCCGGATATTCCGGTACTGTCCGTATCAACGGCCTGTTCTTCGTTATTGAATGCCCTGGAAGTCGTTCAGGGGTATTTCTGCATGAAGAAAGCGACCAAAGCTCTGGTTGTCGTGTCGGATAACAACACTGCTTACAGCAACGAATCGGATAAAATAGCCGGACACTTGTGGGGCGACGGAGCAGCGGCTCTGTTCCTGTCCAACGAACGGGTATCGGATTCGGATCTGAAAATTGTTGATATTCTAACCGGCGGGGCAGCCACGGTAGGCAAAGCCCTGGAAGGGGTTGTCCTGAAGCCTAACGACGAAGGGTTTGTAATGCCCAACGGCCGCGATGTATTTATTCACGCGGTGCAGTACATGCCCCGAGCCAGTCGTCAGATTCTGGGTCGTAATGGACTTACGCTGGAGGAAGTAGATTGGGTGCTGCCGCATCAGGCCAATTTCCGGATCAGCAAAAAAGTAATGGAAGAACTGGGCTTACCGATGGAAAAACTTTTATCTAACATTCAGTACTTAGGGAACACCGGTTGTGCCGGTTGTGCTATTGGCCTGGATGAAAATAAGTACCGCTTCCAGAAAGGCGATCACATCGTCGTCACTACGTTCGGTGGGGGATACTCGTATGGTGCGATGCTGGTAGAAGCGTAAGCGAATTCCATTTAATAACAAGCCTTTACGAAAAAGGCCGATGAATACATTCATCGGCCTTTTATGGTTTAATCAGGATTCTGACTAAATCGCTCGCGATTACTCAAACTTCATCGTCACTACCTGATCGCGACTATTATCGTAAGCATCAATAGATACGTTTAAGCTACCCGGAGCCTTCGTTAAATGATTGAAAGGATCTACTTTGTCCCAGAACTCCGTCTTTTCCCGACCGAAGTCAATGGTTTTCGTATGGCCTTCCTGCCCAATAACTAGGTAATAATGTTGCGATCGTGGCGACAGATCAGCGTACTTCTTGAATACTTTTTCCTGTTTCCAGGTCATTTCCTGAATGGTCTGCGGATCGTCGATCAGATTGCGTTTCTTTCCTTTAAAAGCCGCTAGCGTATCATAAATGCCGTAACCTACAATGGCCACAATGATCAGAGGCAACAGTTTAACGTATATATCCGTATCACTACGCTTCTCTCTGGTCCTTTTGCCACTGCCGCTCGTACTACCCCCGCCAAAACCTGGAATTTTCAGCTTGGCCCGTTCGCGGTGCACGGGGCGATAGTAGGGGTTTTCCTGTGGTGTATTGCTCATAGTGAAAAGATTCAGTGCTGATTTTAGAACGTAGATTCGCTCGAATCCGTTTCAATCCAAGAGGATAATTTCCCAAGTATAAAAGGGAGAACCACTAGGGAAAGATTTTGCCAATTCGGGCGTTATACCTACAAAAGTAATGGTTTCCCCTGCAAAACAACCGTTTCTACTTCCCAGGCAATAGCCTCGAAAAACACTGAACTGCTGTCAATTTGTCCGATTCATTAAACCTTTTGTCCACTTTCGAAGCTAAACCATTATTTAGGAATTGTTTTTTTGCTCTTGGGTGGAAAGAATCGAGTAAATTTGTGTTCTACCTATTGTTTAACGACCCCAGGTTGGGGGTTTCATTTTAAGTCCACTGAACCGACTTGATTATGAAATCAGCACGTGTACGGGCTGACTAACCACGAATAACGGTGCTTTAGCACATAGCTATGCTTAAACTCATCACCAAAATTTTCGGTACAAAATCCGATCGGGATTTAAAAGAACTCTATCCTTACGTCGGAAAAGTCAATACCGAATTTGCCAAATTAAAAGATCTTTCGGATGACGAACTTCGTCAGCAAACCGCTGATTTGAAGGCAGTCATCAAAGAAAGACTTGCTCCCATTGATCAACAATCCGAAGCGATTCGTCAGCGTATTGATGCGAATCCGGATATGGACATTAATGAAAAAGATTCGCTCTTCAAGCAGATTGATGCCCTCGAAGTACAGTCGGATCAGAAGCTGGAGGACGTATTACTTGAAATCCTGCCCCGGGCTTTCGCGATTGTGAAAGAAACGGGTCGTCGCTATACCGAAAATGGTCAGTTGGTAGTTACGGCTAACCTACATGACCGTTTTGTAGCTTCCAGAAAGTCGAACGTCATTATCGACGGCGATAAAGCAATCTGGAAAAATACCTGGAATGTCATGGGTCAGCCCATCACCTGGAACATGGTGCACTACGATGTACAGCTGATTGGTGGGGTGGTACTGCATCAGGGTAAAATTTCCGAGATGGCTACCGGGGAAGGTAAAACGCTGGTATCAACGTTACCCGCTTTCCTGAATGCCCTGGGCGGAAAAGGCGTACACATTGTAACGGTCAACGATTACCTGGCCAAACGTGACTCCGAGTGGAATGCTCCGCTGTTCGAGTTTCACGGCATGAACGTAGACTGTATCGACCGTCACGAACCTAACACGCATTCGCGTCGTCAGGCGTATCAGGCTGATATTACCTACGGTACCAATAACGAATTTGGTTTCGACTACCTCCGCGATAACATGGCTCGCACACCGGAAGAATTGGTGCAGCGGAAACACCATTACGCCATGGTCGATGAGGTCGATTCTGTATTGATTGACGACGCCCGTACCCCCTTGATCATCAGTGGGCCGATGGTGAAAGACAATGACGTACAGGAATTTGAAATGTTAAATCCCCGGATTGAGCGTCTGGTGGATGAGCAGCAAAAACTCGTACAGGGCTTTCTGACGGAAGCTCGCCGGTTGATCGCTGCGGGGAATACTAAAGAGGGTGGATTGGCTCTGTTCCGGGCACACCGGGGATTGCCGAAATACAAACCGCTGATCAAATACCTCAGTGAGCAGGGCAATCAGGCCATCATGCGGGCTACTGAAAATGACTACTTGCAGGAACAAGGCAAACGGATGCCCGAAGCCGATGCTCCGTTGTACTTCGTCATTGAAGAGAAAAATAACTCCGTAGAACTGACGGAGAAGGGTATCGACGTGATGACCACGAAGAATGAAGATCCTAATTTCTTCATTCTGCCGGATTTGTCGGTAGTCCTGAATCAGGTTGAAAAATCAGATCTTTCTGAAGCAGATAAAATCCACAAGAAAGACGAGATTATCCGCGATTACTCCATCAAGACACAACGGATTCACACGGTTAATCAATTGTTGAAGGCTCATACGCTTTTTGAAATTGACGTGGAATACGTGATCATGGATGGAAAGATCAAGATCGTCGATGAGCAGACGGGCCGGATTATGGAAGGTCGTCGGTACTCGGACGGTTTGCACCAAGCCATTGAAGCCAAGGAACGCGTTAAAGTGGAAGACGCGACGCAAACCTACGCGACGGTTACCTTGCAAAACTACTTCCGGATGTACCATAAACTTTCGGGTATGACGGGTACGGCCGAAACGGAAGCGGGTGAGTTCTGGCAGATTTACAAACTCGATGTAGTAGCCATCCCAACCAACCTGAAAATTGTTCGGAAGGACGAAGAGGATAAGGTATATAAAACCGTTCGGGAGAAATACAATGCCGTTGTTCAGGAAATCGATGAGCTGGTGAAAGCCGGTCGTCCGGTACTGGTGGGTACAACGTCAGTTGAAAACTCGGAAATCCTGAGCCGTTTACTGCGGATGCGGGGTATTCAGCACCAGGTACTGAACGCCAAACAACACCAACGCGAAGCCGAAATCGTGGCATCAGCGGGTCATTCGCGTAACGTAACCATCGCGACCAACATGGCCGGTCGGGGTACAGATATTAAGCTGACGCCTGAATCGAAAGCATCTGGTGGTTTAGCGATTATCGGTACGGAACGTCACGAATCGCGACGGGTTGACCGTCAGTTACGCGGTCGGGCGGGACGTCAGGGTGACCCAGGATCGTCTCAGTTCTTCGTATCGCTGGAAGATAACCTGATGCGTCTGTTCGGTTCCGAACGGATTGCCAAGGTGATGGACCGCATGGGTATGGAAGAAGGAGAGGTAATCCAGCACTCAATGATTACGTCTTCGATTGAGCGAGCTCAGAAGAAAGTAGAGGAAAATAACTTCGGTATCCGGAAGCGTCTGTTGGAATACGACGACGTGATGAACTACCAGCGGGAAGCCATTTACAAACGCCGGAAAAATGCGTTGTTTGGTGACCGTCTGGCTCTGGATATTGCCAATATTACCTACGACGTTTGCGAAGAACTGGTCAACAATAATCCAAGCTTCGAAGAACTTGAATTGCGGGTGATTGAGACCCTTGCTATTCAGTTGCCCTTCACTCGGGATGAATTCCTGCGGATGAAGCCTGAGCAGCGTACGCACCAGCTACACACTGCTGCCGAGACTCACTATCAGGCGAAAGGTGCGGATATCGCTCAACGGATGCGTACGTTCTTCCAGGATCTGTTCGAAGCTAATCAGGGTAATGTTAATGAGCAATCGGTCATTGGATTGCCCTTTACCGATGGGGAGCACGTGATGGGCTTCCAGGTGAATTTCCTGAAAGCATTGAACTCTGAAGGCCGGGAAGTAACCCGTGAAATTGAAAAGAATATTGCTCTGACGGTGATCGACCAGGAATGGAAAGAACACCTCCGCGATATGGATGACTTGAAGCAATCGGTACAAAATGCCGTATTCGAGCAAAAAGATCCTTTGCTGATTTACAAGTTCGAATCGGTTGACCTGTTCAAGCAGTTCATCAATAAAGTCAACTTTGACATTGTTCAGTTGCTCATGCGTTACGATGTGCCTGAGCTGTTTGTTGATCAGCCGCAGGTGCCTCAGCCGCCGCGTCGGCCTGAACCACAGCCCCAGCTACAGACGAGTAAAGACGATGTATCGGGACTGACGGGTGGAAGTGGACCGAGCGTAGAAGAGCTTGAAGAAATGGCTCCTGCCATAGAACGGCCTCGTCAGCAACCCATTCGTGTTCAAAAGATTGAACCTAACCAACGGGTATCGGTTCAGTACATGGACGGTCGCGTAGAGCGGGACGTGAAGTTCAAGAAAGTAGAAGAAGATGTGAAACGTGGCGTATGTGTACTTATTGATTAGTATCGTTTGCTAGCGTTAATAAAAAAGGTCAGTCTCTGGTAGAGGCTGGCCTTTTTCCGTTTCCAGTTTCTTAGGTAAAATCCAATAAAGATAGCGGGACGGGTTATCGGTAGCATTGGCTACGGACGCAAAAATTGGTAGGCTGTGCCTACCGGGCTGGACGATTTCCCGCATGTCATACGGGGCTAATGATAGTGAACCCCTTCGGGGTTGGCGGGTCGGAAAGCAAGCCTGAATGAACTCGGGGAGGTGTGGCCGTTTAACCCCGGAGGGGGGGATTTGATTAGCCATGGGTGCAACTCATGGTTAGCATCGCATTGAATTCCACCTATGGTATAAGGGGTTATTTAGAGTGAACCTCTTAAGGGTTGGGTATGATTGGAAAAGGGCGACTGATGTAGGTTTGGAAATTCGCACCAATTAGATGGTCTGCAGCATCTTTTTAAGGTTGGGTTAGACTTAGAACTAGCATTTTCCTACAACCGATCTGATTAACAGATCATACCTGATTTTACTTCCCCATACAAACTAAAATTTCCCAATTCCTGCTGACATAGGGCTGTCATCGGGCCCTTCTACTTTTACATCCGAACCACAAACCAGCTGAGACGATGGAACTGATTCCGATGTTTTTAAAAGAAATGGAGCAGGAAGCTCAAACCACCCGTAAGATGTTATCCCGTGTACCCGATGATAAATTGGATTGGGCTCCGCACGAACGAAGTATGCCAATGCGAACTCTGGCAACGCATATTGCCGAACTACCTACCTGGGTAACGATGACATTAACGACGGATGAGCTGGACTTTGCTTCCAACCCTTATCAAAAGCAGGAGATCCATACGAATGCAGACCTAATGGCGTTTTTCGAAAAAAGTCTGGAGGATGGGAAGACACAGTTAGTATCCGAAAACGAAGGTATTCTCAACGAACCCTGGACGTTACGAGACGGTGAAACCATCTACAGTATCCGGCCCAGACACGAAGTCATCCGTATGGCTTACAACCAGATCACCCACCATCGGGCTCAGTTAGGCGTATACTTACGTTTGCTGAACATACCAATTCCGGGTAGTTACGGGCCCAGTGCGGATGAGATGAATTTCTAACGAAGAAAACCAGCCTTTGGGTTGGTTTTCTTCGTTTCAGGGGAAATCTTTGGTGAGTATCAGCATTCTTGCGTACCTAACCTCTTACCTGATGAACCACCTGCCTGTCAGCCAGCCGATCCGTTGGCATTACCTCCGTCGTACCGCTCTTTGGTTCGTTGCCCTTTATACCATTCTGTATACGCTCCCACTTACCGATATGGAGGCGATTATTGAGTTGACGGAATGGGTAGGCCCACAGGTGTTACATCTGGATAATGCCAAAAAAATATGGAATACGGGCAGTGGCGATACCTCTTTTTCCTATGCGTACCTGTTTGTACTCAGTTCGTTTTGCTTAGGCATGGCGGTTCTACTGGCGGCAGTAGTTGGACCTCGCCGAAACTATACGTTGTTTTACGTACTCACGCAAACCTTTGTTCGCTATTACCTGGCTTACTTTATGCTTTTTTACGGGTTTGCCAAAGTGTTTGAAGGTCAGTTTATTTCGCCACCACTCATTTCGCTGGAGCAAACCTATGGTAATTCTTCACCCATGGGCATCGTCTGGGTAATGATGGGATTGTCCAAAGTGTATGCCGTTTTTGGAGGATTAGGCGAGGTAGTCGGAGGATTACTACTCTTTTTCCGGCGAACCAAGACCCTGGGAGCCCTCCTGATTGTGGCCGTGATGACCAATGTTGTCATGCTGAATTTCGCCTACGATATTCCGGTGAAGTTATTTTCGAGTTATCTACTCTTGTTGACCTTTTTTGTATTAACACCGGATATTCCCGCCTTGGTGCGACTATTTCTGTTACAACAACCAGCTCAGTTGAATCAGTCGTCACTGGCTTTATCCGGGAAGGGGCAACGTCTCACGCATACGATCGGTAAAACGCTGGTGATCCTGTTTCTAATCATGAAAACCAGTGGCAGCTTCAAGCCCTTTCCGGATGCTGATATTGCTCTGCGGGGTACCTACAAAGCTGAAACCTTTGTCCTGGGAACGGATACGCTGCCGCCCCTTACTACTGATAGCATCCGCTGGCAGAAGCTACTGATTGAGAATAGTTACGGAATTTTATTACGCATGAATAACAAACAGGAATACTATAACACTAAAATCGATGAGCAGAAGAAAACCATTCGCTTTACGAATCAGTATGATTCAACCCAACGATATACGCTGAACTACGTTTGGGCAAAAGATACGTTTCAACTCAGAGGTGAATGGGAAGGAAAGCCCTTGCAGGCCAGCTTCCGGCGTAGAAAAGTAGAGGACTATACGTTGACAGGTCGCGGTTTTCATTGGATCAGCGAATATCCCTATAACCGGTAGTGGTACAGTTTATTTAGATTTTCTGCGATTCCATAGTTCAATTATATGTCACATCGCAAGCCTCATCTACCCACAAAAATCTGTCCGGTTTGTCAGTTACCGTTTAGCTGGCGGAAGAAATGGGAACGCAATTGGGAAGAGGTAGTGTATTGCAGTGACAAATGCCGAATGAATAAATCAACCATTAAACCCAAGTCTGAAAACATATGAAACCTTTCATCTATGTTTTATTACTAATCAGTTTTATAGCTTGCAAAAATAAAGACGCCGACTCGCTGGTAGGGAAGTGGATGACGAGTGGCCAGAATCCCGAGGCCTGGGGCTTTGTATTGGATAAAGAGGGAATCGCTACAGCTTTGCCCGTTAAGGGCGTTCAGTACAAAACCTGGGAACAGGTAGGCAGTAATCTGGTCCTGCACGGTACAAAATCAGAAGAACCGTATACGAACAGCTTTAAGATTCTTTCCCTGAAAGACAACACCCTGGTGGTAGAAGACGAGAACGGTCGGGAACTTACCTTTACCAAAACGTCAGCGATGAACGTCAGTGATCAGGATGAGGAAGCCTGTTATTCCTACACCATGAATCAGGATACTGTTTTTCTGCACCTGACAGCAACGCGTCCACGGGTGACGGGCGATCTAACGTACCAACTTCACGAAAAGGACGCGAATCGTGGTAGTATTCAGGGAAAAATGAAGGGGGATACGCTTTTGGCCGAATATACCTTTAATTCCGAGGGTCGCTCTTCTGTACGCGAAGTGGTTTTCATCAAAAAAGGGGATACGTTGGTAGAAGGATTTGGCCCAGTCCATGATAAAGAAGGTAAGGTAGTTTTTCAAAATCATAAGGACATTACCTTTACGAATGGCCTTACGCTGAAAAAAGTCAATTGCGTGAAATAAGCTTTTAGTGGGATTTTATCATTTTCCAATTCAATTCGAGACAGTCCAGCAGGGCTGTCTTTTTTTCTATCCGCTCATTCGTTTCTTCTGTTAATTTTATGCGTTCATTAGTCAACGCTCATCCATGTCTAACCGCTTTACTACGCAGTGTACGCTTTTCGTGTCCCTGCTGACCACCTCTATTCTATACGGACAAGTTATTCCCATCGAAACGCAGCAAAATGCACTGGTACTCCAAACGGATGCCAGTAAGCGAGTAGGAATTAGCTATTTCGGTCCTCGCCTGCAGCAAACGGCTGAATACGGCTCCATCATCAAGGAAAGTCGCCAGCAGGACGAAAATGCAGGTATTTATAACTCAGCCTATACGCCGAGTGGCTCCTGGAGTTTGTGCGAGCCCGCTATTCGCATTACGCACGCCGATGGCAATACCTCGCTTGAATTACAGTACCAAAGCCACCAAACGCAAAAGCAGGACGATAATGTAAGCCTGACAACGGTAGTACTGAAAGATCCGGCGTACGCGGTTGAGGTTACGCTGTATTACAAAACCTACGCGAAGGAAAATGTAGTGGAGCAATGGAGTACGATTCGCAACCAGGAAAAGGGTACCATTATCCTGCATAAATACGCTTCGGCAAATCTGTACTTCGTTGGGAAGCAGTTTCACCTGACGCATTACCACGGGGGCTGGGCTCACGAAATGAATCCCGAAGAAACGCAGTTAAAAGCCGGTATCCTTTCGCTGGATTCCAAACTGGGTACGCGGGCGAACCTGTTTCAGCCGCCTACGTTTATGCTTTCTTTCGATAAACCCGCTTCGGAAGAAGAAGGCAAAGTACTGCTTGGAACGCTGGGCTGGTCTGGGAATTTCAAGATTGACTTTGAAACGGATACGTACAACAACCTTCGTCTGATTGCGGGCATCAATCCCCACGCGTCGGAGTATCCGCTAACGGCGGGGCAGGAGTTTAAAACGCCTTCGTTTATCTACACGTATTCAGATCACGGAAAGGGTGAGGCCAGCCGCAATCTGCACCGCTGGGCTCGCAAGTACCGGATTCTCGACGGAGAAGGTTCTCGTCTGACGCTCCTTAACAACTGGGAGGCTACCTATTTCGATTTTAACGAGCAGAAACTAACGGGCTTGTTTGCGGATGGGAAGAAACTCGGCGTTGATTTATTTCTGCTCGACGATGGCTGGTTCGCCAACAAGTATCCCCGGAATGGTGACAATGCGGGTTTAGGTGATTGGAAAGAAAACGTCAAGAAATTGCCGCATGGAATCGGTTACCTGGTTAAAGAAGCTCAGAAAGCGGGAGTTAAATTTGGAATTTGGGTAGAGCCGGAAATGGTGAATCCCAAGAGTGAGTTGTACGAGAAACACCCGGAATGGGTGATCAAACAGCCCGCTCGTCCGGAACATTATTTCCGTAATCAGTTGGTCCTGGACTTGTCGAATCCGAAAGTACAAGACTTTGTCTTTGGTGTCTTGGATGATCTGTTTACGAAGAATCCGGATCTGGCGTTCATTAAGTGGGACTGCAATGCGGTAATCTATAACGCTCATTCAGAGTACCTCAAAAGTACTAAACAAGCGGAATCGAAACTATACGTAGATTACGTACTGGGACTTTACAAAGTGCTCGAACGCGTGCGGGCCAAGTACCCGAAAGTGCCAATGATGCTCTGCTCGGGGGGCGGTGGACGCGTGGATTACGAAGCCCTGAAATACTTCACTGAATTCTGGCCAAGTGATAATACCGATCCGCTGGAACGCATCTTCATGCAGTGGGAATACTCGTATTTCTATCCGACGATCGCTCACTGTGACCACGTCACCGACTGGGGTAAACAACCCCTCAAGTATCGGACCGATGTGGCCATGATGGGTAAAATGGGATATGATATTGTGGTCAGCAAGCTCGACGAAAAAGATCTGCAATTCAGCCAGCAATCCGTAGCAACGTACCGCTCCATCAGCGACGTAGTCTGGCACGGCGACCTGTACCGGATGGTGAACCCTCGCGAAAATGACTTTGCTTCGCTCATGTTCGTGAATGGAGACAAGAGTCGTTCGGTGTGGTTCAACTACATGGTAAGCAGTAGATTTGGAGCGGGTTCTGGTCGGGCAGTACCCTTAAAAGGACTTGATCCGAAGAAAAAGTACGCCTTGAAAGAGATCAACTTATACCCCGGCACGCAATCAAAAATTACGAAAGAAGCCGTTTATACGGGCGATTTCCTAATGACCGCAGGCTTTAATCCTGCTGTTAATCTGAATCGTACCAGCGTTATTATTGAGCTGACGGAAGTGAAATAGCCCTTAAAATGACGAGCAAAACAGGCTATCTCTGAGGAGGTAGCCTGTTTTTTTTGTAAAGGGATGCTCCCCGCATGTCATACGGGGGCATTACATTGAACCCCTACGGGGTTTGGCTCCTGTGTTAAAAAATAAATGGAACAGGTTATAAATATTTTTCCGATCTCGTAAACTATTTCACAACTATTTTTATTTACATGTATATACATATATGTTTGTACGCCTATTCATAAGGCTGTAGAAACTATACCTGAATCGAATTGTCTTTAACAAAATATTTTTATGAGTCTCCTCAGTGATTTAGAGTGGCGTTACGCTACTAAAAAAATGAACGGCGTTCCCGTTCCTCAGGAAAAGGTTGATATTATTCTTGAAGCAGCCCGTTTGGCTCCGACGTCTTCGGGTTTGCAGCCCTTTGAAATCCTGGTCATCACGAACCAGGCTTTGAAAGAACAAATCCTGCCGATTGCCAACAACCAAAGTCAGATTGTGGATGCTTCACACGTACTGGTTTTTGCGGCCTGGGATGACCTGGATGCTCAACGTATCAACGATATGTTTCTGCACACGACTCGTGAACGCGGCTTACCCGACGATCGCATGGACAGCTACAAAAACATGTTATTAAGCGTATACGGAGCTAAAACTGCTGAGGAGAACTTCCAGGCAGCTGCTCGTCAGGCGTATATCGCTTTTGGTATTGCCATCGCAGCCGCCGCTGAGCAACGCGTAGATGCGACACCGATGGAAGGCTTCAACGCCGCTGCGTTGGATGAATTACTGAATCTGAAAGAAAAAGGCCTACGTAGTGTAACCTTATTACCCCTGGGCTACCGCGACGAATCAGGCGATTGGTTGGCTCCGATGAAAAAGGTACGGAAGCCGAAAGATCAGTTTATTACGGAACTGAATTAGTTTATGGTTGATAGTTGTTGGTTAATAGTGAGGAAAGCTTATCACTTTTAGAAAGTCTAAAGCTAAAAGTATATGGCTTTCCAAGACTATCCAACTCATCGAAAACCAACAACGAATAAAAAAGCGAGGCGTTTCCAGATTCTGGAAACGCCTCGCTTTTTAACTGAAGAAGTCCTTCATTTTTTCGAAGAACGATTTATCATTTTTCGTTGGACGCGGCTGGAAGTTCGGTGAAGTCCGTAGTCGTTCCAATATGCCTCGTTCTTCTGCGGAGAGTACGCGGGGCGTCCAGACGTTTACGTAAATCAACTGGTCACCCCGGCCGTAGCTGTTCAATTGGGGAATACCCTTGCCTTTCATCCGTAAGATCTTACCGCTTTGCGTACCGGGTTCCAGAGTAATTTTGGCCCGGCCTTCAATCGTCGGGACTTCTAGGGAGGTCCCCAGTGCCGCGTCTACAAAGTTAACGTACAGCTCATGCACGACGTTATTACCGTCGCGTTTCAGGTCGGCATTCTCTTCTTCCTCTACTACAATGAGCAGATCGCCGGGAATACCACCCCGGGGCGGCACGTTACCCTTGCCGCCCATCGACAGTTGCATGCCTTCCGCTACGCCCGCCGGAATCTTGATCGAGATTACCTCTTCGGCCAGCGTACGGCCTTCGCCCATACATACGTCGCACTTGGAATCTACGATTTTCCCTTCGCCGTTACAGGTCGAACAGGTGCTGGCCGTCACCATCTGGCCCAGCATGGTCTGCTGTACTCGGCGAACCTGACCTTGACCGTTACAGGTCGGACAGGTGCGTAAGGACGTACCGTTTTTTGAGCCATTACCACCGCAGGCATTACAGCTGACGTGGCGTTTTACTTTGATTTTCTTTTCAACGCCGTTGGCTACTTCCTGTAAATCAAGTTTGAGCTTGATGCGTAAATCCGAGCCTTTCCGAACGCGTTGTTGCTGACGGCCACCGCCCCCAAAGCCACCGCCGAAGAAGCTGCCAAAAGGACTGCCTTCACCAAAAATATCGCCGAATTGAGAGAAAATATCCTCGGCATTTTGCGGACCTGAGTACCCTCCGCCCATACCCGCGTGACCGAACTGGTCGTAACGGGCTTTTTTGTTGGGATCAGAAAGTACTTCGTAGGCTTCTGCCGCCTCTTTGAATTTATCTTCCGCTTCCGGGTTGTCGGGATTTTTATCGGGGTGATACTTAATCGCCAGTTTCCGGTATGCTTTCTTAATCTCCTCTTCCGTCGAAGACTTGGAGACGCCTAATATTTCGTAATAGTCACGCTTTTGTGCCATCTTTTTTCAATCAAGAAATGAGCGAATGAGGAAAAGAATGAAGTGGGGAAGAATTAATCATTCGCTCATTCGAACTATGATTATACCCCGACCACAACCTTCGCAAAGCGAATCACTTTGTCGCCCAAGTAATATCCTTTTTCTACCTCATCAATTACTTTTCCTTTCAGGTCTTCCGAAGGAGCGGGGAACTGGGTGATGCTTTCGTGCAGATCGGGATCGAAGGCCTGACCTTTCGATTCCATCGGCTTCAATCCTTTGCCGGCTACGGCTTTGGTCAGTTTATTGAAGATCAGCTCAATGCCTTGGGTATCCACTTTGCCATCTTCACCGTAGGTGGCCTGGGCCCGCTCAATATCGTCCAGTACGGGTAAAATGGCTTTGATTACGTTCTCAGAAGCCGTCTTTACCAGTTCGTCTTTTTCCCGCAGCGTACGCTTACGGAAATTGTCGAATTCAGCGACCAGGCGAATGTATTTATCTTTTAGCTCTGCATTCTCAGACTGTAGTTTCTGCTCTGCAGACGGCTGATCCGTCGTTTCAGCTGCTGATCCATTGGTCTCAGCAACGTTGTCAGCCTGGGGAGTTTGTTCGTTCTCTTCGGGTTGCGTAAATTCCGGATTCGTCATGTCTTATGTACTTTTTTACCAGTAAAGTTTCGCAAAATTAGCTTGCCAATGCGGTTTTCGCTGACAGAATGACATTTTACTTTAGAAAGTCAGAAAAGTAAACCGACAAAACCAAAGATTCACATCGTAATACATTCTGTAGATCAGTAGGCTAGGAGCGGTAAACTGAAAAGACACATCGCTGGAATGAATTGAGCCCATCAGCGGTTTACAGGCAAGAACGTACTTTTGCAGTAGCAAGTAAAGGCTTCATCACTTTCTATGACCGTTTCCGACATCATCCAGCAAGAAAACGCGTTGCGTATCAAAGAAATCGCCCGGGATTTGGGCTTCGATTTTTGCGGGATCTCGCGGGCAGATTTTCTGGAAGAGGAAGCCCCCCGCCTGGAAAAATGGCTACGGCTGGGCCGTCACGGGAAAATGCAGTACATGGAAAATCACTTCGACAAACGGCTGGATCCCCGCCTGCTGGTGGAGGGAGCTAAATCAGTCGTATCGCTGCTGTACAATTATTATCCCGAAGAAACCTTACCCGAAGGTGATGAAGATCTGAAGATCGCCAAGTACGCGTACGGCGTCGATTACCACTTTGTCATCAAAGATAAACTCAAGGATTTTTTAAGCCGGATTCAGGAAGAAATCGGGGCAGTAGATGGGCGTTGCTTTGTCGATTCGGCTCCCGTGATGGAAAAAGCCTGGGCCAAACAGGCGGGTTTAGGCTGGATCGGTAAAAACAGTAACCTGATTACCCGCAAGAGCGGTAGTTTCTTTTTTATCGCCGAACTCATCATTGATCTCGACCTGCAACCCGACGGCCCCATGGCAGATTACTGCGGCACCTGCACCCGCTGCATCGATGCCTGTCCCACGGATGCTATCTCCGAACCCTATGGCGTAGACGGTAGCCGTTGCATCAGTTACCTGACCATCGAATTAAAAGAATCCATTCCTGAATCATTTAAAGGACACACGAAAAACTGGGTGTTTGGCTGTGACATTTGTCAGGACGTTTGTCCCTGGAATCGTTTTTCCCAACCCCACCGGGAATCCGCTTTTCACTTACCCGACGAACTCAAAACTTTCCAAGCCCGTGATTGGCAGGAACTTACCGAAGAGACCTTTCGCCGCGTCTTTAAAAAATCGCCACTGAAGCGTGCTAAGTACGAAGGACTTCAGCGAAATGTACTATTTGTAACAGAGTAAAAAATATTCAACTGTAGAAAACTTTCTGCACATTTTCCTACGTAGGTATGCAGGAACGCTATTTTTCACTTACGGTTCACAATTTTTACTCTCACTTCAATCATGAAAAAGTACATTTTTGCTGCTTTCCTGGCAATCGCCATGGTCCGGGGAGCTCAGGCACAGGATAATTTATCTTGGGGCCTTATGGGTGGTGTTTCAATCGCTAAGTTTGGCGGCGGTGGAGCAGGTAACGCCAATTTTAAAACCGGTGGTACGGGCGGTCTATTCATCAACTACAGCATCAACGAACGCTTTGGGGTAGGTGGACAAGCTTTGTATACCCAACTGGGTAGTAAGTTTGGTGGTCTGCCTACGGAAGTACGATTGAATTATCTGCAAATTCCGATCCTGGCTACTTTCTACCTGAACGATCGGGGAGCAGCCTTTCGTCCTAAAATTTTCGCGGGTCCTTATGTCGGATTTCTCCTGGGAGCCCGTAATGAAAATGGGGACAACATCAACGCAAACAAGGATCGTTACACGGCGGCTGATGCCGGTCTGCACTTAGGAGCGGGCTTTAATTACCGTTTGAGCGACCGCGTATGGCTTAATTTCGATGCCCGTTACGGCTTAGGTCTGGTGAATGTAGCCAAGCCCGTATACGGCAGCGGAGACATTAACAACCGGAACATTGGTATCAACCTGGGCGTTAGTTTCCCATTAGGAAAATACCAGCCCAGCACGGGTCGGTTTACGTCCTCCCGTCGATAAGTTTGACGAACGTATAGGTAAAAGAGACGCTCTGCACAAGAGCGTCTCTTTTCGTTTGTAAAGGGGGCTGGTCCACTTTTATTAAAGCTCCAGCATAGGTATCTAAACCTCTGCAAACTATGTTTATTGTCGATCAGCCTACACTGGCCGTATTTTTCTGTTTGATTACGATGCTTTGTTGGGGGTCCTGGAGTAACGGGCAAAAGATTGTCACACAGTCGGCTCCCTTACAGGTATTCTATCGGGATTATGTATACGGAATTGTACTCCTATCGCTGATTCTGGCTTTTACTTTAGGGAGTATCGGCGAGGAAGGCCGCCCCTTTCTGGAAGACATTCAGCAGGCAACGCTTCAAAATCTGGCCCTGGCTTTGGCGGGCGGTATTCTGTTTAATATTGGCAATACGCTGTTAACCGTCGGAATCAATCTCTCCGGAATCGCCATTGCCATGCCCGTCGGTACGGGGCTTTCGATGGCTCTTGGTATTATCGTTAATTACATTGCCAAACCTGATGGGGATTTGACCTTATTGGCCATCGGCGGCGGACTGGTACTGGTTTCCATCGGCATGTGTGCCCTGGCGTATGTGGCCCGGGAAGAAGATAGCGAGGAAAAATCCGATAGTAAAGGTATTTGGGTAGCTCTGGCGGGCGGATTGGTTTCGGGCTTTTTCTTTCTGGTGATTACCAGTTCGATTATTGAAGAACTATCCTTTCCGCAGAAAGATAAACTGACGCCGTATACAGGTCTCGTACTCTTTGCGTTTGGCATATTGCTAAGTAATCCGTTGCTGGAACGCATCCTCGAACGACTCAAGCTGACGGGCGATGATAACGAGACGCCTTACAAAGAAGTACCTCGTCGGGAGCATCTGCTGGGGTTGGCGAGTGGTTTGCTGTGGTGCGTGGGTATGATTACCCTTTTACTAGGTTCGCAGGAAGCAGGCGATGCCATTTCGTACGGGCTTAGTCAGGGGGCAACCGTAGTTTCCGTACTGTGGGGTTTATTCGCCTGGAAAGAATTTAAAGATGCTCCTGCCAAAGCGAATCGATACCTCTGGCTGATGGGAGCATCTTATGTCGTAGGGCTAGCCCTCATTATTATGGCTCGCAGCTCATAGTTTAAGGGTTTGTAAGCGGGCGTACATTTCCAGCATGGCCGCCTGGTCAATTAACGTTTTCCAGGGCTTTTTGCCGATTAGTTCCTTTGCGTCTTTTTCTTCTTTCCAAATTCGTTCCGCATCCTGTTTGAAGAGTTTCAGGTACTGAGGGTCAGCATCAACCTGATACAACTCAATATACCCCCGTAGCAAGACTACATTAAACCAGTAGTGATCCGGAAATTTCTGTTTCCGGAAAAAATGCTGGCGAGCGGCTTTGGCTACCCGTTGAGCTTCCTGCAGGTATTTCTTCTCTTTGGTAAGTTCATACAGCAACACACTTGACTGGAGCATGGTCCCCGTATTGTAGGTGTATATCGCGGAATCGATCTTCATACTGGGCAATTTTACTGCGTCGTAGTATACACCCGAAGGAGCCTGTAAATGCGTATTCGTCCAGCGGTACAGATCCAGAGCTGTATCGAGGTACTTCCGATCTTTTTTGATTTTATAGAGTTGCAGGGCAATTAGGACGCCCGGCCCGTTTGAGCAGGTATTTTTGGTCGTCTTATCGTCTTCTTTCCAGTAGATACCGCCGCCACCGGCCTGATCGTAGCCCGTCATCATAAAGCGATAAATCAACTCGGCCGTATCGAGATAGGATTTCTGTTTGGTTCGCTGATACGCATCCAGACAGGCTATGGCAATCCATTGATTATCATCGAAAAACCGCGTATCGATCTTCTCCTTGGTCACGTAAGCCTGGTACCCCGGTGCTGGCGGATTTTCGTTGTAATACTGCTGGATGGTTTTCAGGACTGGACCGAGGTAGGACTGTTTCGGCTCCAGTACTTCCATTTCATTGGCGGCCTGAACCAAAGCACACAAGGGCCAGAGGTACGAATGCGGCTTTTCATTATGAGCCGCGTCGTTGGTCTCCTTATATAAGGCCGAAGCGGGGTCGTAGAAGACGGTTTGAATGTTTTCCTGAATGCGGTGCAGGCGTTCAGTCTGGGCCTGAAGAGTACCGGCTAGCGACAACAGGCCGGCCAGCGTGAAGACTATTTTTTTCATACTTAGGTTTAAAGGGTTTCCTTCTGTATGAGATAGTAATGACAGGGACCGGATAACTCTGCTTTGGTGAAGAAAACTTAGAGACTTGCCAGTTTCTCACTTTCCAGGTTCAGAAATTCCTGGAAACGTTCATGAATGTTTTGATAAATCCCTACCCAGCGTTTCCCTTCTTCGGTTAATACGGCCCCGCCACCGCGTTCGCCGCCCGCTTGGGTACTCACCAGCGGACTAGGGGCCTGCTTGTTGACTGACTGAATCAGATCCCAGGCTCGTTTGTACGACATCCCCAGGGCTTTGGCCGAGGCCGAAATGGAGCCCGTCCGTTCGATTTGTTCCAGTAAACGCAACTTGCCAATGCCGATAAAACGGTCTTCGCCTTCAATCCAGATGCGGCCATTTAGTTTGAATGCCATTGTGAGTAAATAAATTAACGGTGGTAATGCTGGGACGAAAGTACAGCTGGAGGAAGATACTATGTCTTAAAAATGAAACTTCCCAATCGTTTGTAAGCGATCGGGAAGTTTTTAAAACTCTAATTCGGGCCGATTTTACACGGGTACTGCCGGTGTGGCCAATTTTCGCTGGACCATCTGATTGACGAAGTACATCATCACAATGGCCAGAATGGAACCGGCAATGACTACGTAACTCAGTCGGTCGTAATGCTCGATGTAACCCGAGGGCGTTTCCGAGACAATGAATCCGGCGGCAGCGGCGGCCAGCCCACCAGCCATTTGCTGCACCGAAGCATTAATGCTCATAAACGCTCCGCGGTCCTGCGGCTTGGGAATAGCCGTCATCAAAGCTGAGGAAGAAATGATACGGGACGTGATGCCCATGAAAAGAAAGACGTTGATAACAATGACAATCCAGATCGGGGTAGGGCCTAGGTTTCCATAAATCCCCGTCATGATCATTGACAGGATCGATCCGATTACAAACAAACGGTACTTGCCAATGACATCGCTGTATTTCCCAATAAGCGGCCCGGCAATCATTGAGCTGATCCCCGTTACGATGTAGACCATCGGAAGTTTATCAAACGGAATTTTCAGGTTATGGACACTGAACGCACTGCCAAAGGGCATTAGCATGTAGCCGCCCATCGCCAGTAAGGTCGTCGTAGCGAAAGCCAGCAGGTAGTTGGACTGCGAAAGCGTTTGACCCAAGTGCTTGAAGGCGTTATGCTCCGTATTAAGTCCCAGGTGTTTGTCGATGGGCTTTAGATACACCAAAATCAGAATGCCGATGATGATACAGAAAAGTACAATCATCGTAAAGGGCGAATGCCAGCCAAATTCATTAGCTAAATACAATCCAATGGGGATGCCCAGTACCTGACTGGTAGCAAAGGCCATTTGCACAAAACCCATCACGCGACCCCGTACTTCAAGGGCAAACAAATCGGTAATGATAGCCGAGCAAATCGAACCAATAACGCCGCCGAACAAACCCGTAAAAATGCGGGCAAAGAGCAGAAAGTGAAAATCCGTCGCGATGCTGCACAAAAAGGTACCGAGCGTAAAACCCGTATAGAAAAACAGGAGCAGCTTTTTGCGGTCAAAATTGTCAGCGAAGCCCGCCGCCAGCAGTCCTGAAGCTCCGGCACTGAAGGCGTACGCCGACACAACCCAGCCAAACTGTACAGGGGTGATGTGTAAGGTTGGCATCAGGATGGCTCCGAGCGGCGAAAGAACCATGAAATCCAGAATAATGGTAAACTGTAAAATGGCCAGTACGGCGATGACGAAGCCTTCGTAGCGGGTAAAACGTGCGGAAGATGCCATGAATTGAGTTAGGAAGAGAAAAAGGATAATGGTTTACAAGAGTAGTTCTACGCGAACGACACCCGCATAACCCTAAGGTTTAAGTGCTTTTAAAACTAATTCCAGAGCCTGTAGAAGAACCGACTCCGTGAGCTGAAACGCCGGGTGGTTAGGGAAGCTCCGGCCCTGAACATGAAATTTCACCAGTTGATACAAGGGCGAAAAAGCTACTGACCAGTAGACTTCGAACGGGAGACTAACCAGTTCATTGCGGGCAATATTGTTTCGTACAAACTGACCTAGCTTTTGGTGAAACTCCGGTCCCAGTAATTCGCTAGCCCGCTGATGGTACGGTGAATGACGAATTTGTTCCATGAACAGCGAGGCCATCGGGTTTTCCAGACAAAAGCGAGCCCGATTCAGCCATTGAATCCGCAATCCTTCCGCAAAGGACATGTCAGGATTGAAATGCTCCAGCGTAGCGATCATCATACGACGGTTTTCTTCCACGCTCAGCTGGACAATCAGATCATCCCGATCATGATAGTAAATGTACAGCGTGGCTGGAGAGACATTGGCGGCCTTAGCCAGGCGTTGCATACTCAAGCCATCCAGACCGCTTTCCACAATCATGGTAATGGCCTTTTCGCGAATGGCCTGTTCTTTAGTTTCGTCTTTGTACCTCATTTTGTTAGCAAATAAATGAACGTTTGTTTATTTATACAATAGCAGACGAATCCTTTTCTTGACACTAGGGTCGAATGAGGTAAGCATGCCGCACTAGTGGGTGGAATTTCTATACTTGGCAAGAACTTAGCAATCGTCTATTCGCAAACGGTTGGGGCATTGTAAAAACAACATGTTTTAAATGGTGCCCTGTTTATCAGTGGTTTACGTAAATTGATTTTTCATTGATTGGTAAACGTTTGTAGCGTTTTGGCTCGCTTGAGGTATGGCTTTTTCAACAGAAAAGGTACAACCCAACGTAAAGAACTAAAAACATGGAACAGAAACTGCAAGGTAAGAAAGTAGCAATCCTGGTAACGGATGGCTTCGAGCAAGTAGAGTTAACGGAACCCCAACAAGCATTGATTGATGCCGGGGCTGAAACCAAAATAATCTCTCCGAAAGACAAAGAAGTAAAAGGATGGGATCACACGGATTGGGGCGATACGTTCAACGTAGATGTACCGCTGTCACAAGCTAATCCCGAGGATTACGACGCCCTATTATTACCCGGTGGTGTGATGAATCCTGACTCACTGCGGATGGAAACAGACGCAGTCGCATTTGTCGAACACTTCTTTGAAAGTGGTAAGCCCGTGGCCGCTATTTGTCACGCTCCGATCATGCTGATTGAAGCAGACGTAGTAGAAGGCCGTAAACTGACCTCCTATCCCTCACTGAAAACGGATTTAATCAATGCCGGTGCTGAATGGGTAGATGAAGAAGTGGTTACCGACAACGGTTTGGTAACCAGCCGTAAACCCGATGACATTCCTGCCTTCAACGCAAAAATGATTGAAGAAATCGCGGAAGGTCAACACGCACCAGCGTAAATAGGCGGTAGGAGATCATATCGCTAACAATTAAAACATTTACGCTTAGTGTATTTTACATAAAACGTAGATGGAATAGTATTTTTGATATACATCATAGTAACTAAGAGGTGTGAAACGATTCCAATTCGTTCGGATCTCATTAACCTAGAAAGACTATGGAAAATCAGCAAAATCAATCTGGTCAGCAACAAGGTTCTGACGAGAATCAAACGAATCGTAACCAAAATCAGGGCAATCAGCAAGCTCAGCAGGCGGGTCAAAATCAGTCACAGCAGGGAGCTGAGCCTAACCGCGGTAGTGGTAATCAGAGCGGCCGTGGTGCAGGTAATGGTGGAATTGGCACGGGTGAGTACGAAGGTACTGACCAAAATAATGAAACGCCGCAACGCGATTCCTATACACAGGAAGAACGTACAAGTCGGTTATAGTGCTTAGACGATAGATGAAAAAAGACCTCCTGTTCGTAAACAGGAGGTCTTTTTTGTAATAATTTGTATTAAGCCGATTTCGGACGAAAGGCTTTAATCACCGCTTCATTCGTTTGTAGAAACGGACCGTCGATCAAATCAATGCAATACGGAATAGCGGGAAACACCGCATCTAGACATTGCCGAATAGCCGAGGGCTTGCCGGGCAAATTAACGATCAGACACGCCCCACGAATACCCGCCGTTTGTCGGGAAAGGATGGCCGTCGGTACGTATTCCAGACTCACTTTCCGCATCAGTTCCCCAAAACCGGGCATCATTTTCTGACAGACGGCTTCGGTAGCTTCCGGCGTTACGTCGCGGGGAGCGGGACCCGTACCCCCCGAGGTAACCACCAGACAGCAGCCCTCCTGATCGGCCAATTCAATAAGCGTCTGGGAAATGAGCTCCTGTTCATCGGGAATGACCCGATACACGGGTTCCCAGTCATTAACCAGATACTCCGTCAGCGTCGAGAGAATAGCTTTCCCCGGAATGTCTTCGTAAATACCCGCACTGGCCCGGTCCGAAACATTGATGATTCCTATTTTAATCGGCTTCATACAGTCAGTACGTTAGGAGATGGTACCACCATTCCAGACGGGCTCGCCCGGACGGATAAACTGTAACTTACCATCCCGGTCTTCCGCCATCAGAATCATTCCCTGGGATTCGATGCCCATCATCTTACGCGGAGCCAGGTTTACCAGCAGCGACACCTGCTGACCAACGATAGCCTCGGGTGAAAAGTGTTCGGCAATACCACTCACCACTGTTCGCGTATCCAATCCCGTATCCAGCGTTAGTTTCAATAACTTTTTGGATTTGGGGACGGCTTCGGCGGCCGTAATCGTAGCTACGCGGATATCGAGTTTAGCGAAGTCGTCATAGGTAACCGATTCTTTCGCGGGAGCGGGCGTTTTGGAGGCCAGTTCGTTCATTTTCTTCGTATTCAGTAATTTCTGAACCTGAGCTTCAATCACAGAGTCTTCGATTTTTTCGAACAGAAGACCCGTGTTTTCAATCACGTGACCCTCAGGTAGCAGATTCAGGTGACCTGCTTTGGACCAATCCGCCTCGGCGAAATGTAGTGTATTCCGCAGTTTTTCCGCCGTGAAAGGCAGGAAGGGTTCCGCCAGAATCGCCAGGGTAGCCGTTAACTGTAGGCCCAGGTTTAAAATCGTAGCGGCCCGATCTGGATTTTCCTTCAGTACTTTCCAGGGCTCAGTTGCTGCTAAATACTGATTACCCAATCGGGCTACTTCCATGAACAAACTCAAACCTTCGCGGAGGCGGAAGTTTTCCAGCGAATCAGCGATGCGGGCGGGGTACTGAGCCAGATCGTCCAGCATTTTCTGATCCACTTCGGTCAGCTCGCCCCGAGCGGGTACGGCCGGTCCGAAGTTTTTTTCCGTTAGTACCAAGGCACGATTCACGAAGTTACCCAGGATTCCAACCAGCTCGGAGTTGTTTCGTGTCTGGTAATCTTTCCAGGTAAACTCTGAATCTTTCGTTTCGGGAGCATTGGCAATCAGTACATACCGAAGTACATCCTGCTTGCCGGGCATGTCTTCCAGGTACTCGTGCAGCCAGACGGCCCAGTTCCGGGAGGTCGAGATTTTATCACCTTCCAGGTTCATGAACTCATTGGCCGGTACATTATCCGCACCAGGAATAAACCGTCCATCGGCCATCAGCATCGCTGGGAAAATCAGGCAATGGAAGACAATGTTATCTTTTCCGATGAAGTGAACCAGTCGCGTATCGTCGGCTTTCCACCATTTTTCCCAATCATCGCGCTTCAGTTCTTTCGTAAAGGTGATGTAACCAATGGGAGCATCAAACCAAACGTACATCACTTTGCCCTCCGCATCGGGTAAGGGTACCTTGATGCCCCAGTCCAGATCCCGCGTCATCGCTCGGGGCTTCAGACCTTCGTTGAGCCAGGAGCGTACCTGTCCAGCCACGTTGGTTTTCCATTCGGGGTGACTGGCCACGTAGGCTTCCAACTCGGGCTGCATGGCGTCGAGGGGAAGGTTCCAGTTCTTGGTCGCTTTCAGAATCGGCGTTTCACCAGACAGCATCGAGCGGGGATTAATCAGTTCCCGAGGACTCAGCGTACTGCCACAACGTTCGCACTGGTCACCGTAGGCGTTTTCGTTGCCGCATACGGGGCAGGTTCCCACGATATAGCGATCGGCCAGAAACTGACCCGCTTTTTCGTCGTAATACTGCTCGGTAACTTCCTCCACAAATTTGCCTTGGTTGTACAATTGTAGGAAAATATCCTGCGACATTTCGTGGTGTACCGGCTTGGAGGTACGGGAATAAATGTCAAAGTTGATCCCGAAATCCGCGAACGATTTACTGATCTGGGTGTAATACTTATCAACAACTTCCTGGGGCGTGATGCCTTCTTTCTGGGCCCGAATCGTGATGGGGACACCGTGTTCGTCGGTACCCGAAATAAAGGCTACCTCCTTGCCTTTGGCTCGCAGGTAGCGTACATATACGTCAGCTGGTACGTAGCATCCCGCCAGGTGCCCGATGTGAATGGGACCATTGGCGTAGATGAGAGCCGCGGTGACGGTGGTTCGATTAAATTTCTTCTCAGACATGAAAAAAGGGTCATTAGAGCCGCAAAAGTAAACATTTTTAAAGGACTCCGTTCAGCGAATAGATACGAGCCACGAAGTTCAGCAATTCCCAAAAATGCGTACTTTTGAAGCATCAGTACGGAAGGGTGGTCAAATACCGAACCGATTTCTGCTGACCGGGCTCCGGCTCTTCTTGATAGTAGTATCGTTTCTGCTTAATCGAATGATTCTTCTCACCGGGGCTAATGGCCTGATTGGTAGTTTTATAGCTAAAAAATTTCTTGCGGAAGGGATTTCCGTACGGGCCATTCGCCGGGCTGGTAGTGACCTGTCGTTGGTACAAGACGTAGAATCGGAAATTGAGTGGGTGGAAGGCGACGTGCTGGACGTATCTTCGCTCGAAATCGCTCTTCAGGATTGTACGCAGGTCGTACACGCCGCGGCAATGGTATCCTTTTCGCCGAAAGAAAAAGCAAAATTATATCAGGTTAACGTGGAAGGTACGGCTAACGTCGTCAATGCCTGTCTGCACGCCGGAATTCAGAAACTGGCCTACATCAGTTCCGTAGCGGCTCTGGGCCGACCCGCCCAGCAGAGTACGAATCCGGATCGGCCCACGGTCGTAAACGAAAACCAGAAGTGGGAAGATTCGCCGCTGAACTCCCATTACGCCATTTCGAAATACCAGGCTGAACTGGAAGTATGGCGGGGCATTTCCGAAGGCTTACCGGCCGTCATTGTCAACCCCAGCGTGGTCATCGGCGAGGGCGACTGGCACCGGAGTAGTACCGCCCTGTTTAAATACGTATACGATGAAAAGCCTTTCTACACGAATGGTACGCTGAATTACGTCGATGTGCTGGATGTAGCCGAAGCGATCTACCAGTTGCTGCAAAGTGACATCCAGGATGAGCGATTCATCGTGAGCGGCGGGAAAACATCCTACAAACATTTTTTTGAATTAATTGCTCAGTACATGGGCAAGAATGCCCCCCGTTACGGCGTTACACCCATGCTAGCCGAGGTGGCGTGGCGGTGGGAAGCCTTCAAAGCCGTATTCACCCAGAAACAACCGTTAGTGACGAAAGAAACGGCCCGTACTTCACAATTACACTTTTTCTACCCCAGTACTAAACTGGAACAAAGCCTGAATTTTCAATTTCATTCGCTGGAAGCGAGTGTTCAGCGGATTGCTGAGCAACTGCTGAAAGTAGAACAGGAACCAAAAACTGTTTAACGAAAGCTTTTTACTACGCTAAAAAAAATATTGTTTTGCCATTATTCCAGGCTAACAGATACAACCACTCATGAAGACGCTCTTACCCATTCTTACGCTTGTTGTGGCAAGCTTTACGGCTCAGGCTCAAAGCGAAGATGCTGCGATTAAGGAAACGCTCCAAAACTATATTGATGGTGGAGCAACCGGCGACACAGCCAGTCTGAACCGGGCATTCTACCCCACGGCAAACCTGCGTAGTCTGGCCAATGGCCGCGTAACGAGCACACCTGTGAAGGAATTTATTGGTCGTACGCCCAAAGGTGGAGCCAACTGGACGGGTCGGATTGTATCCTACAGTTATTTGGGTACGGCGGGTTCGGCCGTACTGGAAATGCAACTGGAGTCTTTTAAATTTGTTGACTTTTTGTCGCTGATGAAAATCGGAAACGACTGGAAAATCGTAAGTAGAGTTTTCACACGGGCTGAAAAAGATCAACCCATTACTTCAGTGGGAGGAGGAAAAACTGCCGTTGCTCAGAAAAAAACTGTAGCGAAGCCCAAGCCGAAATCGGACGATGGCTGGGAATGAGAAACCGAACCTCCTAATTACTACCGATGAATATTTTTTCGTACCTGAAAGACTATCTCTCCGCCGATCTGGTGGAGGCTATGGCTTCCCATATTAATGAAGATGCCGGAAAAACCCGGCAGGCAGCGGAGGTAACGGCTTTGTCCGTAGTAGCTGCTTTTTTGAAAAGGTCATCGACCGAGAGTGGGGCAAAGGCCATGTACAAAGCCATTGAGCGAGAAAACCTCTATGGCAATCACTTAGGACCCCTGTCTGCTCAATTCCGGGATCGGGATCAGGCTAGCCAGATTATTCAGAAAGGAAGTAATCTGTTTAGTCACTTATTGCCCGACAAACGGAGTGTTCTCATTGCGATGATTGCCAGCCATGCTCGCATTCGGAGTTCTTCGGCTACCAGCGTGCTGGGAGCAATGTCGTACCTGACGTTGGATATTCTGGGTAAGCAGGTGAAAGATCAGAATCTGGACCCGGTTGGGCTAGCTATGGTCTTGCGTAACCAAAAAGATTACCTCATCAAAGAGGCCGATCCCGAATTGCTGGATAAAGTCGTAACGACACTTTCCATTGAAGATATGGAACGGATTGGTTACGTAACGCCCACGGAGGAAGCTGAAGCCGAGGTAGTATCGCGAACCCGAACCCGCCCTCAGACGGAAAATCCTTACGCGGATCTAACGGAAAATCCTACCTTTCCCTGGAAGGCAATTCTAGGAGGGGTGGCTTTGCTGGTAGTACTCGGCGGTGGCTATTACGCTTGGCAACAGTACGGAAGTACGGTGCAGTCGGCGGCTCTGCAGGATACAACGGTTACCGAAGAAGTAGCCTTACCCACGGATTCAACGGCTCGCTATCCGGATTCAACACAAGTAGCAACAACACCTGCTACGGCGACGACGCCCGCTGGTGAATCATTGGCCGATAAGCTGACCCAACATCTGAATAATCCGCTGAGCAAAGCGGGCAAAACGTTCGTTTTTGAAGGGATCACCTTTGATCCGCTAACGAACGAGCCTACGCCCCAATCCATTCCGGCCCTTGATGGGCTAGCTGCCGTGCTCAAGAAGAATCCAAACTTGCAACTCAAGTTTACCGGAGTAACGCGGCAGGCGGCAAACAAGAAAAACGTATTCAAGCAAGCCAATAGTATTAAAGCTTACCTGACTCGGGCGGGGGTTGACATCATCCGACTGGATGTGGCTAGCTTTGTGACCCAAGATGCGGGGAGATCGGGTGAAGATTTTATAGTTGTGAAAGTAGTACAACAATAGGTTATACTCGACTGAATAAAAGAGGTCCCGGTGATTCACCACCGGGACCTCTTTTATTCATCTACCTTCTTTTTGGTAATGCAAAATTCGTGAATACCTCCGATTTCGGCGTAGCGGATCTGAAGGCCATAATTATCGCATATTTCTTTCACAATTGATAAACCCAAACCTACGGATTCGGAAGAACCTCCTTGCTTTTTAAAGCGGGAGAATAAATCGTTCGGATCATTCTGTAAAGGATGCCCCGTATTGCTAAGGCACAAGGCAGAATCGGTAGAGCGTAGGCGGATTTCGCCTTGGGGCACGTTATGACGTAAGGCATTACTGACCAGATTGGTAACCAAATTTTCGGCCAGTACGGGTGGCAGGTTAGCCCAAAACGGAGCTTCCACGGCTGTATGTAACCGGATGCCTTTGTGTTGAAGCAATTCTTCCATGTCCCATAATCGCTCCAACAACTGATCGCTAAGATTGATAGGTTGTTCGTTGGCAAACTGCCGATTTTCAATCTTGGCCAGTAATAGCAAGCCCTGATACAGTCGTGACATCCGCAGCGATGCTTCGTAGATGGTTTGAATCCAGCGAGTCTGCTTTTCCGTCAGATGCTCGGACTGAATCAGCTCTTCTACTTTAGCCGTAATCAGGGCCAGCGGGGTTTGTAATTCGTGAGAAGCGTTTTCGGTGAATTCCTTCAGGTTCAGATAATCGTGCAGTATCTGATCGGACATTTTCTGTAACACTTCATTCAATTCCTTGAATTCAATGATGTCGGGCTGATCAAGTTGCAAATGCTGACCACGGACCAAGTCGAACTGCTTAATGCGAGATAATGTCTCGTAAAAAGGCTGCCAGATACGTCCTGAGAGGCGATCCTGAAACCAGTACGTACCCGCAAGTAATAGAGCAAGTACCGTGGCCATCGTGAACGTAATCGCCTCCATAAGCCGGTACGACTGAATCATGGATTTGCGAATAGCTACCCGATGCTCAACGCCTTTAATGGACTCGTAAAACGTCAGTTGCCGAAAGGGAACCAGCTTTTGCGTATACCGATCTTCGATCAGTGTATCCTTAAATGATTCCTGAAAACCTGCGGGTACGCGGCCTAACTCTACTTCAATCTTGTTCTCGACGAAGTATGAGTTGGCCGTCCACCCGTAATGCTGGATATAGAGTTGAAAATCCCGCTTTTCTACCAGTAATCGGTTTTCTACTTCATCGTAAATGAGCCATTTGATAATTCCGTAGAACGCCAGAGCCGTAGCCAGATACAAGATCACCGAAAAAAGCAGATAGATCCGGTTGGTTTTTTCGAGCAATCTCATGCCGTTCCAAATTTGTAGCCAATGCCGTAAATGGATCGAATATAATCGCCACTTCCTTTTTCGACGAGCTTGCGACGCAGGTTTTTAATGTGCGAGTACACCATATCCAGCGAATCGGCGGAGTCGATGTGGTCGCCCCAGAGGTGCTCGGCAATGGATGCTTTCGTGAGAGCTACGTCGATATTCGCCAGAAAGTAGAGTAACAGATCATATTCTTTGCGGGAAAGCACCGTTTCCTGCTGATTCACGAACACTTTACGAGCCTGAACCTGCACGAGTATTTCACGATACTGAATTTCGTTGTGGCCGCCAAAATTTCGCCGCCGAATCAGGGATTTTACGCGGGCATTGAGTTCGGAAAGATGAAAGGGTTTGGTCAAATAGTCATCTGAGCCTACTTCCAGTCCTTTAATTCGATCTTCCAGAGCATTACGGGCCGAAATGATAATGATCCCCGTCGAGGCCGTTCGCTTTTTGAGCGTTTCGATGAGTTGCAGGCCATCGCCGCCGGGTAGCGTTAGGTCTACAATGACGCAGTCGTATTCATACAAATACATTTTTTCATCGGCTTCGGCGTAGGTAACGGCCATTTCACAGCGGTATCCTTCCCGCGATAAATAAGCCGAAATACTTTCGGCCAGGCCCTGTTCATCTTCCACCACCAACATTTTCATAGCTTTTTCGTAAGGATTGACGGAGCGAAAATAGAAGGTCAATTTTGGAAATATCTGGGAAGAGCCGTTAATAAAAGGTTGAATAGTATAGGTTTGGCGGGGGAGAGTCGTTAGGAAAACAGCCATGGGTTGCCCGTCAGCGGTAGGCCTTGGATTACCCCGCATAAATTGGGTATACTGGTGCAGGTTTCCAAAACTGTACCCACCATGGAGCAGTTTCTAACTGCCTTATGCTAAACGAAAAGGTCCTCCGGTTTAAACCGGAGGACCTTTTCGTTTAGCATAAGCAAAATTAAGCCGTTGGTTTAGCGAATTTCGCACCGAAAATAAAGATCACCGCGTAACAGATGATGGGCAGATAATACGCAGAAGCTACGTCCGTGTTAGCAATCGTTCCCATGATGTAGGGAAAGAAAGCTCCACCAACCACACCCATCGAAATGAATGAAGACCCCTGTTGCGTATGGCGACCCAGATCTTTCAATCCAAGACTGAAGATCGTAGGGAACATGATACTAAAGAAGAAGTTCAGCATCAGCAAAGCGATAAACGACGGCCAGCCAAAGCTTTGAGCCACGATCAGACACATCAGAATATTACCTAGTGCAAAGGCAGCCAGCAGTTTATTCGGAGCAATGTATTTCATCAGGAAGGTTCCTACAAAACGACCTACGGTCATCATCACCATACTAAAGGCGAAGTAGTAACCAGCCGTTTCGTCAGAGAAGCCCATTTTCTCGTGGCCGTAGTTGATGAAGTACGCCCAGGTACCGCCTTGAGCTGCGGCGTTGAAAAACTGAGCAATGGCCGCCCACACAAAATGACGGTGTTGAAAAAGCTTTTTCTCACTTTTAAAAGCTTCGGGATGGGCTGCGTACGCCTCGGGCGATACAGCGTGAGCATCCTGAAATACCGGAACTTTCACAAACGAAAACAGCACGGCAATCCCGGCAATCACAAAACCAATAATCAGATACAGAGATTTAACCGATTCAAGATCGTGGCTTTCACTGCCTTCCCGTAACAGCAGATACGTACCAACGAGGGGTCCAATGATGGTACCGAGACCGTTGAAAGACTGGGCGAAGTTGATTCGCTGGTCACTCGTACGTTCGTCGCCCAGACCCGCTACGAAAGGGTGAGCAACGGTTTCAAGCGTCGCCAGTCCGCAGGCCAGAATGAACAGAGCAATTCGGAAGAATCCGAAGGATTCCGAACTCGCTGCCGGAATGAACAAAAAGGCCCCGCATGCGTACAGAATCAAACCCAGCAGTACGCCGTTTTTGTAACCGAATTTTTTCATGAAAAATCCGGCAGGCAAACTCATAATGGCATACGCTCCGAAAATGGAAAACTGAACCAGTCCGGAGTCGGCCTTGGATACGTGCAGAACGTTCTGAAAGTGTTTATTGAGTACATCGCCCATGGAGATTGCAAAGCCCCAGAGCATAAATAAAGAAGTAACAAAAACGAGTGTGACGAGGTATTTCTTCTCGGTAAACTTTGCTTTTTGTTCCGATGCGGCTAGTGTAGAATGAGCCATGAAGAGCGGTTTTAGAATGCTTTGACTGACAAAAATAGACCTCCTGACTTATAAACTAGCCTTTGTCCCTTAATTATTCGTATTTTTAGATTAGTACAGGATTATCCAAAGAATAAAAGAGCTAGAGAGAAAAGCTTAGCGAGGATTTACATAATTCTGGAGATTGTTTACAAAACGATTGAAAAATCAGCGAGATACGGAAATACAATTTACCTTTGTACCTAAATCATCTACGGCATGAAACCGTCGTTACTTTTCCGCTTGTTTAACGTCTTTATGGTGCTGATCGTCCTGATCAGTTCTACTGGTTTCGGCTTGGTGGAGCACACGTGCCATATCCGGAACAAGAAGAAAGTATCGCTGGTGTCGATGGATAAGAAGAGCTGCCCTGCCTGTACAAAGAATGGCAGTTCAACGCCAACGCATCAGACCTTCAAAAAGCAAAAATGCTGTGAGGAAGAAGTACGGTACGAACACGTTCCGTATACCTCGTCGCTAACCAAGCTGGCGGCCAAATTCGTGAAAATGGTCGTAGAGTTTACGGCTCATTTTGCGTTTACCTTCTTTCAGTTACTGACCGAAGCCATTCAGTCGCTACTCTACGGTACGGCTTCGGCTCGGGCGGCGGTCCCGCTAGCGGGGCGTACCCTGCTTTCCTTTGTCCAATCTTTCCTAATTTGAGTACGGCTGGTTGATCGTAACCTTCGGAGCCTGGCTTCGAAGACGAATCCTTTTTGTTCAACAAAGCCATCATTTTATGTTTTTTCAGCGAATACGATTCACTGGAGTATTGCTCCTGTGGAGTGTTTCGGCTGCTTTTGCTCAAACGTTAACGGGGAAAGTAGCTGAAGCCGACGGCAAAAACGAGCCGCTGGTTGGAGCAAACGTCTACTGGCTCGGTACGTCCATTCATACGCAAACCGATCCGGAGGGAGCCTTTTCCATTCCCAAAACTGTCGATCAACGCCGACTGGTAGTCTCGCTGGTGGGTTACCAAAGCGATACTTTAATGATTGATTCGCTGACTTCGGTAACGATTTATCTGAAATCGACGAATCAGTTGCAGGAAGTTACTGTCACGAGTTCGGCCACCAGTATCGACCGCCTTAATCCCATTCAAACGGAAATTATTACCAGCAAGGCCCTGGCGAAAGCCGCCTGTTGTAACCTCTCGGAAAGCTTTGAAACCAATGCTTCCGTATCAGTCAATTACGGAGACGCTGTAACCGGAGCCAAGCAGATTCAGTTGCTCGGACTGGCCGGAAATTACGTCCAGATCAACACCGAAAATATTCCCAACATCCGGGGCCTGAATACTACGTTCGGTTTGAATTATACGCCAGGCACCTGGATCAGCTCCATCGATGTATCCAAGGGCGTGGGTAGCGTCGTGAACGGTTATGAAGCCATGACCGGAGCCATTAATATCGAGCTGGCCAAACCCGACGGTCCCGATAAACTTTTTTTGAACGGCTACGTCAACAGCTTTGGTCGGGGTGAGCTGAATCTGAATCTGGCTCGCAAACTCAACGAAAAATGGTCGGTGGGTTTACTGAGTCATGGAAGCACGCTGCAAAACCGCATTGACAAAAACGGCGACGGCTTTCTGGATGTGCCTCTGTACTCGCAGGCCAATGTGATCAATCGCTGGAAGTATCAGTCCGACCGCTGGATGACGCAATTTGGCGTGAAGGCTTTGTACGAAGACCGGACGGGTGGACAAACTCAGGCGGGCAAAGACCGCCCCGGCGTGTACGAATTTGGTAACCTGACCCGCCGCGTGGAAGTATTCAGCAAGACCGCTCAATTATTTCCCTCCAAACCCTACAAAGGGGTAGCCTTGATTTTGAATGGCGTCTACCACGATGCGTCGGCCCGGTTTGGATTGCGAAATTATTCGGGTATCCAGCAGACTTTGTACGGAAACCTGATTTATCAGAATATCATCGGCGATACGCGGCATACGTATAAGGCCGGAGCGAGTTTCATGCTGGATGATTACAACGAGCGTTTCCAGGATTCAACGTTCACGCGGAAAGAACTCGTGCCGGGCCTGTACGGCGAGTATACCTACACCATTCCCGAGAAACTAACGCTGGTAGCGGGTGGTCGGGTGGACTTTCACAATCTGTACGGAACCCGGTTTACGCCGCGAGTACACCTATTGTACCACCTGCCCGCTGAATTCGATCTGCGACTGAGTGTCGGAAAAGGCTGGCGAGTGGCGAATGCCGTAGCCGAAAACTACGGGATGCTCGTCAACTCTCGCACGTGGTCGGTACTGGATCGGCGGCTGAACCCGGAAGAAAGCTGGAACTACGGAGTGGGTCTGACGAAAGCCTTGCAATGGTTTGGCCGCAAGGGAAATTTCACGCTGGATTTTTATCGAACGGACTTCCAGAACCAGCTCATCATCGATATGGAAACGGCGGACCGGATTTCGGTGTACAACCTGCGGGGAGCGAGTTTCGCTAATAGTTTTCAAGTAGAATGGAACATCGAGCCGCTGCCGCGTACGGAGGTTAAATTGGCGTATCGCTGGTTCGACGTTCAGCAAAGCGTACAAACGCCCGGCGGCGAAACGGTACTCTTACCCAAGATGTTCGTCAACCGGGATCGGGTGTTGTTCAACGTGGGTTGGGCGAGTGACAAATACGAAAAATGGAAAGTAGACTTTACCTGGCAGTGGAACGGTCGGCGACGGATTCCAAATACCGATCATAGTCACGATGGTACACTGACCTCCGTATACGCTCCGGCTTTTTCCAATTTCAATGCTCAGGTAACCAAGAATTTCCGAACCTGGGCCTTGTACGTAGGCGGTGAAAACCTGGCTAATTTCACTCAGAAAAATCCAATCATCGGAGCAAACGATCCGTTCGGAAAAAACTTCGACGCCTCCATGGTCTGGGGCCCTGTCATCGGAAGAATGATCTACGTGGGATTTCGGTATAAAATTGGGGAGTAGAGTAGACTAGTTTTCAACGGTCCGCCGCTGCGGTTGACGGTTTCCAGTTTTCAATGAATTGAGACCCAGTCAAAACGGAAGTTAAGTTTTAAGTACGATTGTGACAGCTATTTTAACTGAAAACCGTCAACAGTAAACCGACAACTGAAACAATGAAATTATACATCAAAAACATGGTTTGCGATCGCTGCAAGCTGGTGGTTCGGCAAACTTTGGAAGACCTGGGCATGACGCCAGAACGCGTCGAACTGGGTGAAGTGGAAGTAAACGGTGACGTGCCGGACTGGTCCCGCCTGCAACAGCGACTGGAGCAACTGGGCTTTGAACTCCTGGAAGATAAACGCAAGCAACTCGTCACCCAGATCAAACGGCTGGTGCTGGCGTATATCAACCAGCCCGCCCGGCAGAACCTGTCGGACTATCTGGCCGAGCAGCTTAACCGTGAGTACAGTGCGTTAAGCAAGCTGTTTTCGGAAAGTGAACAGCAAACCATCGAGCAGTACGTGATTCGACTGAAAATCGAGAAGGCAAAGGAATTACTCAGCTATCGGGAACGCAACCTCAGTGAAATTGCCGATGAATTAGGATACAGCAGCGTTGCTCATTTGTCGAATCAGTTCAAAAAAGTGACGGGAGTAACGCCCAGTCAATTTCGACTCACCGAGGCCGTAAACCGGCAGTCACTCGATCAGATCTGACGAAATCGTATAAAAGCCATCCAGAATCCTGTAAAAAGGGTGATACGGTGCGTAAGTACTTTTGTTGAATCCGGAAAACGAACCCAGTTTTTCCCTACAAAGCCATGAAAAGTTACCTCATTATTGGATTGCTGACCGTATCAAGCTCCGTATGGGCTCAGCACGAGCCGCATCACATGCACGCCGACAGTACAAAAAAGCCGATGGTTCACCACGATTCCACGGCTCATGGACGTATGCACGAGCATACCATGACGCATTTGTACTCGCTGAGCCTGCCCATGAACCGGAATGGTTCGGGTACGGGCTGGCAACCCGATGCGACACCTTTGTACGCCTGGATGGCCCATCGGTCGAAGTGGATGTACATGGTTCACGGAAGCGTTTTTCTGCGGTACACGGCTCAGAATTTTACGAATTCCGGTAAGCGGGGGCAGGATAACCGAATCTCGGCACCGAACTGGGTGATGGGGATGGCTCAGCGACAAGTGGGCAAAAACGGACTCTTTGCGGCTACATTGATGGTTTCGCTCGATCCTTTGACGGAAGGCGGGAATGGGTATCCGCTCTTATTTCAAACGGGCGAAAGTTGGAATAATCGCCCCTTGATTGATCGGCAACACCCGCACGATCTGATTTCTGGATTGACCGTAGGCTATACCCAACGATTGAGTAAACAGGTGGATGTCTCGGCCTACGTCGGCTATCCGGGCGAACCAGCGTTGGGGCCCGTTGCCTTCATGCACCGTTTCTCGGCCTGGAATAATCCGGACGCTACCCTGAGTCACCACTGGCAGGATGCGACGCATATTACGTACGGAGTAGCAACGCTGGGCGTACGGGTAGGGCAGGTGAAACTGGAAGGGTCGAGCTTTACGGGACGCGAACCCGGCGAAAATCGGTACAATTTCGATCGTCCCCGCTTTGATTCGTATAGCTACCGGGTTTCCTGGAATCCTTCCATGCACTGGTCTCTACAGGCTTCGAGAGCTTACATTCATTCCCCCGAATCACTTCATCCCAGCGAAAACGTTAATCGAACGACTGCGTCCGTACAACACCTGAAAACCCTGGGCAAAACGAGCTGGTTGGGTACCACGGCTTCCTGGGGCTACAATGACGCGGGTGATCATCATCAGGAACACTCAATATTATTGGAATCCAATTGGCAACACGCCACCTGGGCCTTGTACGGTCGCTACGAATGGGTACAGAAATCGGCTGAAGAATTAGTGATACCGGGTAATGCTCTGTATAATGTTCATGCCCTGAGTTTGGGGTACAATCATCAGGTGGCTCAGGTTGGCAAATTATGGCTGGTCGCTGGGGTGCAGGGTACAGTTTTCTTGAAAGATCAGGCGTTAAATAACCTCTACGGAAGTACGCCCGTATCGGGTCAGGTGTATGTGCGACTCACGCCAACCCGCCTGAAGATGTAAAAAGGATCAAACTTCCTTCAACGCTTACATTTCAAACATTATACCAACCAAACCTTGATTGCTTATGAACATGGATGCTTGTATCGAGGCCTGTCTGGCCTGCGTGAAAACCTGCGAAGCCTGCGTTACGAATTGTGTAACGAAGATGGATCACGACATGGACCGTACCCAGTGTATTCAGTTATGCCGGGACTGTGCCGAAGTTTGTACGACCTGTGCCCGGTTATGTGCCCGGGATTCTCAGTTTGCCATGGATATGTGTAAACTCTGTGCAGAAGTATGTAAAGCTTGTGCGGCCGAATGCGAAAAGCACGCCCAGCACGGCGACGAAGTCTGTGCCCGCTGTGCCGAAGCCTGCCGCCACTGTGCGGAGGTATGCGAAAGCATGGTTGCCGCTTAATAGTGTATCCCGACTGGCTTCAAACCAGTCGGGATGCCGTCATTTTTACGAATGAAAGTAGCAAAAGGAAAAATGACGGAATGATTTGAAAACCCTCTTTGTTTATCATTTAATCAATATTATGCGTATGTTAAAATCACTCGTATTCAGCTGCTGCCTCTTATTGAGCGGACTGGTTTGGGCAAAGGACGAACCCAAAACCGTAAAAATCAAAACCTCGGCCATTTGTGGCATGTGCAAAGCCCGGATCGAAAAGAATCTGGCTTTTTCGAAAGGAGTTAAAGAATCCAATCTGGACCTAAAAGATAAGGTCGTAACGATAACGTACGACCCCAAGAAGACGAACGAAGAGCAGATTAAGGAAACCATCATGAAAACGGGTTACGACGCCGACAGCGTACCCGCCGACGCGAAAGGCTACGAAAAACTGCCCGCCTGCTGCAAGAAAGACAGCAAAATGAGTCACCACGAGTAGTTTAGTTTACCGTTTTCGGTTTACTAATTTCAGTGGATTGGCGTTAAGAAGGAAACCCCAGCGTTATTGAGGAATTTTGTTCCGAATGACGCCGGGGTTTCGTGTTTGTAGTCTTGAAGGAAATAATTTTGCGGCATGTCGCGTCGGAGACGCTTAACCATTGCTGCACCGATCAGTCCATGACGGTTTTAAATCGGTGCAAGCGTACCTTTGTGAAACGTAGTACCTTCGTACCGTTGGGACAAAAACGGAAAACAGCAAACGAATTACTCCACCAGATGCCCCGAGAACTGAGCGGAGTTATCCAGAATTTTCCCGCCCCGACGAAAACCTAACCCGCAGCCTTCTCCCGCGAAGAAAACCCCCGCCTGATAGCGATTACCCTGTGGATCCACCGGAAATTCCACGTATTCCTGATAGATGGAATCCTGTTCTCCGTATTCACCCTCGGCCTGGTCGGTAGCTTTCCCCTGCGGATCGAGCATTTCTACATTGGCCCCTTCCCGGCCAAAGAGTACTTTCCGAACCGAAGCCTTGCCCGCTAAGGGTTGGGCCTGCGTTTGCAGCAGGAGCGGATGATTGGGATTCAATTCCCAGAGAACTTTCAAAATAGCCTTGGACTGGAATAGCAGGGTATATGCGGGGTTAATAATTACCGTTTTCCGGTTTTTAACCACCTGCGTCAGAATATCCGCCAGATCCGGTTCTTCCCAGGCAATGTATTCCCAAGGAACAAGTTTGAACCAGAAATCAAAGCGTTCAAACGTGCCATTTTGCGAATTTTGGCGAAAAAGGCCTTCACTTGGCGAAAATTCCACTTCATCCACGTAGGCATACTCTACATCAAAACCGGCCTCTTTGGCCGCTTCGCCAATCACCTGTACGTTGGCGTCGTCTTCGGGTGTATCCCGCATGGCCGATACCAGCAGGGTAGGCGTCAGATCAGAGTTGAGATTCCGTAGAATTTCAAAGTTCTCTACCAGCGATTCGTACAAGGTATTAAACTGAGCGGCTTCGTCGAGCCCGTTGGCCTTCAGGTGGGCCCACTGCACAATGCCCGTTTCGGGGATGCAGGTAGCTGTATCGGCATTGAACTCAATCAGTTTAATGGGCTTGCCGTCAATGCCTCCAGCCAGATCGAAGCGACCGTACAGGTGCAAATGGCGGTCGTCGTTCCAGGAGAGTTTGATCAGTTCAATCAGGTTTTCGGGAATGCCCAGTTCCGCAAAACGTTCCTGATCAATCACGGCTTGTCCAGCTTCTACAAATAGTTCGTACAAATCATTGGCCGCGTCATAATACGCCTGAGCCTCAGTCTGGTTAATACTTACCAACTCATGAGTCAAGTAAGGAAGTGTATCGGAACCCAGCATCCAGTCCCAGCCAATTTGACGAAGCTGGGCTTCTGGAGCCGTAGGTAAGGTTTTAATTTTCATTCGATTGAGGGGATATTCTTCAACAAGTATTCAATAGATACGTACGCTTAGCCACCATAACTACGGCTGCGGCTACCGCCAAAGAATCCGCTACGTCCACCCGATGGACGTGACGTACGGACCGTTTGGGTTCGGCGGGAGCTTTGTACTTCCTGACGTACGTTGTTTGAACGGCTGAAGACCGCTGGGTTAGTATAAAAACGGGAACGCTGCTGATCGCCGTACTGCGTCTGATATTGCTGATACCGTCGGTTGTTGAGCGAATTGGCCAGGAAATAGCCCATACCCCCCCAAAGCAGAGCACTACCCAAACCACTATGTCCGGCGTGATACTGCTGATTGTTAATGACTTCCTTGTCAATGAGTGCTTTGGCAGCCTGAGCCGTCAGCGTATCGCGGTGGCCGTCGTAGTACCGCACAATGGCTTGAGCACTGTCGGCAGCTACGGATACTTCGTCCGTGATCTTGAATTCGCCCGGACTGGTTTCGGTGATGTACGTACGTACGCCTTTGCCGAAGGTAGTCTCCTCGCGGGTTTCGTACTGCCGTTCCTCTGAATTATTTCCGCAGCTTTGTAAAGTGATCGCTCCAGTGAGTAGAGCGAGCGTGAGGGTACCGCCAATTGTGATGTCTTTCGCTTTACGAACAAAGGTTCCTTTTTTGGTGGGTGTCATAGATGTAATGTTAAGTACGAGTTTAACGCTAGTGTAGCAGGTTAAGATGTTCCGGAATGTTCTACAAAAATGGTACGAGCCCCGGATGGAACGAAACCGGATGGGATCAGCGGTAAATTCTCGGATCACTCATCCGGAGATTTTGGGATGAATTTCAGCAGAGCCGGGTACATGTGAGCGGGAACCCGTTTCTTTGTACCGTATGATGTCTTTGCTTGATGCTCTAGTAAAACACCTTTCGTCGCTTCAATCCCGGGGTGATGCGTATTACCCCGCCGGACTTTTTCCCAGTCAGCGACTCAAAACAGAACTCGGATACCGCCGGGAAGATTCCAATATCTTCTTTACGGCCATTACGGTTTTTGCACTTCAGGAAATCCGTGCCCGGCTTTCGCCCGAAAGTCAGCAGTGCGTTGATACAATAACGACCCAGGCCGCCGCTACGTACCCGCTCTACCAGAACAAAGATGGGCTGGCGACGTATAACTTTTACCAAACCCAACCGTCCCGTCATTTTCCAAACGGTATACTCATGCACCGAACGCGGCACTTCAAACTGCCCGACGACGTGGACGATACGGTCATGATTTACCTGATTACGCCCCGAACGCCGGAAGAAAATCAATGGCTGAAGGCCAAGTTAAGGGCTCACGCGAATACCATTAAGGGTTGGGCCGAAACGGGACCGCAGACCTTTCGGAAGAAAAAAATCTACTCGACCTGGTTTGGTGAAAACATGCCGATTGACTTCGATACTAGCACGCTTTCGAACGTAATGCTCTGGGTCTTTCGCCAACAATTACCACTCGATGGATTTGATGAGGATGTACTGGAATTTATTGACTACAGCATCCGTTCAGGTGAGTACCTGAAAAATCCGCTGGAACTGTCGGCGTACTATGCCACTACGCCGCTGATTATGTATCACGTAGGCCGACTGCTGGCAGAGGTGCCCGTACTGCCAGATTGCCGGGAACGCCTGATTCAGGATATGAAAGCGTATCAATGCCGTACGTTCATGGATCAGATCATGCTGGCGACGACGTTGCTGCGATTGGGCGAAACGGTACCGGAACTCATTCCCGCGGATTGGTCGCTGAAAACGTTGATCGAGAAAAGCCGGAATCATTATTTTTCCATCGCCCCGCTACTGAATTATTATCCTCAAACCCGCTGGCTAGCCTCCTGGAAATTGAGCCATATTAACTGGGAATGTCCGGCACATTCGCTGGCGTTGGTGGCGGAATATCTGGCGTTGCAATCGGGCGTTTAGCCACGAAGGCTCACTAAGAAATTAAGGTAATAAATAGCTTTCCGAATATGGTAAGCTTTCTTGTTGGTGAACCTTCGTGGCCATCCACTAACCAAGAAACTGTCGTACGTAATTCCGGGAAGTTAGAATAGCCGTTTGTACATCTTTTAAACTGCCTTCGTACGCTTTATCTTCTACCTCAATCACCACCGGACCACGGTACCGAACATCGGTCAGGGCCGCGAAAAAGCCCCGCCAGTTTACGTCACCCAGTCCAGGTAATTTCGGCGAATGGTAATCGGATGGATTCGCCATAATACCCACCCGATTGAGCTTCTCACGGTATACTTTTACATCTTTGAGGTGAATGTGGTGCAACCGGTCTTTGTAGTCGTAAATGGGACGGATCTCGTCCATCATCTGCCAGATCAAATGGCTTGGGTCGTAGTTCAGTCCCAGAATAGGGGACGGAATAATCTCAAACATCCGATCCCAGATGGCTGGTGTCGTCGCCAGGTTTTTGCCGCCGGGCCACTCGTCGTCGGTATACCACATCGGACAGTTTTCGATACCAATCTTTACATTGTGTTCTTCGGCCACTTTCACAATCGCGGGCCAATGTTCGGCGAAGAGCTTGAGGTTCTCCGTGATCGTCAGCTTCGGATTACGCCCAATGAACGTGTTTACCATCGGAATTCGCAACTGAGCCGCCGCCCGAATGATTTTCTTGATATGTTCCCGGTAAAACTCCGCTTTTTCCGGATCGGGATCGAGCGGGTTGGGATAGTAGCCCAACCCGGAGATCGAAACGCCGTATTCTTTGGTACGGTTGCGGATCGTAGCAATGGTTTGGGCGTCCAGATCATCTACATCAATGTGGGTCACGCCCGCGTATCGGCGGGCTTCTGAATTTTCCTTTGGCCAGCACATGATTTCCACACATTTGAATTCGTGCTGGGAAGCAAATTTCAATACATTTTCGAGGTTATAATCCGGCAAAATGGCCGATACAAAGCCGAGGTCAAGCATTCGTTGGTTATTGGTTTATCGTTGTAAGTTGATGGGCTGAGTGAATAGTAGAAAGAGCCGTCGTGATTTACACTCACTCCTTCTACTATTCACTCATTCAAAATTGAACTCGTTGAGCTGGTACCGATGCGTCGCACGCCCATGGCCTGCAAGTGGCGTACTTGTTCCAGCGTGCGGATACCTCCCGAAGCTTTAACGGCGACGTTCGGACCGATGTGATCAAGCATGAGTTGTAAGTCTGCCAGCGTGGCTCCCTGCGATTGAAACGAACCATCGGGTTGTTTGACATATCCGAAACCCGTGGAAGTTTTGACAAAGGCCACGCCAATTTCCGTACAGATTTCGCAGAGTTTGATTTTATAGGCATCGGCAGGAAGAAAATCGTTTTCAAAAATGACCTTTAAAAGGGCTTCCTGTTGCTGACAAGCTTTCTGAACGGCCTGAATTTCCTGCCGAATGTAGGTCCAGTCTTCACTCAGTACTTTTCCGATATTCACCACCATATCAATTTCCGTAGCACCGTCCCGACAAGCCTGGATGGTTTCGGCTACTTTTACCGCCATGGTATTACTGCCGTGCGGAAAGCCAATTACCGTACAGACGCCTACATGGCTACCCGCTAACCATTGGGCTGCCCTGGAAACGGCATAAGGTTTAATACAAACTGTGGCTACATCGTATTGAATCGCCAGCCGACAACCGGCTTCCAATTCGGCATCCGTCAGGGTAGGGTGGAGTAGGGCATGATCAATCAGCTTGGAAAGGACGGACATGGATCGTTGGTAGTTGATGGTTAATCGTTGTTGGTTGGTGGTTGTTAAGGCAAGAACCTCAGTGCTGACTCAATTCGCACACCTAAGGTTACCAGGCCCCTAGGAAAAAAGTCCCTAGGACTGACACCAGCCTCGGATTTCAATCCGGGGCTAAGAGGAGCAATGATATGAATGAATAATAGAATGAGTACAGAAAAATACGGATGCAATGTATAATCAATGACGCCACCCCTCTATTCTATCATTCACTCCTTAGTTCATGCATTTACGGCCAGCCGCTCCGCACTGATTTTCTCAATAATCTTCTCCGCATGGATACGGGAATTTTCGATGAACCAGACGTGCGTGTCCATGCCACCGCACACAACGCCCGCCAGATAAACGCCGGGTTTATTACTTTCTTGGTTCTCAGGATCGTAGGAAGGATACCGCTTTTCGTCGTCGGAAAGTACGATGCCAGAGCCCGTCAGAAAATCGAAATTAGGCTGGTAACCCGTTGCCGCTACCACAAAATCATTAGGAATGGTAACCAGACCATCGGGCGTTTGAATATCCACTTCCGTTTCCCGAATCTCCGTCAGGTTGGAATGGAAATAGGCTTTAATGGACCCCTCAGCAATCCGGTTTTCAATGTCAGGTTTCACCCAGTATTTCACCCGGCGTCCAATTTCACCCGCCCGAATCACCATGGTCACATTCGCTCCTTTGCGATACGTTTCCAGAGCGGCATCCACGGACGAATTATTGGCTCCAACGACCAGCACGTTCATGCCCGCGTAGAAGTGCGGTTCTTGATAATAGTGCGTTACTTTCGGTAAATCTTCGCCCGGAATGTACATGAGGTTGGGCGTATCGTAAAAGCCAATGGCAATCACCACGTTAGCCGTCAGGTAAGAAGCCTTGCTGGTTCGCACCAGATACTGACGATGTTCAATCGCTTCGATGCTTTGCGTATGATCCTCAATCGCTTCTACTTTCTCAAAAAGCCGGATATTGAGTCGGTACGACATCGCCACGCGGCGGTAATACTCCAGGGCCTCCGAACGCGTCGGTTTGGCATTGTTGGATACAAAAGGAACGCCACCCACTTCCAGACGGTCGCTGGTGGAAAAAAACGTCATGTTGGCGGGGTAATTATAAATGGAATTGACCAGACAGCCTTTTTCCAGAATCACATATCGAAGACCCTTTTTCTGGGCTTCCAGTCCGCAAGCCAGCCCAATCGGACCGCCGCCAATGATGACTACGTCGTATAATTGATGATCTGCCATGTTCAAAAATCAGAAGAAAGGTTCCTGTAAAAGCAACAAACCCATCCGCGAAAGGTTCAGTTGGCCGGTTCATCCAGGGCCTTGATTTCCCATTCAATGTTGCTGCGGGCCTGCTGTTCGTACTGGTGCTGAAAGGCTTCCGTTTTAAAAATGGAAGGCATGGCTAAAAAGACGCCCAGAATGCGTTTCCGACCTTCGCGGTACATCAGCTCCGGTACTTCGTGAAACTCTTGTCGAATCTGTTGTGCATACAGGCGATAACGATCGGGATCACTACCCAGAATAGACAAATCAAAATCCAGCAGATAGTCCAGATCCTGATCTTCGGTATGATTGGCGTGCGTTTTCGTGGAAAGAATGTACTCGTATACTTTGCGAATGGATTCCGTGGGAAGGTCCGTTTTGGAAAGCCATTCCTGAGCCCGTTCTGCACTTTGCAATTCGTTATTAGTATACAGCGGCTGATAGATCACGTCATGGAAGTAGATTGTGAGCAATACCGCCTCGGGATCGTGCAGCTGAGACTGATGGGACCGGAATAAGTCCATCATCTCATGGATGTGTTCCCAGTTATGATAGGGACGAGTTTGAGTATCTCCGTAATGTTTGTCCAGAAAAGCTCCCAGCTTTTCAGCGTACGACGCATCCGATACGGATTGTATAAGCGATTGCAGTTCCTCCATGTACCAAACCTATGAAAAAGTAGGTGAGAACAAAATGATCGGAGGTATAAAAAGAAAACGGCTCGCGGGTGGGCGAGCCGTTTAAGATAATTGATGTCTTTATTTGCTGATAAGCGTCAGCATAACGTCGACCGTTTTATTTGACTTGGTTATATCAATTTTTTCACGGCCTAGTAGAAGTGCATAAGCTAGTTCAAATCCGTTCTGTTCAGCGATGGAGAGCGTTTCAGGATTTTTAGTAGGATCTAAATTTTTAGCTAAATCAATTGTTAAAGTTTTGTCCTTTAATTCGTTAACAACAAGATCAAACGTTCCTTCGTCGTCTTTGATTTTGATCGTTTTGTTTTCGAGAACCCAGGTGCTGGTATCATCATCATTATCTGCACTGATGATTACTTCTCCATTATCCTTAAATAAAAAGGAAATATCTGTTAACGTTTGTTCCGTGCCATACGAATAGGTTTTGCCGTCATATTTAATGGCTGTTCCAGTTGTTACCCACGTCTTGTTAATTAAACTAGCTCGGTCAAGTTGATTCGCTGGCTTTTCTTCATCTTTCGAACAACTAACAAAAGCAAACGTTGAAATACATAAAATCGCAATAGCAAAACGTAAAAAAGACATGTTAGTAGGAGTTTATAGTAATTACACTCGCAATATGTACTTTACTTTGAAGCATTTGCAAGTTTATTTTAAATTCATAAAAACGTTAATAACAAATTGAATTTTTAAAGAATTAAAACCTATAGAGTTACGCAAAAAAAAGTCGGTTTTCTGTAAAAGAAAACCGACTTTTAAATAAAGTAATTAAGCTTACTGAACAATCAAACCTGAGCGACGTAACATTGCATCCGGTTGCGGTTCGCGGCCCCGGAATTTTTTGTATAGTTCCATGGGTTTTTCCGTACCACCTTTCGACAGAATGTTGTCACGGAATGAATTAGCTACCTGCTTATTGAAGATGCCTTTTTGCTTGAACAAATCAAACGCATCGGCGTCAAGTACTTCACTCCACATGTACGAGTAATAACCCGCCGAGTAACCACCCGCGAAAATGTGAGCAAAAGCCGGGCTCATCGCCGTACCTTCCACAATCGGATACACTTCCGTTTGGGCCGCTACTTTGGCTTCCACCTGAGCTACGCTTTCACCCGTGGGAGCCTGTCCGTGCCAGGCCATATCCGTCAGACCCAAGTTAATCTGACGAGCCGTACCTACGCCCGCCATGAAGTTAGACGAAGCTTTCAGTTTTTCGATGTATTCCTGCGGAATGACTTCGCCCGTCTGATAATGTTTGGCAAACAGCTTGAGTACTTCGGGTTCCAGACAGAAGTTTTCCATGAATTGACTGGGCAACTCCACGAAATCCCAGGATACGCTCGTACCGCTCAAGGCGTCGTATTTCACGTGTGAACTCATGGCGTGCAGGGCGTGACCGAACTCGTGAAAGAGGGTTTCCACTTCGCGGAAAGTCAGCAGCGAAGGCATCGTTTCGGTCGGACGAGTGAAGTTACAAACGTTCAGTACGTGCGGACGAATGTCTTTACCGTTCTCGAAATGCTGGGAACGCGTACCGGAATTCCAGGCACCGGCCCGTTTGCCGGGGCGTGGGAAGTAATCACCGTACCAGATCGCCAGCAATTTACCTTTGTCGTCCAGAATTTCGTAGGTCTTTACCTCTTCATTCCAGGTTGGAATGTCCTTGCGTTCCTTAAATGTCAAGCCGTACAGTTTGTTGGTCAACTTAAAGAGACCATCCAATACGTTTTCGAGTTTGAAGTACGGCTTCAGTAACTCATCGTTGATGGCGTATTTTTCCTTCTTGAGTTTTTCGGCGTAATAGCCCGCATCCCAGCGTTGCATCACAGGTTCGGTGTAGCCCTGTGATTTGGCAAAGTCCGTCAGTTCCTTAATTTCACGCTCAGCGGCAGGTTTGGCATAGCTCAACAGGTTTTTCTCGAATTCGAGTACTTTCGTTGGATTTTCGGCCATGCGTTCTTCGAGTACGTAGTCCGCCCAGGTTTTGTACCCGAGTAACTTGGCTTTTTCGTACCGCAGCTTCACGATTTTCTGGATGATTTCCTGATTATCGTTTTTATCGCCTTTAAATCCGCGTTTGTTGTACGCTAGCCAGAGTTCTTTCCGCAATTCCCGGTTATCGGCGTACTGCATGAATGGACCGTAACTTGGAGCCTGGAGCGTAAATACCCAGCCTTCTTTGTTCATTTTCTTGGCCGTAGCTTTAGCGGCTTCCTTGACAAAATCAGGGAGTCCCGACAGTTGTTTTTCGTCGGTTACCACTAAGCTGTACTCATTCGTTTCGGCCAGGTTGTGCTCGTTGAATTCAATCGACAGTTGCGACAAATCCTTGTTGATGGCCCGGAGTTTGTTCTTGTCGGCTTCCGACAGGTTGGCTCCGTTGCGGGCAAAACCTTTGTAGGTTTTCTCCAGCAACATCTGATCTTCTTTGTTGAGTTTCAGCTTGTCGCGTTCATCCCAAACGGCCTTTACACGAGCAAACAGCTTCTCGTTCAGGGAAATATCGTTGCCATACTCGGTCAACAAAGGTGACGCTTCACGAACTACTTTCTGTAATTCAGGCGAAGTTTCGGCACTGTTCAGGTGAAACAGAACGGGGGTAACCCGACTGAGTTGCTGACCCGCATTTTCCAGAGCAACAATCGTGTTCTGGAACGTAGGCTTGGAGGCGTTATGAACAATGATATCGATTTCTTTCCGACCCTGAGCCATCCCTTCTTTGAGGGCGGGGAGGAAATGTTCTACTTTGATTTTATCGTAGGGAGGCGTTTCAAAAGGCGTATTAAATGCCTGTAACAGAGGGTTTTCTTCCATAGGTACGGACTTAACAATAACATTTGGACCTTGAGCCTGCACAAACAGGGGCCCAGCCGTTAGTGTTAACATTAGCGGCAACTGTTTAAGTTTCATAGTTTAGTTGATAGCTCAGTAAAACAACCAACGAAATTGCTAAGGAATGCGGGATTTCCCAAACCATTCATGGAAAATCAGGGGGCCGGTTTAAGGTTCATTTGATAAAAATCAGTCTATATACGTTATCCCGTATTGCTAAAAATTGACTTCCGTGATCGGGCTTTCGTGCGAAGGAAGCCACTACTTTTGTGGGAGTGAATAACCTATCCTGTATCCCTTGATATCTGATGTAATGATTTCTCGAAAACCTTGGCCAGCCTTATGGGCTTCCTTGGATTCGTCCTTTAATCAGGCTACTCAGGTTGTACCCAAAGGTGCTCTTCTTCTGGTATCCGATGATCGGATGGTTTACCTGGATAGTCGGATGACTGGGCCTTTGTCTGACGCTTACGTGAAAGCCCTGTATATTTTGATAAGTGAACGCCCCCAGGTGATGGGACTTCCGTTATAATACGCACCAATTAATTATCTTTTTAAAAACACCTGTATGAGTTTAGGACTTTGGTTTCTCCGCGTCAGTGAGCATCGATTGAGACAGTATCAGATTAATGAAAAATTGGGCGAAGAAAACTTGCTGAAAAGTGATCTGGATGAGCCTAACGAACACTTACCCGAAGAATCCCGAACGGATGTTGACAAGGCTTGGGAAGGGATTATTTATCTATTGACGGGTAAACCCTTAAGCGAAGCGTTCTCGAACCCGCTAACCGTGCATATCTGTGGGAAACATAGTCTGGATGTCCCTTTAGAGTATGCCATGGTTTCACCCCGGTTTTTAACCGCGGCGGATGTAAAGGAATCGCTGGGAATACTAAACTTGCTGACGGATGATGTCTTAAGAAATCGTTTCAATGCGGAAGAAATGAATGCCTTAGATATTTATCCGGGGTATTGGGAAGAAATTGAAGCCGACTATGTTCTAAATCAGTTTCAACATTTAAAAGAATTTTATGCGAAAGCTGCCGAGCAAAACCAGGCCGTTATTATGTATTTGTCTTAACAAAAAAAGGTACGGATAAGCATCCGTACCTTTTTACTTTCTTGACGTAAAACTTAAAAACCAAGTCCTAACGCAAAGCCGCTTACGCTGCGGTTAAAGGGAATCGCTGGCGTTAGCTGACCCGAAGTCAGGTTTACCTTATACAGAGACGTGCTGCCACCGGAACGAAGCAGAGCCCAGGCATTGCCCGTCGTACCGCCAATGTCGAAACCGTTGGCACCCGTTGCATCTACGCCCGTGGCCCCTACGGCTACTTGCGTACCATTATTCGGAGGTACCTGCTGCGTCAATTGATCGGTATTGGTATCAATGTTGAAAAGCGTCGTAGCCGTGGTACCAGCGTAGTTGTTGGTATACGCCGAAGCGGTCACCGTAGGCGTGCCGGGATTGAGCGTACCATCAACGGTAGCAACCAGATCTGCTGGATTTACCCGCAGGTTCTGACCTGTATTGCTGATGATGCGAATGCGATCCGCTACCGGATTAAAGTCAAAGCCGAAATCCGTACCATCCAGCTTCACACTGAGTTCACCCGTACCGGCCGCTAGTGCAGCGGCTCCCGATGAAGTGTTAAGGATATACACCCGGCTAGTACTGCCCAGAGCGTACAATTGGCCCGTAGCCGGGCGGAAGTCAATACCCAGAATTTTTTCATTGGCCTGAATGCCTGTGATGGGTTTGGCTACTACAGATGCCGCATCCCCCGGATTAAAAATCAGTAATTCGTTACTTGCCGCATCTACTGCGTAAGCTACCGCTTGCGGAGGAAGGGCAATACCTAACAATTCCTGGCTCAGGTCGCCCAGTTTTTTCAGGCTGCCGTTTCCTACATCCACCTGCGTAATTTCCCATTTGCCTTCCACTTTGACAGAAGCCAGCGTAAAGGAATTATCCGGAGCGATGTCAAAACCACCCACGGCTTCTACGTCCAGTCCCAGGGGGCCTACCGGAACGAGCGTACCATTGTTGGGGGGATCTTGTTTATATAATTGATTCGTAACGGGATCAATGTCGTACAGAACGGTACTGGTTGCCCCAGCTTTGCTATTGGTATACGCCGCTGCCGTAATGGCAGCCCCGCTAATGCCGTTAATGACTCCGTCTACTGCTGCAGTAGCTCCCGTCTCGGGATGCAGTCGCAGGTTTTGACCTTTGTTCGTAACCAGACGAATCCGATCAACGGTAGGGTTAAAATCAAAAGCTACTTCGGTACCATCCAGGGCCGGTGCAAAAGGCTGCGAACCTACCTGGGTAGCGGTACCGGCGGCGGTTCCTTCGGTCAGGTTGATGGTATAGAGCTTGCTGGCGTCGGTCACTGCGTACAATTGACCCGTAGCCGGACGAAAATCGATGGCTAACACTCGCTCATTCTGCGGAACGCCGATTTTCAGGGTTCGCGTAGGAGCATTGGGTGATTGGACATTGAGTTCCAGCAACTGATTGCCGGCAGTGAGACCAAAAAATTTCTGGTTGGGCAGTGGGTCCGGTGGGGTGCGGTGGTCTGTACAAGATTGCAGGGCGACCAGAGAAGCCAGGGTAAGGATGGCTCCGACCTTACGGATGCCTTTGTACGCATGTAGCATGTTTACAGGGATTTTAGAAGCGTTAGTGATAGAAGCGGGGCGGTATAGGTTTATGGCACTAACATTTGTTAAGCCCTCGCTAACCTAACTGTAAAATTTTAATATGGTTTTAACGTGGTTTTAATTTTTTATCGTGAATACTATTTGTGAAGGATAATTATTATAGATAATTTATTGATTTTCAGAATATTAAATGTAGTTAATAAAAATTGATTTTTATCAATATTTTTTGTCGAGCTGATAACCTAAGCTAATCTTTAATGGCTAGGATTGACGTTAATCGTGCGTATTTGCAGGAGTTTTGAAGTCGCAAGAAGCTGTATCTTTGTTAAAAAAGTAGATGAGCGAGGACGTAACTATTCATAAGAAGAAGCCCCTTTTTCCAATCAGTGCGGAACTACATAGATATTTGCATACCTATCAGCGGGAAGCCCGCCTTCCCATTGGCTACAATGATCTGATGAACTTTCGGGAAACGATTCCGGTGATTGACAAACACGGAAAAGATACCCTTTGGGAATCGCCTATCTATCCGCCCTACGACATCGACCGGATTCATAATGGTTTGAAGAAAATATACGCCATGCTGAATACCTCGGGGAACATCGATATCGTCGAGCATAAGTACATCGACCGGATTGACTACTGTACCTTTGGCAACACGCATCCTTTCCGAATCCGAATCGTGAATCGGCTCAATGACGTCTATGATTACTTCTACGTCAAAAAAGCCGACGCTTCCCGGATTTATGGGTTGGAACTGGAACATACGCTTTCTCCCAACCACGTCAACTACCTCGTCGATCATACTACGCTCATTGAAGAGCACATTGCGGGTATTCCGGGTGATATTTTTCACCACAAATACATGCAGAATGCGGAGTACAACCGGATTCGTATTGCTAAAGAGTTTGTGAAGTTCAACGAACGCTGCCTGATTATGCTACTCGGTGACATGCGTTCGTACAACTTTGTCTGGCAGATAACCCCCGATTTTGATGACTTTCAATTTCGGATTCGCTGTATTGATTTCGATCAGCAGTTTTACGAGGGAAATCGCCGGGTGTACATGCCTCAGTTTTTCAAGGAAAACCTGCCGTACGTGAAACTGGCGATGGAGCACCTGACCGATAAAACCGTCTGGCAGTACCAGCAGGAGGAACGGTCGATGCTTGTACACCGCATTCGCAGTGAACGGCACCGACTGGCTCATCTGCGAGACGTAGCGAATCGAAACCCCCTTTCATCGCCCGATAACATTGTAACGTTGAAAAAAGGACTGGCGGATTATTATAAAAATAGACTGTATCTGAAGTGTAACAGCATGGTTGATATTGTGGAGTTGAATATCAAGAATGTAATTCGCCAGATTATTTAGCCGAACTTTTTGCAGGGAAAAAAGCCGCCACATACAGAAAGACGAAAGGCATGGCAGGGATCATATAGCGTAGGAGTGGAATCAAGAGTAACGTCGTTCCCCAGAAATAAAGAATTAACAACGCAGGCAGTACTGAAATTAAAGTCAGACTCTTTGTGCGATAGTAACGAATGAAACCTGCTAGAGCTAGCAATAAATAACTGAGCTGAATCCATTTAGTAAAGGATTCGTATGGATTATTCCAAAGGCCATACCAGCAACGCGTAGCTTTCAAGCCGATAAGTTGCAGGAGTACACCGCCATTTGAATGAAGAAGCTCATGCATCATAGCCTGGGTAGTAGGCTTAGCATGAGCGATCCGGTCCATTAAGACATACACTGAGGCGGGAACCGAGACACGTTGGCCATGATACATCTCGTGACCAAATAGCAAACCTTGCTGGATAACTAAAACAGATTTACCTTGAACGGGAATCCATTCATCATTGTGTAAATAAACGTATAATTCCCAAGGAAAGACAACGAGTAAAAAGCTCAAAACCCAAACTAATAAAGCATACTTTAGTTGGCCACTACTCTGGACATCCTTAGTGGATAAAAAAGTACGTTTAAAAACTAAAACTATGGCCCAGGCAATGGCTAGGTAAAGGGTAATAGGACGAATTAAACAGGAGATTCCCAGACAAAGACCACTGCCGATTAAATACGATAAGGTAGGGCGAGTCAGAAATTTACCTAACAGAAAAATCGAAGCTAGAAAAAACAGTAAAAAAGGGACTTCACTGTTAGGCTGAATGATTAAAATCAATTGAAAAGGATACGTACACCAGAGGAGAGGTACTAATTCCGCTCGTTGATCCTGAAAATAAATTCTAGCAATACTTCTGATCAAAAGTAAAGATCCAGCCCCAACCCATAGATTCATTCCAATAACAACCAGGGGCCTGGAAACATGGATAAGGTCGGCGAAGAGATGTAATGGAACTAAATACAGGGAGTAGCCCGGCGGAAAAAAAGTAAAAGCTTTTCCTTGATCTATATAACCATTCCCAGCTAAAATCACATCCGTTATTCGGGTATACGTAGCATAGTCCGGGGGTAGGGGACGTTTCCCGGAAAAAATCAATACTACGATCAACTCAAACAATAAACTTCCAACCAGCCAAATCCATTTTTTACGGGTTTCGCTGACTGGAAGTTTATGAAGAAAGGTGTGTATCAAAGTTTTAGCTTACAGATAAGTTTCCAGATAACCAGCCATTTCCTGTTGTACCTTACGAGCTTCATCAGCGGCCCGTTCGGCAAAATCAGCACCCGAAGAGGCGTAAATAATTGCCCGAGAAGAGTTGACCAGTAGTCCGCACTGCCGATTCATACCATACCGCGATACTTCTTCCAAACTACCACCCTGGGCTCCCACACCGGGAACGAGCAGAAAATGCTCGGGTGCCAGCTCACGAATGCGTTGGAGTTGGTCGGCCCGAGTAGCTCCGACTACGTACATGAGCTGATCATGGCTGCCCCAGTTTTGCGAGGTCATCAATACCTGCTCAAATAAGGCTCGGGCGTGGGGGACTTCCGCGTTTTTAACGACTTCGAGACGTTGAAAATCAGAGCTTCCGACGTTGGAAGTTAAGGCTAGTAGAATAACCCATTTCCCTGGAAAGGCCAGAAAAGGTTTCACGGAATCTTCGCCCATGTACGGAGCAACGGTTACCGAATCAAAATCCAGTCCGGAAGCCGACTTGTCAAAAAAAGCCCGAGCGTACAAACCTGATGTATTTCCAATATCGCCTCGTTTAGCATCCGCAATGGTGAAGCATTCCTTAGGAATAATTTCCAGCGTTTTTTGCAGACTTTCCCAGCCTTTCGGCCCCAGTGCTTCGTAAAAAGCCAGATTAGGCTTATAGGCTACGGCGTATGCCTGCGTTGCTTCGATGATAGCCCGATTAAACGCAAAAATGGGGTCGGGTTCATTACGAAGAGAAGGGGGTATTTTCTGGATGTCCGTATCCAGACCCACGCAGAGGTAGGAAGACTTGGCTTTGATTTGAGCAAAAAGTTCAGAACGAGTCACGGGAAAAAAAGAAAAGGATTGATACAGCGGTCCTTGCTGAGGGTCAGGAATTCAATCTAAGCACATTCTCACCGTTCCATAAACTTTCGTTAATAAAAACGTAGCTGGCTTTAGGATTTTCCTATTTTTGTCCGACAAAATTGTCTTGCTATTTTCAAACTCGCAACCCTTTTACACATTGCATGGAATTTCGTCCTGGTCACCTAACCGGATTAGTTGAACTTTTCCCCCGGATTTTTGAAGATGAACGCGGCTTCTTTTGGGAGTCGTATAATGAGCCAGTTTTCACCCAGGCGGGCCTTCCAACGGCCAGTCAGTTCGTTCAGGATAACCACTCTTGGTCTAAAAAAGGCGTCTTGCGTGGTTTACACTGTCAACACGAACCTTTTGCTCAGGGAAAGCTGGTACGGTGTACGCAGGGAAAAGTACTCGATGTTGTGGTCGATATTCGCCCCGATTCTCCGACGTTTGGCCAGCATGAAAAATTTCTGCTGACGGCAGAACGTGGAAACATGCTTTGGGTACCACCGGGGTTTGCTCACGGATTCATTGCTCTAGAAGAAGCAACGTTCATGTACAAGTGTACCAACTTGTATAATAAACCCGCCGAATCAGGTCTGTTATGGAATGACCCGGAGTTGGGTATCGACTGGGAATTCGAAACGTATGGTATCGAAACTCCCATCGTATCCGAAAAAGATCAGATCCTGCCTACCTGGAAAGACTTCCAGTCTCAGGTGGCCGTTAAATAATACGTTTGATTAACAGAAAAGCCCGGTATACGCCGGGCTTTTTCGTTGGGTTATGAATAATAAATCATGTACGCGGGGACTGGCCATTGCAGAGGTGCTGAAATCATTTCGGTCGCCCAACTTATGGGGATTCGTAATCGCTCGTCTGGACGTAACAGCTTCTTTGCAAACGGAACAGGACCAATACTGGCGAAATGCCCGAATGGTCGTATTACGCCATCCGCTGGGAGCCGATCAACTATCCGTACTGCTAGTGAAACCACCCGTTGACCCAATCCCCGGTTTGGTAGTACAGGAGGGAGGCGATAACTTTTGTACCGGAGCTCAGGTCGATGCCTACCTGCAACATACGGGAGACGATAACCCGATTCATCGCGGTCCGGCGGCTTTGGTACCCGGCTTGCTGTTACTGTCAGAGCTGGAAAAACAGTTTCTCTGCGAGCCCCTACGATTTTTTTCCGTACAGTTTAAATCGGCTTTACGCGTGAATGAGCCGTTTGTGGTGGATAGGCAGGAACTCGGGCGTATCCAGGTAAAAAAAACTGACGGCACGCTGATTTTACGCGTACAACTATGAAATCATTTTTATTGGTGGGTATTACCGAAGATACCCCTCTGCCGTCTTCACTCGTCGAAACATTGCTCGAAACGGGTCTGGATTACTTGTACTGGCGAAAAACCAACCTCATGGCGGACCCGCCACCGCATCCATCCGCTGAACGCATTTTAGTGGCTTCGGCTACCCCGATTCCGGGAGCCCATCGCTGGCACGTGAAAGAGCGGCAACAGGCGGCGTTAAAGTCGTGTGCCCCTTTTTCGACCAGTATTCATGATCTGGCTCAGTGGCCGAAGTGGGCGGGTCGGGCAACGCTGGTGTTTTTTAGTCCCGTGTTTCCCAGCATCAGTAAGCCCGGTTACGGCCCTTCACTGCCGTTGGAGCAGCTACAACAGCAAATCGCGGCGATTCGCTCGGCGGCTACTGAACCGTTGCCCCAGTTGATTGCTCTGGGTGGCGTACACGCCGGAACTATTGCACGGGTACAGCAGGCCGGTTTCGACGGGGCTGCGATCATGGGAGCACTCTGGAAAAGTTCGGATCCGGTAGCCGCTTTACGGGAATTGAAAAGTCAGGTTCGCTGAGTCCCGAACGGCCTGAATGCCACCGCGTAAGGAGTACACCCGCGTAAATCCTTTATCCTGCAAAAACTGAACGGCTTTCTTGCTGCGAACGCCCGACTGGCAGTGGACAACGATGGTACGATCCCGAGGTAGACTTTCGTAGCTGTCAGACAATTCCGAGAGCGGAATAAGCTGACCACCGAGATGATCCAGTTCATACTCCTGAGGCTCCCGAACGTCGAGCAGAAGCAACGATTCATCCGCGTTCATTCGTGCGAGCCATTTCTCAACGGAAAGCTCCGGTATGATTTCCACGGGGGCGGACAACGCGGTAATACGCCGGTTTTCCGGATTCAACGCAAACGAAAAACTGGAAAATGAAAAGTTCAGGACGTTGAACGTCAGGATTATTCCGCTTAAAGGCTCACCAATTTCCGTAATCAGTTTGATGACTTCCGTCGCCATTAGGCAACCCGTTAAGCCCGGTAAAACGCCCAGGACGCCCACAATGCTACAGGCTTCCAGTTCACTAGGCTCCGGGTACAGGCAACGGTAGGTGGGACCGCCCTGGTAATTGAAGACGCTGACCTGCCCCTCAAATTTGTAAATCGAGCCAAAAATCAGCGGTTTGTTTAGTAGCACGCAGGCATCATTGACCAAGTACCGCGTAGCGAAATTATCGGAACCATCCACGACGAAATCGTAAGAAGCCAGAATCATTTCGGCGTTTTCAGGCATCAGGAAACAGGCATGAACAGTGTAGTCGAGATGTGGATTCTGCTGGTATAAAACCTCGGCCGCCACTTCGGCCTTATTACGACCCATGTGAGCGGTTGAAAACAGAATTTGTCGCTGAAGATTACTCAGTTCGACCGTATCCCCGTCGATGATGCCCAGCGTACCCACGCCCGCCGCTGTGAGGTATTGCAGTACGGGGCAACCCAATCCACCCGCCCCGACGACGGCCACACGGGCGTTTTTCAAGCGTTCCTGTCCAGCCAGACCCACTTCTGGCAGACGAATGTGGCGGCTGTATCGTTTGAGTTCGTCTTCGTTCATACAAAAGAAGGGTCCCAGTCTTTCCAGACGGGTACGTACCCCTGATTACGGATTACCGATGAAATTTGAGCGGGCGTACGTTCGTCCGAAATCTCGAACTGCTCCAGCGATTCCGGTTCGACGGCGTAGCCACCCGGATTGGTTTTTGATCCGGCACTCATACTCGTAATGCCAAGCTGGATGAGGTGATCGCGGAAGCGGGGCGTTTCCCGCGTAGAAAGTGAAAGCTCTACGTCTTCATTGAACAGCCGATACGCACAGATCAGCTGTACTAACTCACGGTCGCTCATGCAGGACTTGAAGCGGTGTACCTCATCCGTAAGCTGAATGGGGCGTAAGCGGGGAAACGAAATGCTGTACTTGCTTTGCCAATAGGTTTTCTGGAGATACTGCAGGTGCAGAGCCGTAAAAAAGCTATCCGCCCGCCAGTCTTCGAGGCCCAGCAGGGCTCCTAAACCCATTTTATGAATATTAGCTTTGCCCAGTCGGTCGGGCGTATCGAGTCGGTAGCGGAAGTTTGATTTCTTGCCCTTGGGATGGTGCGTTTTGTACGTTTCTTCGTGGTACGTTTCCTGATAAACCAGTACCGTATGCAGGCCTTCGGTAATGAGTGTTTTGTATTCCGGAAGATCCAAAGGCTGCACTTCCATCGAAATATGAGCGAACAAGGGACGAATCAGCCGAATAGCGTGCTGGATATACTCAACGCCTACGGTCTGATTGGCTTCGCCCGTGACCAGCAACACGTGGTCGTACCCAAGCTTTTTAATGGCCTGAGCTTCGATCAATATCTCCTCATCCGTCAGTGTTTTGCGGCGGATTTTATTATCCAGACTAAAGGCACAATACGTGCAGATGTTCTGACATTCGTTGGACAAATACAGCGGGGCATACATCTGGATCGTCTTGCCAAATCGTCGCTGTGTGAGCTGACGACTTTGCTGGGCCATTGGTTCCAGATACGGCAGAGCTGCGGGAGAAATCAACGCCTTGAAATCATCCAGACTGCGTTTGGACGTTTCCAGAGCCTGTTCGACCCGTTGTGGCGTGGTCTCCTGAATGTCACCAACGACCGTATCCCATGCATAGCGGTCAAACCAATCTTTAAACATACCAGAATCTGATTTACGGTCGGGCCCACAATAGGCCAACAACCGTAGTGAATGCTACGAATGAGAATTCTTACGAAAGCTCGTCCAGAAAAGCCGTCAGCGGACTGCTGGCCTGAGCCCAGGTAATGGGCTGGGCCAATTGGGCTTCGTAGGCCATGCGTCCGGCTTCAACGGCTCGTTTAAACGCCTGGGCCATGCGTACTGGGTCGGATGAGACGGCAATGGCGGTATTTACCAGTACGGCGTCGGCCCCGAGTTCCATCGCAGCAGCGGCGTGGGAGGGAGCTCCCAAACCAGCGTCTACGACCACGGGAACGGTACTTTGTTCGATGATGATTTCCAGGAAATCCAGCGTTCGCAGACCCTTGTTGGTACCAATGGGAGCCCCCAAAGGCATGACGGCGGCTACGCCTACTTCTTCCAGACGCTTACACAAAACGGGATCGGCATGGATATAAGGCAGCACAACAAAGCCCAATTTTACGAGTTCTTCCGCCGCCTTAAGTGTTTCAATAGGATCGGGAAGGAGGTATCGCGGATCGGGGTGAATTTCAAGTTTCAGCCAGTGGGTTTCCAGAGCTTCCCGGGCCATTTGGGCGGCAAATACGGCTTCTCGGGCCGTTCGAACACCCGAGGTATTCGGCAACAGATGGGCCGTCGGCAGGTGGGAAAGTAAATCATCCTCCTGCGTATGCGTAGCGTCCACTCGCTTGAGAGCTACCGTAATCAGCTCCGTACCCGAAGCGTGCAGAGCTTCCTGCATGAGGGAAGAAGACCCAAACTTGCCCGTTCCCGTGAAGAGGCGGGACGTGAAGGTTTTATCGGCGATGGTCAGCGATGGATTCATACAAAAGAGTTAAAAACAAACGGGTTTGTTCGGCGGGATCAGCCGCGGCAGAAACGGCTGAGGAAACGGCAATGCCGTGAACGCCCACCTGCCGCAGGAGTGGGACATCGGTTCGCGTAATTCCCCCAATGGCAATAACCGGAATGGAAATTCCTTGCTGTTGCAAAGCTTCCATGATGCCTTTGTATCCAGCGAGTCCCAGAATAGGGCTGAGCTTTTCTTTCGTGGTGGTAAAGCGATAGGGACCCAGACCGATGTAATCCGCTCCACTTTGGTAGTGCTGGACAATATCCTCGAGTGTATTGGCCGTTCCGCCAATAATTACCTCCGAACCTACTAACTTACGGGCCTGGGCAAGGGGCATATCTTCTTTGCCCAGGTGTACGCCGTCAGCCCCGATTTCTCCGGCCAGATGCGGATTGTCATTGATAATGAGGCGGGCACCGGAAGCCTGGCAAACGGCCAACGTTTCCTGAGCAATGGCTTTCCAGTCTTCGTACGGTTTGTTTTTCAGGCGAAGCTGAATCCAGTCGGCCCCCGCCGAGCAGGCCACTGCGGCCTGCTCGGGTTGGGTAACGATGTAGTGAAACGAACTAATGGTCATAGCGTATGAAAACCCAGCAGATACGGCGTGCTGGCCAGATAGCGGTTCATGTACTGACGGGTGGATCTGCCCGTTTCTGAAATCGATTGCCCTTTGGCTAGTCCAGCGGCTAGAGCCGAAGACAGTACGCAGCCGCTGCCGTGTTTCTCACCCTGCGGTAGGTGAGGAGCCGGATACGCGGCCAGTACTTCGCCTTCCCAAAGGAGATAATCCGTGACAGTTTCCTCCACGGGTTCAACGTGCCCTCCTTTCAGGTAAACCAAGCAGTACTGACTAAGCACCTTCGCCGCCTCCAGGGGCGAATCGATGCCGGTTAATTGCTGAGCTTCCCAGGCGTTGGGCGTCAGGATTCTCAGGCGTCGTAGTACCGTTTCAAGTGCTACGTATGGGCTTTCTGCGTGAAACGTGAATCCGGCCGAGGCTTTCAGAATGGGGTCCCAGATAATTTGTATACCCGGATTTTGCTGCAGGAGCCAACCCGTCAGTTGATCCAGTACGGCAAACGATTCGATCAGACCAACCTTCACAATTTCAATGGGATACCGTTCGAATAAGGGCTGACACTGGTCCAGAATCGTCGGCAACGGTACCCATTCCAAAGCCCGGAAATCCGCGTCGTGCTGCATGGTCAGGGCGGTACAGACGGACAGTCCGTACACCTGATTCAACTCAAAAACCTTTACATCAGCGAGGATTCCGGCTCCGGCACTGGGATCAAGTCCGGCAATGCTGAGGACGTACGGACGTTCGGTCTGAATCATAAATAGATTTCTCCACCCTGTTCGACAAATTCCTTCGCTTTGTGCTTCATTGCTTCGTCGAAGACTTGCTCGTGCTGTAACTGATTCTCTTCGGCGTACGCCCGTACTTCCTGCGTGATTTTCATCGAGCAGAAATGAGGGCCGCACATGGAGCAGAAGTGAGCGAGTTTGGCTCCTTCGGCGGGTAAGGTTTCGTCGTGGAATTCACGGGCCGTATCCGGGTCGAGCGAGAGATTAAACTGGTCAGCCCAGCGGAACTCAAATCGGGCTTTACTCAGGGCATTATCGCGATACTGAGCTCCCGGATGGCCTTTCGCTAGGTCGGCGGCGTGAGCGGCAATCTTATAGGTAATTACGCCGTCTTTTACGTCTTTCTTGTTGGGCAAGCCCAGGTGTTCTTTTGGTGTTACGTAACACAGCATGGCTGTACCGAACCAGCCAATCATGGCGGCTCCGATACCGGACGTAATGTGGTCATAGCCCGGAGCAATGTCCGTCGTGAGCGGGCCCAGGGTGTAGAAGGGAGCTTCCTGGCAGTGTTCCAGCTGCTTGTCCATGTTCTCCTTGATGAGGTGCATGGGTACGTGGCCGGGACCTTCGATCATAACCTGCACGTCGTGTTTCCAGGCAATTTTCGTGAGTTCACCCAGGGTTTCGAGTTCGGCAAACTGGGCGGCATCGTTGGCATCGGCAATGGAGCCGGGACGCAGGCCATCACCGAGGGAGAAGCACACGTCGTACGCCTTCATGATTTCGCAGATTTCCTCAAAATGCGTATACAGGAAGTTTTCTTTATGATGAGCTAAACACCACTTTGCGAGGATACTACCGCCCCGTGAAACGATACCCGTGACACGCCGGGCCGTCAGCGGAATGTACCGTAACAAAACACCGGCGTGGATGGTAAAATAGTCCACGCCTTGTTCGGCCTGTTCGATGAGCGTATCCCGGAAAATCTCCCAGGTCAGGTCTTCCGCCTTGCCGTTTACCTTTTCCAGAGCCTGATAAATGGGTACAGTCCCCACGGGTACGGGACAGTTGCGGATGATCCATTCGCGGGTTTCGTGAATGTTCTTACCCGTCGATAAATCCATTAGGGTGTCGCCACCCCAGCGGCAGCTCCATACGGCTTTTTCGACTTCTTCTTCAATGCTGGAAGTCACCACGGAGTTACCAATGTTGGTATTGATTTTCACCAGAAAATTGCGGCCAATGATCATGGGTTCGCTTTCTGGGTGGTTGATATTGGAAGGAATGACGGCCCGTCCAGCGGCTACTTCCTGACGAACGAACTCCGGTGTAATGAGCTTTTTAGGCGTGTTGGCTCCGAAACTCTGACCCGGATGCTGGTGACTCAGCGATGCAGACTGTTCCTCAATTCGCTGATTTTCCCGAATAGCAATGTATTCCATTTCGGGGGTGATGATGCCTTTGCGGGCGTAGTGTAGCTGGCTAACGTTTTGGCCTGCTCTAGCCCGTAACGGCAAGCGAATGTGGTCAAACCGGAGTGAATCCAGACTACGGTTGGCCATGCGTTCACGGCAGTATTCGGAAGAGAAATCAGACAGTTGTTCAACATCGCCGCGTTCCTGAATCCAGTTTTCGCGTAAGCGGGGCAATCCTTTTTTCAGGTCAATCGACACCTCAGGGTCGGTGTACGGGCCGCTGGTATCGTAGACGGTGACGGGAGCATTGGGTTGACGGACTTCCTTGTCTCCGATATAGCTGATGGTATACGAAAGGGTAATCTCCCGCATGGCTACGCGAATGTCGTGCAGGATTCCGGGGACGTAAATCTTCCGGGAGCCAGTAAGGGGTTCCCGCGTGATGGTCTGAGGCGTTGGCAGTTTTTCGTTTTTCATGTTAACCTCCCTGAGTGGCTTGAAGAATGGTGATTTTCTCGTTTTCGGATACGATGAATTGGTCCCAGGTAAGACGGGGAACAATGGCGTTGTTGACGGCAACGGCGATGCCTTTTTTCTCGGCAAGCTCCAGTTGCGTCAGCAGCGAACGTAAAGACACGGCGTCTTTCGTCTGAACGGCTTGGTTGTTGACAAATACGGTCATGGGACGTTTCATGTCGCATGAAAGCACAAGCCAGTAGGGGGAGACGTAACGAGTGAAGAAGTACGAAAACAGCCGTAGTGACGGACGTTTTCCCGGAAAGAAATGATTCCTTACTTTTCCCTACGCAGGTCCTAACCTGGTCAGGTTCAAAGGGTATGTCTCAGCCCGAAACAACGGGCACCCCTAAAGTTTGGCTTTTCAGCAAGGCAAAGGTAAAAAGACTTGGGCGTTTACCTAGGAAAATCAGTTTTAAGTTTTCGGTTTGCCGTTTTCAGCGACCGCCGCTGCGGTTTCCGGTGAAGTAAATCCGATAAAGTTATCGGGACGCGTTGTCCGTAGCATTTGCTACGGACGCAAAAATTGGTAGGCTAAGCCTACCGGGCTGGCTGATTCACGTATGAAATACGGAGCTAATCACATTGAAACTCTCCGGGGTTGGCAAGTCTGGATTGAAGTGGCTCTTTCGGATTTGGGTCTGGAAAGGATTTGTAATCCCATGCCTTACAAATGCACAGAAGGCGGATTCCGGGTTACAAATCTGCAACAGCGAATGTAGCGAAGTAGGAGGGTGCCAGAGGCAAACCGGTAAAAAACAAAAAGCCCTGATCAGATTATCCTGATCAGGGCTTTTTAGGAGGGATCGAAGCTTATTCGCCTACGATTACGAATTTCACTTTGTGCTTCACTTCTTTGTGGAGGTCAAGCGTAGCGGTGTATTCGCCGAGTGATTTTACTTCAGAATCCAGCGTGATTTTCTTACGATCTACGTCAAATCCTTTCGTTTTCAGCGTGTCAGAGATTTGCGTGTTCGTTACACGACCGAAGATGCGTCCGCTCTCACCTACTTTAGCAGGGATTTCCAGCGTCAGATCGCCGATTGCTGCGGCTAAATCTTCAGCATCTTTCTTCAGCTTTTCAGCTTTGTGAGCGGCTTGCTTGATGTTTTCAGCCAGTACTTTTTTGTTGGTTTCGCTGGCCATTACCGCGAAGCCTTGGGGAATCAGGTAGTTACGTCCGTAGCCAGGTTTAACCGTTACCAGATCGTTTTTATAACCCAATCCCGCGATATCGGTTTTGAGAATAACTTCCATTTCTTTCGTAAATGAGTTTAAATAAGTTTTCTGTTTACAGTTTTGAGTTGTTCGTTAAAATCAGGAACGACAACCAAAAACGGAAACCTACTTCAGTGAATCGCCAACGTAAGGTAACAAGGCAATGTGACGAGCACGTTTCACAGCCTGAGCCACTTTGCGTTGATTTTTGAGCGAAGTACCCGTCAGACGGCGGGGAAGGATCTTACCTTGCTCGTTCAATAACTTGAGAAGGAAGTTAGGATCTTTGTAATCGATGTATTTGATGCCGGCTTTCTTGAAGCGGTCATATTTTTTGCGGTTCTGGTTTTTATCCAGAGGTTCGTTCTGCAATGACATAGTCGTGGAATAGTTTGGTTGTTGGTTATCAGTTGTTAGTTGTTCAATCAAACAACCAGCAACGAATAACTACTAACGTTTAATTATTCAGCGGGAGCTTCTTGTTTCTTGCCCACCAGACCTTTACGCTTGCGTTCGTTGTACGCAATGGCATGCTTGTCCAGAGCAATCGTCAGAAAACGCATTACCCGCTCATCACGACGGTATTCCGTTTCAAGCGTAGCGATTACGTCCGGGTTCGCTGTGAATTCTACCAGGTGATAGAAGCCCGTTCCTTTTCCCTGAATCGGGTAGGCCAGTTTTTTCAGACCCCAAGATTCTTCGTGGATCAGTTCAGAACCGTTATCGGTCAGAATTTTTTTGAATTTGTCGACAGCATCCTTCGTCTGGACGTCAGACAAAACGGGAGTGAGGATGAATACTGTCTCGTACTGTTTTTGTGACATGTGTTAGTACGGAAAATGTGATAAAAAGGATAATACTCGAAAAATGAGCCGCAAAAGTACGTAAATTCTGTGATCTGCAAAAACATTCCCTGGAAAAAAGCAGCACTGGACAAAAAAAGGCGTCCTGACCTCTACGGTCAGGACGCCTTTGAGCAGTAAAATGCGGGTTACCTAAAATAAACCAGAACGGACCTCGAAGATTCCATCGCCAATTTTCACACCCTCGGCGTACAGCTCAATTGTATGCTTTCCTTTCTTAAAGGGAATGTTACGTTTATAGATCACGTCTACCTGTTGGTTATTTCCCTGGTAAGTAATATCCTTTTTAACAGTATAGATCATTTCCTTACTCTGGTACATAAACGTTCCCGAACCGGTGGCCATATCGGAGATAACTGCTCCGGTAGGATCAAGGACGCGAACGAAAATTTCCTTGCCATTACGTTCAGTCAGGGTATTATCGCCCAGCCCGAAAGCAATTCGAATTTGATCAATTTTGTCGGCTTTGATTTTTTCCCGCTCTTTACCTTTCGAATTAATGGCATATACCATGACATTCTGAGCTTTCAGAGCCGCCGCTACGCTGATCCGATCGTTTAATTCTTTGTTGTTGACTTTAAGAGCATTAACGGAATCATCGTACGCCTGTCTGGCCGAATTTAGCTCCGTTTTTAGTCCCTCATTGCTAGTGGCTAGCTCCTGATTTTGAGTCGTTAACGAGCCGTTTTCTTCTTTCAAACGAACAATATCCCGGTCTTTCTGCTTCAGTAAATCTTTATACTGTTCTAGTTTGGCTTCAAACTTTTTGACTTCATCGGCCGTTGCGTTTACCAGTCGCTGCTTGTCAATTTCCAACTGCGTTTTTAACTGCATCAATTCGTCGATATTGCCGCCAAGCATACGTATTTCGGCAATTTTGGCGTCGAGCTGGGTTGCAATGGAATCGAGTTTAGTATTCGCCTTTAAAATCTCTCGTTTCTGAACTACTGATCGAGAAGATAATGTTTCACGTTCATTACGTTCTTTAAAGTACAAAAAGCCTAATACTGCGACCAGTCCGGCCATCACGACGAGAGCTGCAATGAAGTAACCTTTCTTGTCAGAATCTTTTTTCGGTGTTGATCGGGTGTAATCGTATGGTTCCATATAGAGTAATAATGATGGAGGTACGGGCAGACAAAACTACGCCTAAGCGTGGAGAAGTCAACCACTTACCGGAGAATTAGGCGGACAATCACTCGTAAAAGTAGTACATAGCCTAGATAAGCACTACTTTTGTATAAACGTTTTAAGAATGAACATCGTTGAAAATCTGAATAAAATTACCAAAAACATGGCTGGCTACCCGGCCCGTTTGATTGCCGTTACTAAGACTCACCCCGTAGAAGTACTTCAGGAAACGTATGATGCCGGATGCAAAACCTTCGGCGAAAATAAAGTACAGGACATGGTAGCGAAGTGGGAAGTGTTACCGAAAGACATTGAGTGGCACATGATTGGTCATTTGCAAACCAACAAGGTAAAACCCATTGCTCCGTTTGTATCGTTGATCCATTCCGTAGACAGTTTTAAACTACTGCTTGAAATCAATAAGCAGGCAGCCAAGGCGAAGCGGGTGATTGATTGTCTGCTCCAAATTCACATTGCTCAGGAAGAGACCAAATTTGGTTTCAGCCAGCAGGAAGCCGAAGCAGCCCTCCACTCCGAAGCCCTGGCCGGATTAAAAAATATTCGCATCGTGGGTTTAATGGGTATGGCTTCTAATACCGATGATCTAATTCAGGTTCGACTGGAATTTCGGGGATTGAAGCAATTTTTCGAACGCATGAAAGCTACCGTTCCCGTATCTGAGCGTTGTGAACTCAAAGAATTGTCGATGGGCATGAGCAGCGATTACGAGACGGCTTTGCAGGAAGGTAGTACTCTTGTTCGCGTAGGCAGTGCTATTTTTGGAGCTCGCGAATACGCCTAAGATCCAGGGATTCGGCGTTTAAACCGGACGCCGAATCCCTGAAAATTTAAACCGGCATGCACTTTCGCACCGAATTTTCCATTCCTCCTTCTTCCTGGAAACTAGGTTTACAATCCCGGGTCGTTTCGATGGGTTCCTGCTTTGCTGAAGTACTCGGAAAGCGGTTACAAGCTCATAAAATCGAAGGGATGTACCAACCCTTCGGCACCTTATTTAGTCCGCTTGCTCTGTACCGAATTTTGCAGTATGCTCTGGCCAAGGAGCCTGTGGATGATCGTTTATTTCTGGAACGAGACGGCCGCTGGCTGCATTACGATACGCATTCATCCATAACCGCTGCGAGTCAGCAGGAATTGGGAGTACGGATGCAACGGGAGCTGGATCAACTGGCCGAAGCACTCCGTCGGGCTAATTTACTAGTGCTGACCTTGGGTTCAGCCTGGGCGTATCGATTGCTGGAACCGCCCAGGTATGTAGCGAATTGCCATAAGCAACCTGCCCGCATCTTTGATCGCGATTTATTGAGTGTCAAGACCATTTGCAAAGAGTTTGGCACCGTGTATGCCTTACTAAAGGCGGTAAATCCTGGTTTACGTGTACTTCTAACCGTCAGTCCGGTACGTCATGCCAAGGATGGGATGATGGATAATTCAGTGAGTAAGTCCATTCTCCGGGCGGCCTGTCATTACCTGGTAAGCGATTACGCCGATGTCATGTATTTCCCGGCGTACGAATTACTGTTGGATGATTTACGGGACTACCGATTTTATGCGAGTGATCTAGTTCACCCCAGTGAAATGGCCGAAGTGTATATCTTTGAAAAATTTCAGCAGACGTACTTCGATGCCTCACTCCAACAGTTTACAAAAGACTGGGAGAAGATTACCAAAGCCCTGAATCATCGGCCTTTTCAGGAAAATTCAGCCGTTCATCTTCAGTTTCTTACTAAGCTGCTGACGGATCTTGAACGGATGCCCGTAAATGTAAGTCCGGAACGGGCGGAAGTAAGCGAACGAATACAACGCATTACGCAGGCTCTGGGCCACTGAACCAATCGATTACAAAGAGATTGCGATAAGCTAGGCCGATAAGAAACTTACTAGTTACCTTTGTGGTTAGCAAGGAACGGTCGGTAACGCGGAATTAGCCCGTTCACTCCCGTTTGATTATCACTATGGGCGAATTACGAATTAACAAAGAAGATATTATACGGGCCTTAAGTACCGTAGAAGAACCGGACTTGAAGAAAGACCTGGTTACGTTGAACATGATTAAAGACGTGGAACTGGGCGTCGGTGAGGTCCGGTTTACGGTTGTGTTAACGACGCCAGCCTGTCCCCTGAAAGAACTCATTCGTCAACGTTGTGAGGATGCCATCCATACCTTGGTGGACCCGGAATTACGCATCGTGGTGAACATGACGGCGGATGTAACGACTACGGCTTTTGGTAACAAAACCATTTTAGCATCGGTTAAAAACGTCATCGCCATTGCTTCGGGTAAAGGCGGTGTGGGTAAATCAACGGTTACAGCGAATCTGGCCATTGCCCTGAAAAATGCAGGTGCTCAGGTCGGGATTCTGGATGCGGACATCTACGGACCTTCCATTCCGGTCATGTTCGGTGCGGAAGATCTGCAACCGACTGTAACGGTAATAGATGGAAAGAATATGATTAATCCCATTTTGCAGTACGGGATTAAGATGATTTCCATGGGCTTTTTAGTACCGGCGGACAGCCCGATGGTATGGCGTGGCCCAATGGCGAGTCAGGCACTTAAACAGTTGATGGGGGATGTGAACTGGGGTGAACTGGATTACTTGCTAATTGACTTACCTCCCGGAACGGGCGACGTACATCTAACGCTGGTACAATCGGCTCCGGTTACAGGGGCGGTAATCGTAACCACGCCGCAGAAGGTAGCCCTGGCCGATGCCAAAAAAGGATTGCAAATGTTTATGCAACCGCAAATTAATGTACCGGTATTGGGAATCGTCGAGAATATGGCCTATTTTACGCCCGCCGAGCTACCCGAAAATCGGTACTATCTGTTTGGTAAAGGAGGTGGCAAATGGCTGGCAGAACATTACGAATTGCCTTTCCTGGGAGAAATTCCATTAGTACAGGGCATTCGCGAAGCCGGAGATGAAGGACGCCCCGCCGCTACCTACACCGATTCACTGACGGCTTTGGCCTTCCAGAAAACTGCCGAAGCACTGGCTCAGCAGGTTGCCATCCGGAATGCCACGCTTGAAAAAACCAAACGGGTTGAAATGACCGTTTAAGAGCAAAAGAGCAGGAGTATTTATACAATTATTCGAACATACTGTTCCTGTCGGGATTTATTCATACAGGCAGATTAAAAGCATTAGTATACACGAATGGAAACGAATCTCGCACATCCCTTAATGGGAAAAGTCGAACAGGCTTTGAATAGCATTCGTCCCTACCTTGAAGCGGATGGAGGCAATGTTCGTATCATTGAAATTACGGACGATAACGTAGTACGGTTAGAATTGATGGGAGCCTGTGGTTCCTGCACGATGTCAGCCATGACCTTCCGTGGAGGCATCGAAGACGCCATCCGTCGGCAGGTTCCTGAAGTAAGTAGCATTGTAGCGATTAACTTATAATCGCTTAGTATAAGATTGCTGAAGGAATGACTTCGACTGAAGTCTCCAACGCAGATTCGGCAGGTCCGGTATACGTTCCGTGTACCGGACTTATCATTTCCGGGAAGGCCGAAACGGCCAGTACCAAATGAGAGTCGGCGGCCAGACAATTCTGGGTAGGATCGAAGCCTCGCCAACCCGCTCCGGGTAAGTACACTTCCGCCCAGGCGTGCAAGTACTGCGTTTCATCGGCGTTGCCGAAATAGTAACCACTCACAAAGCGAGCTGCTAGGCCCAAACACTGGCAGCAAATTACGTACAAGGTAGCGTAGTCCCGGCAGGAGCCCCGTCGGTTTTGTAAGGTGTAATCCGGCGTTTGCGGGAAGCCTTCTTCCCGAATTTCGTACGAAAATTCTTCGTGAATGCACTCATTCAGCCGAATGAGAAACTGCAACGTATCCCAGCGGGATTCGGTAGCAATGAGCCTCGTAAATTGTTCAACGGCCGGCGTAACGCCTCCCTTTTCTAAGTACAAGGTCAATAGTCGACGTTCTTCTTCCCCGTACTTGATGGGCAGTTTTTGATGTTCAAACGGATAGAGAATGAAATCAAAAGGATTGGATAGGGTAGACTCAATTTCACTTTCAGCCAGAATTTGCAACTGCGTAGTTGGCGTACTGAAAAACAAGAGATGTTGCGTGTTTCCTTCGCTGTCAGTAATGCCAATCATTTTATCCGGCTCTGGACTAACCTGTAATTTAAAGCCTTTTATCTGCTGATAAGAAGTAGACCGAGCCTGGAGATACAGGCGATGCGGACTCAGTGTAACAGCATTCGAGTAGTTATAGGTAAGCTGATGACGGACGCGATATTGCATTGATTTCAAATGGTTTTAAGGCAGAGCCAATGGAGAAAAAACCAATCTTACGCGGGGGAGAGCGACGAACAAAAATGGGGTATTTGGCCCATGTTGTTTATGCAATGTATGGAAAAAGGGTAAAATTTCCAAAATTTATACCGTATCATGAAGGGAGAAAATCTAAACAGGTACACGTTTTCAAGGCTTTACTCGCAACCCCAATAAGCAAGAAAGCCCGCTACCAGTAGCGGGCTTTCTTGCTTATTGATCATTCAGTATTTGTTGTTCGTGGGGCTCAAAAACGGGCTTCATCCAGTCGCTAGGAAGTCGTTGTACCGACGAAACCAGCAGGGCTCCCCACTGGTGAGCAATCTGCTCGACGTCTTCTTTTTCAAAGCGATGTTCCGTAATATGAAAACTATCGCGTTCGTACACGGCAATGTCAATCGGAAAGTCAACGTCGTTGGCACTTACTCGGGTAGAGTCAAAGGAAAGAAAGCCAATTTTCAGGGCATCCTTCAGGGGTGTATCGTAGCGTAAACCCCGACGCAGAATGGGGGTACCGTAACCCGTATTCCCAATAATGAAAAAAGGCGTACTCGGACCCACCTCAATCCAGTTTCCTTCCGGATACAGCATGTACAGCTTGTGTTCGTCGTCATCTTGTAACTGTCCGCCCACAATTGCGTACAGGTTGAAGGAAAGGCCAGCTTCGGCCAGAGCATTTTTATCCTCCTGAGCAACCCGCCGTACCTGCTCACCAAAGGCATTTACGGCCTTGTATAGTTTGTTAAAGTTAGCATCGCGTTCGGCAATCACTTCCCGGAAATAGGTAATGGCTTTGTCCCGTACCGACCGTAACCCGGAAGTCATGATAAACAGGGAATGATGCTCTACTTGATGAATGGAAATTTTCTTGTTCGTCGTCACTTCCGAACCCGAAGTAAGGCGGGTGTCTGCCAGAGCGATTAAGCCGGTCTTTGTTTTGATGCCAAGGCAATACGTCATGTGTAATAGAATTGGATTGCGGAAGGATGAATCGAATAGCTTCCCCTACAAATGTAAAAAAATAGCTATATGCTAGTGACTGGCAGCGACGATCCTTTCCTAATTATTTAAAAGATGCGGGATTGCTCAAGGTCATTATTACCTTTAAACGACGGGTTTCAGATCGAAATACGTCTCAAAAATGGCCGCTCCTGCGGCATTGTTTTTGGACTGAAAATTGTCCAGAAATTCGTGTAAGCCCGTACTGAAAATGTCTTCAATCGTCATGAACTCAATTTCACTGCGAAGTTTACTCAGCACGCGTTCGGCCTTGTTGGTGTAACTATTACCGATAAAACCGCCGGAAATTTCGTACAGCGAGAGTTCAGCTCGCTTCAAAGAATGCATGACCGAACGGGGGAAATTCTTTTCCAGAATCAGAAACTCAACGATATGGGCGGGAGACATATTCCGGAACCGCTGGCGATACATATTGTAAGCCGATACGGATTTCAGTACCGATGACCACAGCAGTAGATCCAGGGGCGAACCAACGGCACCGACGTCGGGTAGGAGGGTGAAATACTTTACGTCCAGGAAACGCGTGGTTTTATCCGCTCGTTCCAGCATCCGGCCCAATCGAGCGAAGTGCCAGCCTTCATTCCGGCTAATGGTGGATTCAATGATACCGTAGAAAGTCTGACAGCCGAGTTTAATTTCTTCGTAAAAATCCTGGAAATGCCGCATCTCCCAGTGCTTGGATTGGGTGGCCGCTTCTTTTACTTTCCAGTACAAGGCATTGAGTTGTTCCCACATTTCCCGCGAGATAGTTTCCCGAATGGTACGGGCATTTTCGCGGGCGTACTGCAAGGTACTGAGGATAGAGTTGGGGTTACGGGAGTCAAAAGTCATGAAGAAGATAATATTCTCTCGACTTGGTTCCTGAAAGTGCTCGTAGAAGAGTTTATTATCGGCCGTCGCAATGATCAGAGGTTCCCATTGTTCTTCCACATCCGGTGGCAAATCCAGCATCAAATTAAAGTTCACATCCACAAACCGCGAATAATTTTCGGCTCGCTCTACATAACGATTCATCCAGTAGATTGAATTTGCAACGCGACTCAGCATACTTAATACAGCTTAAATGGGAATATTATTTGCTAAAAATAAAAAATGATGCTTCAATATGGAGTAAAGTATTTAATACACAAAATTTCGTTTGGAATAACTTCGTAGTTTATCAAAACGAAATTTTGATTTATGGACAAGTTAGATGGATACCCCAATAAAAAACCCCCATTCCCGAGAGAATGAGGGTGCAAAGGGGGAAAATCAATGGGTATTAATTGCCAGCCAGGGCTTCCGCACCCGCTACAATTTCAAGGATCTCCGTCGTAATCGCCGCCTGACGTGAACGGTTATACTCAATCCGCAGGTTCTTCAGTAGTTCACCCGCGTTGTCGGTTGCTTTGTCCATCGCCGTCATACGGGCACCGTGTTCAGAAGCATTAGACTCCAGTACGGCCCGGTATAACTGAATTTTCAACGATTTAGGAATCAGTTCCTTAATGATTTCTTCTTCCGAAGGTTCAAAAATATAGTCGCCGGGTGTTGCCGTATCCTGGGTCGTGCTTTCAACGATGGGCAGGAACTGCTCCACGCGAACAATTTGCGTAGCTACGTTTTTGAATTCGTTGTAAACAATCTCTACGATGTCGTACTGATTGTTTAGAAAAGCGTTCATGATTTCGTCGGCCGCCTGACGAACGACACCGAAGCTCAAGCGAGTAAAGGTATCTTCATACAGAGCGTTGACTTTATAGCCACGGCGGGTAAAAAATTCGCCGCCTTTTTTGCCGATGGAAAGAATATGAACGTTGCCGGCCCGTTTCTGAGCGGCGTACTTTTCATTGATAACAGCCGTTGCAGCTTTGCTTACGTTGGCATTGAATGCCCCACAAAGACCACGATCGGAGGTAATCACCACCATAAGAACTTTCTCAATGGGGCGTTCCTGTTTAAAAGGATTTTCCTGGGCCGCTTCTGCTCCTGCCGATACGGTCTGAAGCATTTCGCCCAGTTTCTGAGCGTAAGGCCGCATTTGAAGGATGTTATCCTGAGCTCTCCGCAATTTAGCCGCCGCCACCATTTTCATGGCTTTGGTGATTTGCTGGGTAGAGTTCACGGAGGCAATCCGGTTACGAACTTCTTTTAAGTTAGCCATGGTGTTGGATGATGAGACGTTCGATCATGAGCGAAAAAGGCCCGCTGCTTAAGGCAGCAGCGGGCTACCGAACATCAGATCAGGCGACAGCCAGGTTGTACTTGATGGCTACTTCTTTCGCTACTTTCTCAAGCGTAGAGGTAATCGTATCGTCGTACTTCCCTGCTTTCAGTTGTTTTAATACGTCCGCGTGCTGAGCACGGAGTAGGTTGATAAAGTCAGCTTCGAACTGGCGAACCTGATTTACCGGAACCGTATCGATCAAGCCCTTGGTAGAAACGTGGATCATGGCCACCTGCTCTTCTACGCGTTGGGGAGCTCCTTGTTTTTGAATCAGAATTTCCAGGTTACGACGACCCCGTTCGATGGTCAGTTTCGTAGCAGCGTCCAGATCCGAACCGAATTTGGCAAACGCTTCCAGCTCGCGGAACTGAGCCTGATCGAGTTTCAGCGTACCAGCTACTTTCTTCATCGACTTGATCTGGGCGTTACCACCTACGCGGCTTACCGAGATACCTACGTTAATAGCAGGACGGATACCAGCGTTGAACAAGTTGGATTCGAGGAAGATCTGACCGTCCGTAATCGAAATTACGTTCGTTGGGATATACGCCGAAACGTCACCAGCCTGGGTTTCGATGATGGGGAGAGCCGTTAATGAACCACCACCTTTCACGATCGGCTTGAGGCTATCGGGAAGGTCGTTCATTGTAGCCGCAATCTCATCATTGGCGATAACCTTGGCCGCACGCTCCAATAACCGGCTGTGCAGGTAGAATACGTCACCAGGATACGCTTCGCGTCCGGGCGGACGACGGAGCAGCAGAGACACCGTACGGTACGCTACGGCTTGTTTCGACAAGTCATCGTAAACCACCAGAGCGGGGCGTCCCGTGTCACGGAAGTATTCGCCGATCGCTGCTCCCGTAAACGGAGCGTAGAATTGCATTGGAGCAGAATCTGAAGCCGCTGCTGCAACGATCACGGTGTAGTCCATAGCTCCGGCTTTACGCAGGGCTTGTTCTACTTGCTTAATCGTAGAAGCTTTCTGACCGCAGGCTACGTAGATACAATACACAGGCTGGCCAGCGTCGTAAAATTCTTTCTGGTTGATGATGGTATCGATCGCTACAGTGGTTTTACCCGTCTGACGGTCACCAATAATCAACTCCCGCTGGCCACGGCCTACGGGAATCATGGCGTCGATTGCTTTGATACCGGATTGCAGAGGCTCGGTTACGGGCTGACGATAGATTACCCCCGGAGCTTTACGCTCGATGGGCATATCGTACAGAGTTCCACTAATCGGGCCATTGCCATCGATGGGCTCGCCCAGGGTATTGACTACCCGGCCAAGCATGCCTTCACCTACGCGGATGGAGGCAATTTGACGCGTCCGTTTTACGGTGTCACCTTCCTTAATATCGGAAAATTCACCTAATAATACGGCCCCGACATTATCTTCTTCGAGGTTTAGGGCCAGGGCTTTTACGCCATTTTCAAAGGCGAGCAGCTCACCGGCTTGAACGTTGGATAGTCCATAAATACGGGCCACACCGTCACCGATCTGGAGAACCGTACCCACTTCTTCGAGCTCGGCGGCTGACTTTGCTCCGGAAAGTTGCTCCCGTAGTATTGCCGATACCTCATCGGGTCTAACTGATGCCATACAGCAGTCTTGGAAAGTTATATTGAATTCAGAGTAATACTAATGCGTAAAAATTCAGAGTGGGAAAGCGAACATACTCTGAAAATTTTCCCGCAAAATTAGCGACGAAATTTGATTTTCCGTAGGTAATCGAAACTTTTTGTGGTGATTATTTTATACTTTTCTTAGAAAACGAAAGATTTGAACTCCGGCTAAGTCGGTTCTATTTTTTCTAAAAAAAATATAATTTAATGGCGTATAGTCCTCAGCGTATAAGCTTTAGGACTGTTGTGTTGCTGTTTATATAATGTTTAGGGAACGCCGGAGAATTGAAAATTTTATCTTTTTAAAAGAATAAATTGATGTTATTGAATAATCCAACGCATTTAATAGTTTCTTAACTCATCTAGGTGGAGTGTAGGTCTTGAATAATGGTAGTTTTGTTAGCTTACTCATTAATCATATCATTCATGAACAAACTTCTACGCTTCTCTTTAGCAGTATGGCTCTTTTGTTGTTTCGGGCAAACCTACGCCCAAACGGCAATTTTGTCCTACGACTTTAGCACTACGCTTCCCGCACCAGGTACCTGGACGCCCGTGAATCTGGGTACGCCTGGCACCAATGGCTGTTCCGGGGCTGGCTACTCTGCCCAAGGTTGGGCAGTAGGGGACTACATTGAAATAGCCGCGAGTACGGCAGGTTACACGGGTCCGTTCACCATTAGCTTCAGAACCCGCACTTCGGCGTCGGGAACGGGAGACTCCTTAGCCGTACAAGTCAGCTCCGGTACGAATTTTGTGGAATTGGGGGCTTATAAACTCACCGAATCCTGTACCCTCATCTCGTTCACAACGCCCGCTACTGAAACGGCGTTTGATAATAATGCGAACTTCAAAATTCGTATCATCAAAAAAAGCGGTACCTCCACTACGGGCAACCACCGCATTGATGATTTCTTATTTACGGGAAATAGTACGGCTCCTACTTTCCAAACTTCGGTAAGCTCGATTGGTTCGCTTACGTACCAGGAAGGAAGTACCACCTCTCTTTCGAAATCGTTTGATTTAGATGGACGGAACCTGAGTCCGGCGGCGGGTAATATTTCCCTGATAGCTCCGGAAAACTTCGAGATTTCTCTAGATAGTACGACCTTTAGCAGTACCCTTTCGATTCCTTACACGGGCAGTGCCTTGGTTAGTAGACCGATTTACGTTCGTCTCAAATTAGGACTTCCTGTAGGGGTTTACCCTGCGTCGGGGACCAGTGATCTGACCCTTTTGGGGGGTACGGCTTCGGCGGCAGTAGCGTTGAGTGGCTACGTATCCCAGATTCCGACGGGTAACGAGCCCTGCCTGGCTCCTTCAGCACCTATTTCTTCGGTACGAGCCGGAACCGTAGGCAATGCTTTTACGGTAAGCGGACGTATCTCCGGCATTTATTCCGGAACGAACATCTACATTCAGGACGCTACGGGCGGTATTCTGATTTACGATCAGGCGGGTATTCAGCCCGAGGAACTTCAGATCGGTGACGAGGTACAAGTAACGGGTACGCTAACGTTGTACAACACGGAAAAAGAATTAACAACGCTGACTTGTTTTCAAAAGACAACGGCGGCTAATAGCCCCGTAACACCACTAGTAATTGCCAGCGGTGACCTTTGCAATCATCAGGGAGAGTTAGTAACCATCAACGAAGAGGTAACCATCACCAGTCCGGCCGGTACGACTTTCGCCGGAGCCAATACGAACTACACGCTCAGCAACGGTCTGATCATGCGGGTGCTTTCTGCCACTAATCTGTCGGGAGCTACCCGGCCTACGGGTGCATTTAAACCCACGGGAGTAGTAACGATTTTTAACAATGGTTGCCAGATTTTGCCCCGTTTTACGGATGATGTACCCGGTTCGGAGCCCTTGCAGGGCGGCAGTTGTGGTACCGCTTCGGCACCCACTGATGAAGCGAAGCTGGAAGTGACTAACTGGAACGTGGAGTGGTTAGGCAATACCGGCTACGGACCGACCAATGAAGCCTTACAGTTGGCGAATGTGAAGACGGTACTGAATGGCATTGGTTCGGACGTGTTTATGTTACAGGAAGTTTGTAGCTACAACGCCAGTAACCCGGCCGATCCCGCAACGTCCTTTGGCTCTATCATTCAGGGACTGAACCAGACGTACCCTTCGCGTCAGTACGCGGGGGAATGTTCGTCGCGTTACTCGTACTCGGAGATAGCCAATCCCGACCCGGCAGGCCAGCGGGTGTGTATCATCTACCGTACCGATCAAATTACGAAGATTTCTTCCCGCCCGATGCTGACGCAGGCTCCGGTAAGCGGATATCCCACGGGCAATGATTCCCAATTCTGGGCCTCCGGTCGATTGCCTTTCCTGTTAACGGCTGATGTAAAACTGAACGGAGCGACGGAAGCTACGCGGATGCATTTCATTAGTCTACACGCTAAATCAGGCTCCGATGTACCTTCGTACAACCGTCGGGTGTACGATTACAAGGTATTGTACGATACGCTGCAAAGCCAGTTCGCCAACGAACGGATTATCATGGCGGGCGATTTCAATGACGATGTCGATCAGTCCATCACCGGTACCAGCCAAATCAGTAGTGTGAAGGCGTTTTTGTACGCCAATCCGAACACCACGAACATCAGCGATACGCGTCCGAACGCCAACTGGAGCAGCGTTACTCAGATCTTCAGTAATTCGGGTTGTTCAAGTACGGCAAGCTATCCTGATTTCATCGATCACGTTTTTGTATCGAATGAGATTATACTGCCGGTAAGCAGTGGCCGTGCGATGGCTACCTCGGTGTCAGTTGCAGGGGTGTATTCATTACGTCCGAGCATTAGCGGATACCGGAACAACACATCGGATCACTACCCGACGTTTACTCAGCTTTCTATTGTGGAAGAAGCACCTACGCCCGTTACTTGGCTGGATTTCAAAGGGAAAATGACAGAACTGGCTCAGGTAGAACTGACTTGGTCGACGGCTAGCGAGAAAAACAATGCGTATTTTGAAATCCAGCGTAGTACCAATGCTCAGGATTTTGAATCGATTGGTACGGTAAAAGGTCAAGGGAATGTGACGCAACAAACGAATTATTCGTTTACGGACCTTACGCCCGCTGAAGGCCTGAACTACTACCGACTGAAGCAAATGGATGCCGATGGAAAATACAGCTTTTCCCGATCCATTGCCATTGAAATGTTCGGTATAATCAAGGTAGGACCCAACCCAACCACAGGTTTGTTGAAGGTAGATGGCAAACAGGTACAAAGCATTCAGGTGCGTAGCTTGATGGGCCAGTTACTGAAAAAGAGCGTGGTTAGCGAAGTGGAGTTAGGCGATTTACCTACAGGAACGTACCTGCTGGAAATTCAAACCAAAGGTCAATCGACGCTCCGTAAAATGATTATTAAGCAATAAGAGTAACTACTCATTCTTTGTTGAGGCTATAAGTAACCCATTACTGAAGAGTTGGTTGATCAATGAATACATAGTAGGCTGAACATCAGATTTGTAGTTGTAACGAGCTGGATCAAAGCTATTTCTGCTTTGATCCAGCTTATTTTTTAAAAAATTTAAGAAGGGATTAGGTTTTATACTAAAAATCCTCGTATCCTTGTGTATTAACTCCATCTTTATGTTTGAATATATATACTAGTAAATTAACCTTTTTACTGCGATTATCGGGAGCATAAAAGGTACGGTTTCCGCCAAAATTTTACCTTATCATACTTGCAATGAAGAACTTTTCCCCGTTCCTCAAAAGATTTCTGTTGATCGCCACAATGGGAATCACTCCTCTGGCACAAGCCCAAATCAGCGTAACGTATCCGGTTCCACGTACGGTTACTCAACGCGACAATGCCAATCAGGCCACCCTGTACATCACAGGTAAAATCAGCCAATCAGTTGATCAGGTCCAAGCCCGCTTACTCACTCGCTCCGGTGAGGGAGGTACTAAAATTGACTGGCAGGTTATTCAAAATAATCCACAAAATGGCGTACTCAATGGCGTACTGAAAGCCTCCGGAGGCCGCTATGACCTAGAAGTCCGTGGGATGAAGGACGGGGCACAAGTAGGTTCCATTACGAAAGTCGAGAAAGTAGGCATTGGGGAAGTCTTTCTGGTCGTAGGTCACTCCAATGCTCAGGGCGGGGACGGTTACAGTCATACCATTGCTTACGAAGAGTCTAACCAAGCGTATCGTGATCAGGTAAATACGATTGATTTTCGGGAAACGTCTTCTAATTGGAATGCGTACTGGTATCAAACGGCAAGTGCTGATCTCTTACCTCCTTTGGCTCCTTCGCAACTCTGCGAGCAGTGTGGAATGGCTCCGGGAGCTCCCCGCTGGTTCTGGGGTCGATTGGGCGAAATGCTTGTACAACGCCTGAATGTTCCCGTACTTTTCTACAATGCAGCCATTGGTGGAACCAATATCGAGCTGACCTATAAAGCGGCCTACGATATTCCCTTCGAACACGGTTTCATTAATTATAATCTTCGTCATCCGTACATCAATATCCGCAATACGCTGAAAAAGTACGTTCCTCAATCCGGAATTCGAGCTATTCTATCCGGGCACGGAGTTAATGACCGGGGCAGCGTAGGCAAAACCTTCGAAGAGCAGTATATCAAACTCATCCAGAAGACCCGGGATGAACTAGGCGAAAGTCGGCTAGCTTGGCTGGTTGCTCAGGATTGCTGGCTGGGTGGCAAATGTTACGGCAAATACAATCCGGGGGATGCCGATAATTCTTCCGAACACATTACGCGGGCTCAGCTCAACTTAGTGGCGACGGTAAGTGATGTATACGCTGGAGCTGATCTGAATACCATTGAAAGCGATGGTCGGATGGATAACCTGCACTTCAATCAGAATGGACAAAAAAGAGCCGCTGAAGGATGGGTTGGTGCCATTACTGAACCGCGGAATAATAAATCATTCCTGACGGCGTCAAAACCGGTCTTGGCGAAGGCTCCCTTTCAGGTAGTAACGCCCGATCCCGTAAATGTTACATCACTTAAAAGTGGGGCCTGGTCTGACCCTTCGACCTGGAATTGCAATTGCGTACCGGCGTATACTTCCGAAGTCACTATTCAAAAGGATCACCGGGTTTCGGTTAGCGGCGTGTTTTATGCGAAAACCATCAAGAATCAGGGTGAACTGGTACACTTGGTAAACTAGAGAATTAATGAGCCTGAAAAGCCGTGCTGGTCATACCAGCACGGCTTTTTTATGGAAGCTACTGAAGGGCTTGAAAGGGGTGTGAGCGTATTTTTTGTCCGTTCATCTCATAATTTCTGCCGTTGATTTACGTTTAAGAAAATAATAGAAAGTAATTTATATCTTCGTTCATTCTAATCATTTTAAATCCTCAATCCTTTTCAGGAATTCGGATGTTTTCCCCGAAAGTATTCTTTCATGAAAAAAAGTAGTATTGCTATTCTGCTGGTGTCATGTTCCATGACGGCCTTTGCCCAAGCTAAAAAGCCCGCCCCTAAACCTGCCGTGAAAAAGCCCGTCTCCGCGGCTACTACTGCCGCAGGGCTGAAAACGCCGATGGATTCGGTAAGTTATGCCATCGGTATGGATATGGCCCGCAGTTTGAAAAACCCGATGCTGAAAGGTCTTAATATGGACTTAGTTGCGAAAGCCATCCGGGATTCCAAAGACGAGAAATACATTCTTACCCAGGATCAGTACCAGGCTACGTTGTCAAACTTCAGCCAGCAGATGCAGTCCAAGCAAGCCGAGGCACAGGCACAAACGCAGGCTGAAAACGCTAAGAAATACGAACCAAATCGCTTGGCTGGTGAAAAATTCCTAGCAGAGAACAAAACGAAAGATAGTGTTGTTACTACAGCTAGTGGACTGGAATACAAAATATTGAAATTAGGTACGGGTCCCAAACCGGCCCTGACCGATAAAGTAAAAACCCATTACCACGGAACCCTCATTGACGGAACCGTATTTGATAGCTCCGTTGATCGGGGTGAGCCCATCAGCTTCCCGCTTAATGGCGTTATTCAGGGATGGCAGGAAGGGTTACAGTTAATGCCGGTTGGTTCAAAATTCCGATTGTTTGTTCCGTATCAGCTTGCGTACGGGGAACGAAACGCCGGTCAGATTCAGCCGTATTCAGCTTTAATTTTTGATGTTGAATTATTAGAAATTGAAAAGTAAAAATCGTTGGGCCCGAGCCGACTTTCTGTTCTGAAGAAAAAAAGAGGAGCCAAGGCAAAAGTACCGGTGTAGGCATTATTTTTTTCAAGAATACGTACTTGAAAAATCCAAGAATATCCCACATCTCCGACGATTAACGCCTCAAGATAACATGTCTATGAAAAGCTATTTGCTCGCCTTTGTGCCGCTGGTGTTACTGGGGTTTCAGCCTGAACGTCCTTCAGTAGCTCAGAAGCTTAGTACTGATCAGCCCGTCGTTTTAGCTCCCACTGCTTCTCAGAAAGAAGTCGAAAAGATTGTAACCACCATTCTTTCGTCTTACCATTATCGTCGGGTACCGCTGGATGATTCGCTTTCGAATAAAGTTTGGGATAACTATCTGAAAGAAGTTGATAATGGTAAAGCATATCTGCTGGCTTCGGACGTAGCCTCGTTTGAAAAGTATCGCTACCAGATGGACGATTACCTGCAAAGTGGTAATCTGACGCCTGCGTATGATCTCTTTAATCTCTTCCTGAAGCGTTTTCACGAACGGATGCAGTTCGTAACTAAACTGACGGATAAACCTTTCGATTTTACCAAGGACGAATCGTACGAAACCAATCGCGATAAAGTATCCTGGGCCAAAACGCCAGCTGAACTGGATGAACTTTGGCAGAAAATCGTGAAGAGCCAGGCTCTGGATTACAAGCTTCAAGGTAAGAAGGATACGGCCATTTATCGTCTGTTGAAAGAACGGTATACTAACTTGGACAAACAGACCAGCAAGGTAAAAGGCGACTACGTTTTCCAGACGTTCATGAATTCCTTCGCGGAAGTGATTGATCCGCACACGAGCTACATGGCTCCGCCGGATGCTTCGCGTTTCAAGGATGAAATGGCTCAGTCTTTCGAAGGGATTGGTGCTACACTGACCCCCGAAAACGATTACACGAAAGTACGGGAACTGGTACCGGGCGGACCCGCCATGAAAAGTGGCCTGATTCACGAAAACGATCGTATTGTCGGCGTAGGGCAGGGGGCTGCTGGCCAGATGGTTGATGTAGTCGGTTGGAGTCTGGATGATGTAGTGAAACTGATTCGTGGTCCGAAAGGAACGACGGTTCGACTGAATATTCTGAAATCGGACGCTTTGCCGGGTAGTATGCCCCGCGAGATTAAAATCGTGCGGGATAAGGTAAAGCTGGAAGAAGGCGTGGCGAAAGCTGAGGTAGTACCGATGACGTTCGAGAAGAAAGAATACCGCATTGGAATCATTACGCTGCCGGGCTTCTATCAGAACTTCGAAGAAATGCGGAAGGGCGACAAGGACTATAACTCAACCAGTCGCGACGTACAGCGTTTCCTTGAGCAGTTTAAGCAAGCCAAAGTAGACGGTGTGGTGCTGGACTTGCGTTATAACGGCGGTGGTTCACTCGATGAAGCTATCAAACTGACGGGTCTGTTCATCAAAGACGGTCCAGTAGTACAGGTAAAAGACGCCATGGGCCGGATCGATGCGGACGATGATCCAGATCCGCAACAGGTATACGCCGGGCCGCTGGCCGTACTGGTAAACCGTTTCAGTGCTTCGGCTTCTGAGATTTTCGCCGGAGCTATTCAGGATTATAAACGTGGTATCATCATTGGTGGTACGACCTACGGAAAAGGTACTGTACAGCAATTACTGGATCTGAACCAGTTTCTCCCGAAGGAAACGGACAAAGTAGGTTTACTGAAAATGACCCGGGCTAAATTCTACCGGATTACGGGTAGCAGTACCCAGCATAAAGGGGTAACGCCTGATATTGAATTACCTTCGCGTTTCAGTGCTGAAGAGTTTGGCGAAAGCTCACAACCTACGGCTCTGCCCTGGGATCAGATTAAGCCAAGCGTATTCACGGAGTACACAAACCTTACCACGAATGTGCTGGATAAACTTCGCGATCGGTACAATGAACGTTTCAAAGCTGATCCTGACTTGTTACGACTTTCGGCTGAGGTCGGAGATTTTCTAAAAAACAAGGATAAATCAATGATTTCCCTGAACGAAGCGACGCGTCGGAAGGAATTGGAAGAAGCTAAAAAACGGAAAGAGGAACTGGCGAAGCTAGGAACGGATAAGCAAAATCCTTACGAGGTAGTACTGCTCAACGACAAGATTGCTCAGTTGGGAGCTTCGGGTGGAGGAATGCCCGGTCAGGATGTGGCCTCAGCGGATACTCGTCAGAAGATGAAAGAAAATTTCATCAGCAAATTCAAAGAAGATGCCGAGTTGAAAGAGACTACGCGGATTCTAGCAGACTGGATTTCGTTGAAATAAACTTCGTATAGTTAGTACAGAAAGAGAGCAGAACGTTAAAATTCTGCTCTCTTTTTTTATGATCGTACGCATCTAATTACGGATTTCAACAGACCTTTGTCTGCTTTCTTTCTTATTTAACCTCTAACGTCATGCGTTCTGCTGTACTTCTGCTTTGTTGCGTAGGTTTATTTGCCGCTTTCATTCAACCCAAAACTCCAGCTCCTGTGGATACCCGTCTGTACGAAATGCGGGTCTATTACTCACCCGAAGGTAAACAGCCCGACCTGATGGCCCGTTTCCGTAATCATACCATGCGGATTTTCGAAAAACACGGCATGACGAACGTGGGTTATTTCGTACCCCAGCACAAGCCGGATAGCTGTTTGATTTATTTCCTGTCGTACCCGAATCGGGCAGCCCGGGATTCGAGCTGGAAAGCGTTTGGGAGTGATCCGGAATGGAAGAAGGTCTCTTCCGAGTCTGAGAAAAATGGCCGTATCGTTTCAAAAGTGATCAGTAAGTTTTTCCATACGACTGATTTTTCCCCCCAGCTTCAGATTGATCAGAAGGGCAATCGGGTGTTCCAATTACGAACCTACAAAACGACGCCCTATAACTTGCCTTTGTTGCTGGCTCGCTTCCGGAATCATACGACTAAACTATTTGAAAAGCACGGGATGACGAACTTGGTGTACTGGACCGAAGACAATACCGACAACATCCTCATGTACCTGCTTACCCAAAAGAGTAAAGAGGCCGGAGAAGCGGCTTTTAAAGCTTTTCGGGAGGATCCCGAGTGGGTATCGGTACGAACAGCCTCGGAGAAGCTAGCCAACGGCTCACTGACCGAGTCTGTAACATCGGTATACCTCGTCCCAACGGACTTTTCACCTTTGAAATAAACGGCTTAGATCTCCGAAAAAAAGAGCGGCTTCCATTTGAGGAAGCCGCTCTTTTTTATTCCTTGATTTGTAAACGACGTTCTTTAATCTCTCGCCAAGTTGTCAATATAATCTGGTTGTCCTCAATGTAGCGTCGGAATTCCGGGTTTAGCATTGCCAGTAAGTCACCTTTCCGCGTAGGCCCCGAATCCGAGATCCGATTGAATACAACCGTGGGATCGGTACAGTGCATGATAATCATGGTGAGGCCAGGTCGGCAGGACTTCAGCAGCTCCACGTATTTCTGCGTTTTGAAAGCTCTCAGATTTTGATCAGAAGGTTGCTGACCAGCGGGTAAATTCCAGCCATACGTATCGCTGAACAAATCGTCAAGGACGGGTAATTTAGCCGCCCACAGTTTTTGTCCAATGGCTTTAGTCAGGTTAGCATCCAGACTCCGATTAGCATTGATGAGCGTGTTGTGGCCGCCAGGAAACATGACCGGAATTTTTTCCTCAATTCCCACTTTGATGTAACGTTCTACAAACTTGGGCTGAAACAGCGTACCCATGTGTGAGTCAAGGTGCGAAGGCTCCAGACCAAAAGCCCGGAACTGGGCAATCTGGGCTCGTATTTCGGCTTCTACCTCGTCGGCCATTGCGTGGCGATCTACTTCTTCCACACTCGGATAAAAACATCCCTGGGTGTCGTACAGGCCCGGAGCCTTTTCTTTACCTACCAGCGGTTGCCAGCGATAACCCGCCCATTCGGACGTAAGCGTCAGGTGTACGCCTACGTCCCAGGTAGGGTTTTGACGGGCCAGATTCATGAAATGCGGTACCCAGCTACAAGGCATCATTACACTCGTGGAATTGGCTACACCTGTGGTAAGGGCCTTACGAGTACCTTCGTTCGAGTCGTAACTCATTCCGGCGTCATCCACGTGTAAAATGATGACTTTTCGGTCTTTGGGAAATCCGAGTTTTTCAGCGTAAGTCTGGGCGTGAGTACCTTGATGAAGGCCAATAAGACCTATTGCAAGCAAAAGTGAACGATACAGCATAGCAGGAGAGAGGTGAAAAGAGAAGCCTGAATTGATCCGTTAAGTTAAGCATCCTTTAAAAACAAAAAAGCCGGTAACCCTTAGGCACCGGCTTTTATTACCATTCGTTGATTACAGACGTATAATTTCTGCACCGATGGCATTCAGTCGCGTATCAATGTGCTGATAGCCACGATCAATCTGCTCAATGTTATCGATAATGGAAACGCCGTTGGCTGACATCGCCGCAATGAGCAGTGATACACCCGCCCGAATATCTGGTGAAGTCATACGGATACCGCGTAACTGAATATGCCGATTCATACCCACGACCGTAGCCCGGTGGGGGTCGCAGAGAATGATTTGAGCCCCCATTTCAATGAGTTTGTCCACAAAGAACAGGCGGCTCTCGAACATTTTCTGGTGAATGAGTACCGTTCCTTTTGCTTGGATGGCCGTTACGAGCACAATACTCAGCAAGTCGGGCGTGAAGCCGGGCCAGGGGGCATCGGCTACCGTTAGCATGGAACCATCGATGAAGGTTTCAATCTCGTAATGATCCTGAGCGGGTACGAAAATATCGTCACCGCGAATTTCCAGTTTGATACCCAGCTTCTGAAATACGGCCGGAATAACTCCCAGATCAGGTACGGAGCAATTCTTGATAGTCAGCTCCGACTGCGTCATGGCAGCCATCCCAATAAAGGAGCCGATTTCAATCATGTCTGGTAACATCGTGTGTTCCGTACCATTCAGTTCGGATACACCTTCGATGGTTAACAGGTTAGAACCGATGCCGGAGATGTTCGCACCCATGCGTACCAGCATTTTGCATAACTGCTGTAAATACGGCTCACAGGCGGCATTGTAAATCGTGGTGGTGCCTTCTGCCAGTACGGCAGCCATCAGAACGTTGGCCGTACCCGTAACAGACGCTTCGTCCAGCAGCATGTACGTACCCTTGAGGTTGGAGGCATCCACTTTATAGAAACCGCCGTCTTCGGGGTCAAAGTCGAATTTCGCACCCAGGCGTTCGAAACCCAGGAAGTGCGTATCCAGGCGACGGCGGCCGATCTTATCACCACCGGGCCGGGGAATTCTTCCTTTTTTGAAACGAGCCAGCAGCGGTCCGAGCATCATCACGGAACCCCGCAGCGAGGCTGCTTTGGTTTTGTAAGATTCCGTTTCGAGGTACGACAGATTAACATCGTCGGCCTGAAAGCGTACGGACGTTTCACTCAGGTGCGTAAGCTTCACACCCATATCACCCAGGAGGTCAATCAGGGCGATGACATCACGAATGGCGGGGATATTGTGAATCGTGACGGGTTCTTTCGTGAGGAGTACCGCACAGATAATCTGAAGTGCTTCGTTTTTTGCACCCTGCGGGATGATCTCGCCCTGCAGTTTTTTTCCTCCTGTTACTTTAAATGAAGCCATTAGCTGATGAACCGTTTATGGGGTGAACAGTCTCAGGCAAAAGGCTACGTACAGCCCTCGCTGAGGAACGGTATCCTATAAACTATTTTTTGCGGTTATTACGATTGAAGTGACTGTTGTTGTTATTGCGATTGTTGCTCGGCGGTCCGTTGCGGCGTTGGAACGACGAAGAGCGTTCATTCCGCTCATTTCGATCTGGCCGTTCGCTTCGCTCGTTGCGATGCGGACGGTTGTGCGGCGTATGCGAGTAGGAGTGGTGATGACCGCCACCGCTGTTACCGCCGCCCGTATTACTTGAGTACCGGTCGCGGGGAGCAATGTCTAAGTAGCCTTCTTTTTTGATACGCTCAATTTCGGCGTTCAGGCCGCCTTTAGAGATGATACGCAGGTGTTCCCATACCGTTGAATCGTCGGCATTGTCCTTGTTCCAGGCCGTATAGAAACTCTTCATCATTTTGGCGATGTAACTGGCGAAAGCCCAACGCTCGTACTCATTTGTCAGCGAAATGGCTTTTTCAACCATCACTTCCAGGTTACGGCCGTAATGACGGAATTGTAAGTTATGCGTATTGTAAGGAACTCGATTCGGTTTCTTGCCAATCGCCTCGGGCGATGGCGGTGGGAATGGACTGTCTACGTCCAAGCGGAAACCCGACATGATGTACAAGTCGTCCCAAAGTTTATTGGTGTAATCCTGCCCTTCTTTCATGTTCGGGTGGATTTGTCGCATCAGCTCAATAAGAACGTAAGCTTGTTTGGTGCGTTTCTCCCGTTCCTGAATCGTTACGAGATAGTCCACCAGTTTTTGGATATTACTTCCGTATTCTTTCAATCGAATGTGTTTTTTTCAGTGGACGAGATAAATGGGTTGTAGAATTTGGTAATGCCCTGACCAAGCGTCTGGCGTAACCGAGCGAAGAGTCAACCCAAGGTACTCGTGAAGTTTTGCAAATGTAAAAAGAAGGATACAAGTTCCAAGGCTATTTCGGCTCTGAAACGGTAAAATAATTCTGCTTCGAAAGCAGGGAAACCCCAATGCCTAGTATCCCAAAATCAATGTAGCGTTTTTGAGTAACTAACGTACAGTTTACTAATGAAAAGACTTTATAGCCTGATAACACTTTACGCAGTTAATTCATTTCAAACGTATTTAAAAAACTATACGAGCTGAACGACCTTACGCAGGGTACCAAACGTCAGTAGTAATACACTACTCAAAAATAAATAGTATTTCATTACCGTTCATGGACTATTTCAATGGATTCTTACCAGGCATTCGCCATTAATCCTTTTAGAAACTACAGACTTTTAATTTTGCAAAATAGATGCTAGTGTTGTAATATCATTTTAATATCAATTTACTATGGAAGAAAAAATTATACGACCGTTGTCCGGGGCGATCATGGCTCTGGTAGTACTGCTCCTGGTAGGGGCATTTCTGGTATTCATGCGAACGAATGAGGTCCTGGGGATTGGGGCTTTGATTCTGGCGGTTCTCCTGTCGCCGGGGTTCTTCATCGTGAATCCTAATGAGGCGAAGCTGCTGGTTTTGTTTGGGAATTACGTAGGTACAGTCAAGGAATCAGGCTTTAAATGGTCGAATCCACTGTACACAAAAATTAAGATTTCGCTACGGGCTCGTAGTTTGGAAGGCGATAAAATCAAAGTAAACGACCATCTGGGTAATCCGATTGTAATCGGAGCAGTAGTCGTTTGGCAGGTGGCAAACGCAGTACAGGCTAAGTTCGAAGTCGAGAATTACGAACAGTACGTAAAATTGCAAAGCGATACAGCCCTGCGTCATTTGGCGGGTAGTTACGCGTACGACCATTTCGACGAAGACCAACAGGATATTACGCTGCGTTCAGGAGGTGATTTAATCAACGAAAAACTGGAAGCTGAACTCCGTGAACGGCTGGCCCGGGCGGGCGTACGGGTACTGGAAGCCCGCATTACGCACCTGGCTTATGCCGAAGAGATTGCCCACGCCATGTTACAGCGGCAGCAGGCAACGGCGATGGTTGCTGCCCGTACGAAAATTGTGGAAGGTGCCGTAGGAATGGTAGATTTGGCCCTGAAACGCCTGACCGAAGATCAGATCGTGATGCTCGATGAAGAGAAAAAAGCCGCCATGGTCAGCAATTTGCTGGTGGTGTTGTGCTCGGACAAGTCGGCAAATCCAGTGATCAATGCGGGTACCTTGTATCATTAATGCGAGAAGCATTGGAGGCAAGTAGGGTAGGTTTTCCCAGAATGATAACATGGCAAAAGAAAAAGAAGCGAAGAAAGCATTTGTACTCCGAATGGCTCCGAATGAACTGGAGGCTCTACAACGCTGGGCCGACGATGAATTTCGCAGTCTGAACGGACAAATTGAATACTTACTGCATGAGGCTCTGAAAGCTAAAAATCGCCTTCCTAAAGAAAAAGGGGAGAAGAAAGACTAAGGGGTACCAGCGTTGAATAGCCATCAAAAAGAAGGTTCAACGCTTGATTTCATGCTTTATAACTGCATAAAAAGACCCGAAAGGTAAATCCTTTTCGGGTCTTTTTGCTGAGTGAATGTATACCTTTAGCACGATGTACTCAAGGTTCATCGTGCTTTAGCTACTAATTTTCCGGCAGTACTTTGCTTTTTACGTAGAAATTAGGATCTAGGGAAAGAGAGGTGGCGTTCTTTACTTTTAGCTGTTGCCAGTTCGTAGTGGGCTTCAGTAAGGTGTCCGTTTCGCCGAGTTTCACCTTTACGGGCATGTCAAAACCGGCTACGCAATCTTCCCATCGGTACTCTAATTGGCGGTCTTTCATGCGGTACACCAGCGTGGGAACCCGAATGTCGCGGAGGTACTGATCAAACACTTTGGTTAAATTCAAACCCAATGATTGACCCACAAACGCTTCCACCTGGGCACCCGTTACGGTTTTGTGGTAAAATGTTTTATTCAGGCCCAGCAACATCTGATGCCAGCGTTCATCGTTGTTGACGATCTGACGAATCGTGTGTAGCAGGCTTCCTCCCTTGTAGTACATGTCGCCCGAACCGGAATGGTTTACGTTATACGTACCTACGACCGGCTTATCATTTCGGATGAGTTTTCGGCAGCCAATGATGTAGGCGGCGGCGGCTTCTTTTCCGTGATAATATTCAATAAAGAGTGATTCAGAGTAGTTGGTAAAACTTTCATGAATCCACATATCGGCTACGTCGTAATTGGTGATGCTATTGGCAAACCACTCGTGTCCCGACTCGTGAACGATGATGAAGTCCCACTTGGAACCCCAGCCCGTACCCGACAAATCGCGACCTAGGTAACCATTCTTAAAACCATTTCCGTACGTGACCGAACTCTGGTGTTCCATACCCAGGTACGGTACTTCTACGAGTTTATACCCGTCTTCGTAAAAAGGATAAGGACCAAACCAGTATTCAAAGGCTTTCAGCATGAGTGGAACCTGCTGAAATTGCTTTTTAGCGGCCTCTAAATGTTCGGGTAACACGTAAAAGTTCAGAGCCAGAGGACCTTTCAAACCCTGGTACGTATCGGACCAATGGCTGTAATTAGCCACATTCAAATTAACACCGTAGTTGTTAATGGGATTAACGACGGCCCATTCGAAGGTGCGGGTATGATCAGGGTTATCGACTACTCGTCTTAACCGACCATTCGAAACATCCATCAAAGGCTGAGGAACCGTGATGTTAATGTTCATACTATCCGGTTCATCGTAGGGGTGATCTTTGTTGGGCCACCACGAACTGGCTCCCAATCCCTGACAAGCCGTCGCAATGTACGGCTGACCGGCTTTGTCTTTCGAAAAAACGAAACCACCATCCCAGGGTGCATTACGGGCTACCCGGGGCTTCCCTTCGTAATAGACCGTAATGGATTCCGTACGATTGGCCACCTGCGGCTTGGTTAATTCAATAAAGTAAGCATCACCATCCTGACGGCAGGAGAGGGGTTTTCCGTCTTGTTCGACCCGAGTAATGGTCATCGCCCGCTGAAGGTCAATTTGCAGTATCTGAGCGGGTTTCAGTACCCGATAAAAAACTTGATTACTGCCCTTGATGGAGCTATCGGCAGGATTGAAACGAACGTCTAATCGGTAAAAATTAAGGTCCCACCAGGAACGTTCAGGGGTGACGGTACCACGAAGGGTATCATTGCGGGTAAACTGATAGGTTTGGGCATGGGCTGGATACATAAACCCCAGAAGCAACAAGGTAAATAAGGTAATTCGCATAAAAATTTACAAAGCGTATAGCGTATTGGGTAAGGGAATAAGAAGCAATTTACTCGAAAGATAAGGCCGTAACAAGCAAAATAGATAGAGAGTAATGCATAATTAGTATAACGTAGCGTCGGTAAGCCTATAACGTTAAAGTATAAAAATGAGATACATAAATTTCTAGCAATTAAAAATTTATGTATCTCAGTAACTGGACTTAAACAGCTATCAGTCGGGTAAACGACGTACTTGAATATCTTTAAAATATACTACACTCTTCGGATCATGGCCCTGTAAGGCAAACGTCCCCGAACTAATCACCCGGCCTTTCATGTCGGCGGGGCGATCGGCATTATCGGGCTCGGTATAATCAACGACAGTTTTATCATTAATCTTGATGGTCACGTGTTTGCCCTGTACGGTAATTTGTTCCGTGTACCACTCCCCATCTTTGACGTACACTTCCTTCACATCCTGTACATTGTACAAACTACCCGTGCGTTTCCAATCGGTGTGTGAATTGTTGACCTGCACTTCGTATCCTTTAGCTGGCCAGCCCGATTCCTGATACTCCGTATGAAAGTAGATACCGGAATTGGAACCCGGCATCGTTTTTACTTTGGCTTTGAATTCAAAATTTTTAAAGGGTTGTTCAGGACCTTCGTAGAAAAGGTGAGCTACCGGACCAGCTACTTTGATGGTACCGTCTTCCACGTGAAAGGTTTCAGCGTTTTTGCCGACTTTCCAGCCATTAAGGGTCTTGCCATCAAATAATGAAATCCATTTGGGTTTGGGAGGCGTAAAGGCCGTACTTAGGCCGACGAGTACCGCCAGGCCTAGCAGTTGTTTCTTCATACGGTTACGAAAGAAAAATAGAGGTTTAAGAACTTAGAACTGTAAAGCTACTCGATTGTTGAAACAAACGGATGCTTTACCTACGTAAAACCAATGCCGATTGTCTGAATAGCTAGCAAATACTGGCATACATTATTTACACTATTGGTACAAAACGATTAAACAACCTATGGATTCTTTAGCAGCAACAACCAGTGGGTTTGTGGGAGCTTGTACCCTCACACTCCTGCACGAAACCGCTCGTAAAACCGTTCCCAATGCTCCGCGTATTGATATACTAGGCAAACGGGCTTTGTCTAAAATTTTGCCTTCGGGGATTTCACCTTCCGAGGAAACGCTTCACAAAGCATCCTTGGCGGGCGACATTGCTTCCAATGCTACCTATTACGGACTCGTCAGTCTGGATTCGCCCAAAAATGGCGTTCGGAACGGAGCCATTTTAGGTTTAGCCGCTGGGTTAGGAGCCGTCTTCTTGCCTGGTCCGCTGGGATTGGGCGAAAAACCCAGCAACCGTACGACGGCCACGCAACTGATGACCATGGGCTGGTATCTGGCCGGTGGACTCGCTGCAGGCCTGACCTACCGCTTGTTAGGGAAGAAGTAAGATAAGGAAATTCGTGCTTCTAAAGAGTTGCCAGCCTTCGCTGGCAATTTTTGTTTTCGGCCTACTAAGCTTCATACCATTGCTCGTAAACTTTATTTTTAATAAGCAAGGTATACGCCAGAAAATCAGCCCCATTGAGTAGCTGAGGGGCTGACATGATCTGTAGGGGGAAGGTTTCCCCGCCTCGCTGATAAGGAGGCTGAAAATACGTGTGCGTATTGAGGTGCAGGCCCAGCCGCTGGTAAAAACGGATTCGGGCCTGATTTGGAGCGTCCGTACCCGGTTGTACTTCCAGTAGGAAAGGTTTTTCTAGGGACGCCAGTAAGGCCTGCATTAGCGTAGTACCCAAACCCTGACCTCGCAGGCTAGGATCGACCGCTAGGTATTCGAGAAAATCAAATTCCCCGAATTTCCACAATACGGCTACTGCCTGTACCGATTCTCCCCAAACGAGCAAGTGCATTTGCTCTTCTTGAACGACTTGTTTCAGGGACGCCAGCGAGCGACGTTCGCCCGGATGGAAGGCCGTTTCCAATAACTTCCAGATTTGTAAGAATTGAGGATGATGGCTATCCTGTACGCGAGAAAATGACATGACAGAAAAAGTGAATGAGCCGGAAGTGTCTGAAAAAACGAATGAATGTGTTCGTACACCCGGCTTATTTTAATTTCAACGGAAGTCAATTGGATTGACGAACCAAATAATTAGAATATTTATAGAATTGGAAACGTTTTTTGTACTTTTTTAATTTAACTGGAATCATTTACTGAACTTTGTATCGTAATTATCAATCTATACTACTGACTGTTTCTATCTATGAATCAGACCCTTGCTTTTGTACTGGCTCGTCTGGCCCTGGCCATGAGTATGCTAGGCCATGGATTGGTACGAATACCTAAATTAAACGGTTTCAGTGCCTGGATGCTGGGGAAATTTAAAGATTCCATGTTACCCGAAGTACTGGTGCTGCCCTTTAGTTACGCATTACCAGTGGCTGAGTTGCTGGTAGGAGTGTTGCTGTTGATCGGCTGGATGACACGTCAGGCTTTAGTGGCAGGTGCGGTAGTGATGATTTTATTGATTTTTGGCTCGTCGATGATTGAAGACTGGGGGGCCATTCCCAGCCAGCTCATTCACGCGGCGTATTGCTGTATTTTGTTGGTTTTTGTGGATACGCATAATGCCTATGCGGTCGACAAACGACTACGCTAATAGTCCCTCATTGTATACGTTGGCTCGTATTCCCTTTTGAAAATTTTATGAAAAAAAGTTTGTTTTCACTCACCGTAGGCGGCTTTGGGATTGGAATGACCGAGTTCGTCATGATGGGAATTTTACCGGATATTTCCCGTACGCTTAACATTTCCATTCCCGTAGCTGGACACCTGATTTCGGCGTATGCCCTGGGTGTCGTATTGGGAGCTCCTTTGCTGGTAGGTATTGCGGGCAACTATCCACCCAAAAAGATCCTACTGGGCTTGATGGCTATGTTTACCTTCTGTAATGCCTTGTCAGCCTTTGCTCCGAACTACGAAATCATGATGCTGACCCGTTTGCTTTCGGGTTTGCCGCACGGAGCCTTTTTTGGCGTAGGTGCTGTAGTCGCAAGTCGGCTGGCTACACCCGGTAAAGAAGCTCAAGCTATCTCCATGATGTTTGCTGGCCTGACCATTGCCAACATCATTGGCGTGCCGCTGGGTACGTACATTGGCCATACCATGAGCTGGCGGATTACCTTCCTGATTATTGCGGTTGTTGGATTGATTACGGTCCTGAGTATTCAACAGTTACTACCGGCTATGCCACCCGTCAGTGAGTCCAGTATCCTGAAAGATCTGAAACTGTTTACCCGGGTTGAACCCTGGCTGATTCTGGGTATTACGGCAATTGGTACGGGCGGACTGTTTGCCTGGTTTAGCTATATCGCTCCCTTACTGACGGAAGTAGGCGGTTTCAGAAGCGATCAGATTACCTGGATTTTAGTACTGGCGGGCGTTGGAATGGCCGTAGGAAATCTCATCTCCGGGATGGCTGCCGATTCCATTTCACCAATTAAGGCCACGGCTTTATTCTTATCCTTGATGGTGGTTTGTTTAATCGTGGTATCCTTCGTAGCTCCATTCAAAATTCCATTATTAGTCATGACCTTCATTACGGGAGCTATTTCGTTTACGCTCGGAGCACCCATTCAAATTCTAATGATTCGGGCCTCCAACGGTTCCGAAATGCTGGCTTCTTCGGTTAGTCAGGCAGGCTTTAATATTGGTAATGCTCTGGGTGCCTATCTGGGTGGACTACCCATCGCTGCGGGTCTGGGTTATACTTCGCCCCAGTGGGTAGGAGCGATGCTGGCCTTTACGGGATTCCTGATGGCAGTGATGATGTACTTCCGTCAGAAAAGTGTAGCGAAAACTGAAGTATTGGCTTAATTCATGCTAGTACTACAAAAAAGCCTCATCCGTCCGGATGGGGCTTTTTTGTAGTTGTTTATTCAGAATGACTAAGGCATTCCAAAATCAGTAGTTAGGTCAAGTTTTCCCGAACCTGCCGTTTCAAATACGTACTGTAGTCGGTCAACTGCGATTCGTACTCCTGATGCATGAAGGGAGAAGTTAGCAGAAAATCGGCGGTAGCCCGGTTACAGGCCATGGGAATGTTCCATACGACGGCCAATCGTAAAAGAGCTTTCACATCCGGGTCGTGCGGCTGCGATTCCATGGGATCCCAGAAGAAAATGATTGCATCAATTTTTTCCTCAGCAATCATGGCTCCAATCTGCTGATCACCTCCCAGCGGACCCGAAAGCAGTTTGACAATCGGGACCTTCAAGGTCTCTTCCAAAAGCCGGCCCGTAGTACCCGTTGCAAAAAGCTGGTGTTGACTTAAAAAATCACGGTTTTTAATCGCCCAGTCTAAGATTTCAGCCTTTTTATGGTCGTGAGCCACCAGGGCAATGCGTTTATGGGGGGTAAGGTGTCGGTTTGGCATTTCAAATCACTAGGTTAGTGCTGGCAGCAGGCCAGGTAAAAGTTTTAAAATCAAAAGTAGTTTTTAATTCCTGCAAGAAGGCATACTGATGAGCAATGGCATTGGCTCCCACGGAGTCGGGTCGCAGGTGATCTCGTTCTTGACAAACTTCCAGGGGTGGATCAAACAGTTTGTATTGCATTTCAAAGGACGGAACGTTACGCAACAACTGCGTTTTGTACGCGTCGAAATAAGCCTTTTTTAGGTGCGTATTGTCCATAATGACGTGCCAGCCATCGCGTAGGGCATCGAGCAGTAATCGCGTATGCATTCGTTCGACCAGCCGCTCAATCCGGTCCTGATCTTCTTTGGGCCAGTGCCAGTAGGCTCCCAGTGATACGGGGATCAAACTACGGCGAAGTTCATCCCGACTGATCCGTAACCAGTTCGGTTCATTCTGACAAAATTCTTTGGCCCAGGTCGATTTCCCGCTTCCGCTGATGCCCACTAAAATAAGGACTTGTTTCATGGATCGGGTCACTAAAAATTTCGTGAAAGCAAAAATCTAAAAAAAGCAAAAACCGTAAAGCAGAAGCCTTACGGTTTTTTCAGTAGGGGGAGGGCTTGCAAGAGTTTATTTTGCAAAGGCATCCGCCAGCTTATTTAGGTCGGTGTCCGTCGGTTTGCCCGAAGTAATCACCACACGATAGCGAAATACGACAGATTGTCCTTTTTTAAGCTGATAATTCAGCTCTTTCTTTCCTTCCGTAAATACCTTTTCACCGAGTGGGTTTAGAGCAAACAGGCCGTAATCGCGGGCGTGCCAGTACGTTGGATAATTTACGTTTTTTGGGTGATCGATTAGGACAATGGAAACGTCTTCTTTACCAATCTTGCCCGTCAGGTTCATCCAGCGACCCCGGGTACTCCAGACTTTGGCTCCTTCTACGCCCTCGCTCGAACGATAATTGCCGGTTACTCCGATATTATCAAGTTTGGGAACAGCGGTTACGACACCGTTGGCATCTGTATACTTCTCGGCTTTTGTGGAGGGAAGTTCCAACTGCCGGGCTACCCGGATGGCAAACATACCATCTTTAACATCTTTGAAGTGGGCATCTTCCACGGCTTTTAGTACCGTAATGCGGTCGATGATGCGTTGTTTGTCAGAAGCCGTAAAGAAGTACGTGGTGGTTTCCTGCAGTACCTTTTTGCCTTTGCCGTTATCTTCTACCCAATCGGCGGTTACGGTCAACTCGGCCCGTTTGCCATCTTTTTTAGATTTAATGCCCGTATGTCGGATGGTACCATATTTGGCATTAGGATTGGGCGGCGTGTTGGAATTGTTCCAGTAATCATAGCCGTTGACGTCCTCGTAGTTGAACCAGAGGCCGACGTGGTGGGGGTGATCAACCCGTTCGCCGGGACGTGGATCAAGCGGCCAGCCTCGGGTAATGAGATTGCCCTGGGGCGAGTATATAGGATACAATACCGCTTTTTTTAGTACCGCTTCGCCGGGGTAGAAATAACTGGTAAAAGGTTTGCCGTCCACGACTACATCTATTTTGTTAGCCTTTTCCTTGGACTTTAATTCAATCAATTTCTGGCCTGAAGCATACGTACCCGTAAGCAGCAGGGCGGTGGTGATAAGTCTAGAGACGTGATTCATACCATCGGTTTTGTAAGTACTGGTCTAAAAAAGACCATTTCTTGATATAAAACCCCTCAACGAACCTGTATTTTTTTGTTCTGAAGTAGTTAACTGAGGGAGTATACGCGGATACAACTGCAGTCAGAAGCTTTTAATGGCGAAGAAAAAATAGGAATGATTTAAGAAGAGTTGAAAAATTGTTACTCATTTCTTCGGTGAATAGTAACTTTTGAAGCATAATTGATAGGAAATTACCCGTGAAAACAAAAAATTAATTTGGATTAATTTAATAATAGCGTCTTTTTGAAAAGGTAGTTTTTCATTCACTATCCAAAATAAGCTCTTAACTGCCACCACTGGGATGTTTACCTACATTTTACTAATTCACAATTACTAAGCCTGTATACTTGTATCACTTTCTAACCGAATTCCGCCAAAGGTATTTCGACAAAGCATTCTAAATGATACAGAGCTCAGTTGAGTATGTTTTGAAAAGATCCTTAATTCCGGTTTGAATTAACCCATGCATGATACTCTAAGTGAAAGGGGGAGGTTTCTTATAAGAGGGCAAACGAGTAAGAAGCTGAGCCCTTTCAACTAGAGTATTGCATAGTAAGTAAGATTATGCCTTCAACCCAAGCTAATCGTTACGTACAGACTTCCGGCAAAAATGCCTAAGTAACAGTATCTCCCCTTATTGCTTGATTTACAGTTTAATTGCTTGCCTATGACTGCTACCCGTTGTCCGTACTGCAAGGCCACTGACATAGAACGCCGCCGTCGTCCTGCACTGGTTCGCACTGTATTTTTTTTCATCCCCTTCAAATGGTTCCTTTGTTTAAGGTGCCGACGCTTTTTTACCCGCCTATAAATGATTATTTTTTGTAACATTATGAGCATGTAACGGGGCCCATTCGGTCCCGTTTATTAGTTTTACACCTCTAGGAAAAGTATGGATAACTAAGAAAAATATAATTTATTCGAATAGATTAGTAGTTCGTTACGTATTAATAAATGAATATAGTAGTAAATACTTGTTTTTATTTCGATTTTATTATTTGTTTAGCAAACATTAGCTAGTATGTCTGAAAACCAAATCCGCGTATTGATTATTGAAGATGAAGCAGTATTGGCGATGGATTTGTGTGATACGCTGGAAGCCGAAGGATATGAAGTAATTGGGATGGCCAATAACGGTCGGCGAGCTCTAGAAATCTATCAGAAAAATCAGATTGATTTAATACTCTGTGATATTAATATTAAAGGAGAATGGGACGGTATCGAAACCATCAATCATCTTTTGACCTTTCGCCTAGCTCCCGTCATTTATATTACTGCTTTAGCCGATAAAGAAACGCGTGATCGGGCCAAACTTACCTATCCGGCCGCATACCTTTTCAAGCCGGTTAATACGGCAAATCTAAATATTGCTATTGAATTGGCGATTCAAAACTTTCCCATTCGGGAAGGAAATAATCCGTACAAAGACGCCGCTAAAACAACGGACAAGGACACATTATCCCGCGAAGTTATTTTAAAGATAGAACAGTCTATTTTTATCAAGCACAACTACCAGTTTGTGCGAATTGATGCGGCAGATATCTTGTACCTAGAAGCCGATAATACGCATACTACCATAGTAACCAATGAGCGAAAATACTCCATCCGACTAACGTTAAGTATGACCCTACACCGATTGGCGATTGACAAGCTTATACGCGTGCACCGATCTTATGCTCTGAATATTCGTAAGATCAAGAGTTTTAATGAGCGGGAAGTGACAGTGGAGACATTCGCTATTCCGCTGGGAAGACAATATAAAGATGAATTTATGCGAATTTTTCAGATTCAGTAATCAAAATTATTCTACCTCTATCTCCCGCCAAAAATGTCTTTTTTGAGAGTAATACTTATTCTTTGTCTTGGAGGTATATCGCTTGTCGGATGGGCCCAATCATCGGTTGTCCAACCTTACCAAGAATATTTAAAAACAATCGAACATTTGTCGGCCAAAGCTCAGTTTGATTCACTATCTGAGTATGAAAGTCAAATGCGGAACCATACGCAATTTGCTGATGCAAAAATGGCTATCGAAGCCTTAGTCAGTATCGCCGAAAAAACGAAGGATTCTGTTCTCTTGTCAAGGGCTTATTTTTCCTTCGGTATGCTTGAGATGGATAAAAGTAATCCAGCTAATGCCATTTTATATTACCAGAAAGCACTAGACATTTCCAATCGTATCAAACATGTAAAAAAGCAAACGATCATGCTGGATTACATTGGATTTGCTTATGTTTCATTAAAGGAATACGTAACGGCTGAAAATTATTTTAATAAAGGATTAAAACTGGCTGAACAGATTAAAGATAAAGAAATGATTGGCCAGTTTAATATGGAATTGGCCACAGTAGAGGATATGCGAAAAAACTTTTCTAAAGCCCTTCAGTATAACCAGAAAGCTTTAGAATATTGTGAAGATGAAATCAAAAAAAGTACGATTCTACTCAATAGAGCCATTATCTACAAAAATGCGGGTCAGTACGAAGAGTCCGAAAAAACGTATCAGGAATGTCTACGGCTCGCGGATAAATTAAAAATGGATTACCTAAGAGGATACGTTTACCTGAATTATCCCAATACACTAATTAAACTAAACCGAATCGACGAAGCTGAAAGGTACGCTCAGAAAGCTTTAGTCTGGTCGAAAGATAAACCGGAAAAATATCGTTTTTACGTCGAAATATACGATATATTAACGCGTATTGCTGAGCAACGGAATGAGTACAAGCAAGCATTGAATTTTCATAAGGAATGGGTAATCGCCCGGGATAGTGTAACTAATTTCGATAAAAGACAAGAACTGGTAGACGCCGAAACCCGCTTTCGTACCGAAGAAAAAGAACTAGAGATTAAGAGATTAGATGAAGAAAATGAATTAAAGTCCCGGCAGTTCTGGTGGTTATTGGGAGGAATGAGTATTTTGATTTTGTTGCTGATCGTAGCAGTCGTACAGTATCGAATCATTCGCAAGGGTAATCAGCAATTAGAGAAGACAAACCGTGCTTTATCGGAGCGAAATACGATCGTTAGTGAACAATCGGAACAACTCAAAAACCTGATGAAGGAACTGCACCATCGGGTAAAGAATAATCTTGCTATTGTTTCCAGTTTGTTGCGGTTGCAATCAACCCGGCTGGAGGATGAAGGGGCCGTACGAGCCGTTCGGGAAGGGCAGCAGCGGGTAGAGGCGATGTCGTTGATTCACCAGCGTTTGTACGAAAGTGATAACGTAACGAAGGTCAATATGAAAGAGTACATTCATGACCTGGTCCAGGGCCTATTTTACGCGTACGGATTTAAGGAAGAAAATTTTGATCTGGAAGTTGATATCGTATCTGTGGAGCTGGATGTAGAAGTAGCGGTACCTCTGGGTTTAATTATGAATGAAATTATTACCAATGCCTTTAAACATGCCTTTGATCAGATTTCAAAACCTAGTTTGAGTATCATTCTCAACGAAACCGATCAATTGCATTTAGAGATTAAAGATAATGGTCCGGGTATCGATATGAATGCTTGGAAAAAACCTACCGGATCGTTTGGTAAGCGGTTGATTTTGTTATTAAGCGAACAGATTGGAGCAATTCTGAATGTACGCAACGAAAACGGTACTCGGTTTGATTTAATTATGCCTGTACAAGAGTAAAAGAAACGTCCCTGCTGATGGTATGATCCAAGCAGGGACGTTTTATTTTTAATCCTCCAGCCGTTTTCCAGCGGTCTCTTTAATGTAAATCATTCCGACAATAAAGGTCATAGCGGTCAGGAAAATAGGGTAATAAACACCGGCAAATTTTGAGCCAGTTAAACTACCCAACCAGGTCGCAACAAAAGGAGAACAGCCACCAAAAATACCGTTTGCAACGTTATACGGAATGGAAAGCGACGTGTATCGGATTTTAGTTGGAAATAACTCTACCAGAAATGCGGCAATCGGTCCGTAAGCCATGGTGGCGAATAGTACCTGAATGAAAACCAACAAGCCTAACAACCAGAGGGTTTGCGTGGGCAGACGGACTTCCGTTCGTTCATCTACTTGTTGATTAGGTAGTTTTACAGTAGTCTGAGTAATCACTTTGCCATCTTCAAAGGTGGTTACTTTCGAAGTATCCTTAATTACGGTCTGAAGAATCGTCCCTCCATTTACCAGTCGATCCATACCTTGGTAGAGGGGATACAAAAACAGACTAGCCCCCAACAGTCCGGCCATCATCACTTTCTTTCGGCCAATTTTATCGGATAGGGCACCAAAGATGACGAAAAAGGGCGTAGCACAGGTAACGGCAATGGCCATGACGGTTTGAGCCGATCCGTACTCAACATTCAGAATTTTAGTAATAAAGATCTGAGCGTAAAACTGACTCGTATGCCAGATGGCTCCCTGCCCAATGATGGCTCCGAACATCGCAATCAGCATCAGTTTGACGTTATCGCGGCTCTTGAAACTATCGCGGAGGGGTGTTTTGGATAGATTTCCTTCCTTTTTGAGTTTAGCAAACGCGGGCGACTCATCCATGTTTCGCCGGATGAAGTAGGAGAGTACTACCAAAGCTCCCGATAAAGCAAAAGGCAATCGCCAGCCCCAGTCATTGAAGGCTGATTTACCGAGGGTATACTGACAACCCAAAATCACCAGAATGGATACGAAGAAGCCAATGGAAGCCGTCGTTTGAATGAAACTGGTATATCGTCCCCGTTGGTTATCGGGCGAGTGTTCGGCGACATAGGTCGCCGCTCCACCGTATTCACCGCCTAAGGCCAATCCCTGTAAAACGCGTAAAACCAGTAATAAAACCGGAGCCATCAAGCCAATGGAAGCATATTGGGGAATAAAAGCAATGGCGAACGTACTGCCGCCCATGAGCACCAGCGTCACTAGAAACGTGTACTTGCGGCCAATCATATCACCTAATCGACCAAATACGACCGCTCCAAAGGGGCGGGCCACAAAACCAGCTCCGTGTGTTGCCAGGGTACTCAAGAAAGCGGCGGTAGGGTTATCCGGTGGGAAAAATTTAGTGGAAATAATGGCGGCTAGACTGCCAAAAATGTAGAAATCGTACCATTCGATGACTGTACCGGCCGAAGAGGCAAAAATCACTTCCCACAATCGACGCTTCGTAACGTTTGGGCCGTTTGGTAAACTTTTGGTTTGCATGAATAGAGGTTTAAGAAATACTAGAGGCTGCGTTTTTCCCAAAATAATGTTATTTCGTTGAATATTGGATGTAAAAGCCCCGATTGGTCGCTGATTTACGTCTGCTTTTTATCTTATGTCACTGATTACCACTCTTACCCGACCCGAAGTTCAGGCGTTTATTCAGCAACACCAGCATGACGACTGGCAGAAATTACTGCTCGGGGCTTCCCGGTACCCAGATCTGCCCATTCGGGAAATAGCCCAGCAGATTCAATGCGGCCAGAAAGCCCGGACAAAATTGCCCCATTGGGCCGCTCAACCGGGCGTTCTTTTTCCGAGTATACTTTCATTGGAGCAATCTTCTTCCGAACGAACCGCTTACTGGAAGGCAAATCTCATGCAGGGCGATCGGTACGCCGATTTAACGGGGGGGATGGGTGTCGATTTCTGGGCGGCTAGTGCCCAATTCAAGCGGGCTACGTACTGCGAACAACAAACGGAATTGGCCGAATTGACGGAATACAATTTTACTCAGTTAGGTAGGAATGAGGGCATTACGTGGGTAAAAGGAAACGGAATGAACTGGCTCGAACAAAGTACCGAAACTTTCGACTGGCTTTATCTGGATCCGGCTCGGCGGGACCGCAGTAGCCAGAAGGTAGTCCAGTTAGCCGATTGTGAACCGAATGTACTGGAACATAAAGATTTATTGTTAGGAAAAGCAGCGGATGTCCTGGTGAAAGTTTCACCCATGCTGGACATTGATCTGGCAGTGAAACAACTGGATTGCGTAGCTCACGTCTACGTGGTAGCCGTGGATGATGAAGTGAAAGAATTGCTACTGCACTTGCGAAACGCACCGCAGGAACCTGAAATTACAGCGGTAAACCTGCTACGAAATGGGCAGGAGCAGCGTTTCTCCTTCCGACGGTCGGAAGAGCAGTCCCATACCGCTCCTTTTTCTCAACCCCTGACGTACCTCTACGAACCCAATGCGGCCCTGTTGAAAGCCGGAGCGTTTAAACGAATAGCCCAGGGAGGCTTGTATAAGTTGGCTCCGAGTAGTCACCTGTATACTTCGGAGGCACTCGTACCCGATTTTCCCGGTCGAACGTTTCGAATAACAGCGGTAACGAAGGCCGATAAAAAAGAGATTCGGCGATGGGTGCCCGAAGGAAAAGCGAACCTGACGGTACGTAACTTTCCCATGAGTGTCGCGGATCTTCGTAAAAAGCTTAATCTAAGTGAGGGGGGGAACCAGTACTTATTTGCTACCAGTGATCAGCGGCAAAATAAGCTTATCCTGATCACCGAAAAAGTACACGCCACACACTAAGTATTTTTATTTAATTTTTTCGTACCGATTGTTTTTTAGCATACATTCGATGGGACGATAACCCAGCTAACGCAGGCTCTGTCCTTTGTTCTATTCCATCTTAGTTTTATAAAAAATGATTCGTAAGACCATGAAAATGTTACCTGTATTGGGCTTGTTACTACTGGGATCAGTAGTCTCCGCTCAGGTTTCGGTGAAACCCGTTGAACAGGAAATTGCCAAAGTAAAGCGGACGGGTTATGTGACGACATCGTCGGTTGCTGAGAAAATTATTGAAGAAGCCTGGAAGAAGAAACTCAGTCAATACGGACGGGTACTGAGTGATCGGGGAGGAGTATATAAAGTGGAATACGCCAAAGTGCCCTTCTACGATAAAAATGTACTGATTGTTAGTCAGCTGGATACCCGGCGGGGCAGTACGTCTATCTTCATGTCCGTTGATTTGGGGAATTATGAATACGCTTCGAGTACCAACAATTACGGACGCGAGGTAGAAGATATTCTGCGGGATTTCCACAAAGACATTGATTACCAGTCGCAGGTAGCCGAGGCGGATAAGGGGCTCAAAGAAGCCAACGACAAACAGCGGGAGGTGGTACGGAAATCGGAGCGTAATATTCGCAACCTGAAGGATAATCGTTCCGAAAAGATCAAGTTGCTGAAACGGCTTGAAGACAATGAAAAGGAGTTGATTCAACTCAAGGCCGACAGTGTACAATTATATAGTGATGTACAACAGGTAAACCAGCAGGTAGAAGACCAAAAGAAGAACGCTGATACGGTGAAGAACCGAAAACCTTAATGAAGTTCAAGCGAAGGCCCTCGGCAATGCTGCCGAGGGCCTTCGCTTTTAATTACCTTCCCGATAAAAAACCCGGCTTACTCGTTCTCCTACGTTTGTTAGAATTTCGTAGGGAATGGTACCACTCCAGGAAGCCAGATCGCGAATGGAGGGATAATCCCCAAAAATGATCACTTCGTCCCCTTCCGAGCAGTCCACATCTGTCACATCTACCATACTCATGTCCATGCAGATATTTCCAACGATGGGGCATAACTGGCCATGGATCAGTACCTTCCCGGTACCTCGACTGAATTTACGGTCGAAGCCGTCGGCGTAACCAATAGCAATGGTGGCAATCCGGGAATCCCGGGAGAGTACGCCCCGGCGACCATAGCCGACCGTTTCGGTTTTGGGGACTTCCTTGATCTGTGAAATCACCGTTTTAAGCGTACCAACCGTTTTCAGGTTTTCCTGATCCTCCGGTAAGACCGCCGTACCGTATAACCCTTTACCGAGCCGAATCATGTCGAAGCGGGCTTCGGGAAAACGGGCCAGTCCCGGCGAATTCGCCAGGTGTCGAATGGGCTGGTAGGGGAGAACGGCCGTAATGCGGTCGGCCATAAACGTATACCGGGCAATTTGCTGATGCGTGAAAGCATCGTGCTCGGCTTCGTCGGCGGCCGCCAGGTGGCTAAAAATAGAAGCAATACGAATTTCCGGATGCTGACTGATTTGATCGGTTAGCCAGTCCAGGTGTTTTTCTTCAAAACCCAGTCGGTGCATCCCCGTATCCACTTTGATGTGAACGGAAGTGGAAAGCTGACGGTCGCCGAGAAAATCAACAAATTCCTGCCAATGGCGGGGACTGTAAATTTCCGGTTCCAGCTGGTAATCGAGTACCTGCTGAAAATTCTCCGGCGAGGTATTCAAAATCAGAATGGGCAGCTGAATACCGGCTTTACGCAAACGAACGCCTTCGTCCGGATACGCTACGGCAAGGTAATCGACGCGGTGGAATTGTAAGAGATTCGCTACTTCCTCGATACCGCTTCCGTAGGCAAAGGCCTTCACCATGACCATGATTTTGGTCTGACGGCCAATTTTTTCCCGGAAATAATTTAGGTTATGGGATAAAGCATCCAGGTTTACTTCCAGAATGGTTCCGTGCGTTCGCAGCGAAAGTTTCCGAATGATATCTTCAAAGTGGAAGGTACGGGCCCCTTTGACCAGCACGACACTGTCACTAAAATCAGAGGTACGGTATTTTGCCAGAAAGGCTTCGGTACTTTCAAAAAACTTCGCGGGTAAGGCAAAGGCCATCTGGTTGCGTTGCAGGGCTTCGCCGATGCCGATCAACTGATTCACGCCTTTGTCTTTCAGGAGTTGGGCAATCTGCGTATACAACTCGCTCTCGTTTACCCCGCTTTGCAGCAGATCGGAAAGTATGACCACTTTGTGCGGACGTTCGTGCTGATTCGACAGAAAATCCAAGGCCATTTTCAGACCAGCCAGATCATTATTGTAACTGTCATCAATCAGGTAACAGTCATTGATGCCTTCTTTCAACTCCAGTCGCATCGATACGGGACGCAGGGCGTAAATGCGTCGCTGAATTTCATCCTCTGAAATTCTAAAATGCCGTAAGAGGGCAATGCAGTGGTTGAGGTTTTCCCACCAGGCCTGACTGATGTTACTCTGCGTGGTGAAAGGATGCCAGGCTTCGGTTTTCGACCAGCCGAGAATCTGGCAATCCGCGGGCAGAAAGTCGGGCAATTCCGCCGTGATTTCCGTAAAGTCGAGGCAGTACACGAAAGTTTTGACGTGACGGAATAGCTCCAGCTTTTCCCGGATTTTCTGTCGGCGATCCTGAAACGCTTCGTCGTGGGCTGTACCGATATTAGTAAAAATGCCAATAGTTGGCTGGATTACTGTTTCCAGACGAGCCATTTCGCCGGGCTGTGAAATACCCGCTTCAAAAATGCCTAACGTATGATGGGCATCGAGCGACCACACGGACAGGGGTACGCCCAACTGGGAATTATAACTCTTGGGACTTCGGCAAATGACAAAGTCCGGACTGAGCAGCTGAGCCAGCCATTCTTTCACGATGGTTTTTCCGTTGGAACCCGTAATGCCAATAACGGGAATAGAAAAAGCCCGACGATGCTCGGCGGCTATTTCCTGTAAAGCATGAATGGCATTGGGCACCACATGAAACTGAGCCTTCGGAAAAGCCTGCGTCTGAAATGGGGCCTCTTCAATAACGAATTCCCGAACGCCTTTTCGGTATAACTCAGGAATAAAGGTATGTCCATCGTGGTGCGGTCCGCGGATGGCGAAAAATACGGAATCAGCGGGACTGCTAATCTGACGGCTGTCGGTAAGTAAATAGCGAGCAGAAATGGTCATGTACTGCGAATAAAAACGATACGATAATGAAAGTCCGGCGTTACTACGGGTTCGTAATGTATAAACAAAGCAACGAAGGAACCAACAAAAACGTTACTACAGCCAGTGTTTTCGCCGGAACCAGAGTAGCATGATCACGACCATCACCGCCATCAGACCCATCGCGAAAGGATAGCCATACCGCCAGTGTAATTCCGGCATATACTCAAAATTCATCCCATAGATACCCGCTACGAAGGTCAATGGCATGAAGATGACCGAGATGATGGTCAGTACTTTCATTACATTGTTCAGCCGATTACTGATGGTCGAATTGTAGAGGTCCATCAGACTGGTCATCTGGTCGCGGTAGAGTTCTACGGTTTCGTTCACCTGATTGATGTGATCGTACAAATCCCGCAGATAAATTTCCGTATTGGCTGAAATCAGCGACTGCCCGTTCAGGGGAGCTTCCCGCGAAAGGCTCAGGGTAATTTCCCGAAGTGGCGTAACCACTTTCCGCATCACGCCCAGTTCGCGTTTAACGGTATAAATCTCTTCAAGGTGCTTCTGCTCGGCATTTTTAAACAGGGCTTCTTCGAGCCGATCCAGGTTTTCTTCTACGCAATCCAGCACCCGGAAATACTGATCTACCACTACATCCGCCAGGGCATACAGCAGATAGTCCGCCCCATTTTGCCGCGTTTTGCCGGCACCGGCTTCAATACGTTTTCGGATCACTTCAAAAATATCCCGGCTCCGTTCTTCCTGAAACGAAAGTACCCAGCTAGGCCCTAGTACCAGAGCTACGTGTTCGGGTTCTACCTCACGGGTATGGGGATTATATTCCAGCCACTTCAGTACGATGAACAGGGTGTTTTCTCCGAAAAACTCAAACTTGGGCTTTTGTAGCGTATTCAGAATATCCTCCTGCATAAGCGGGTGAAGCTGATACAGGCGGCCGATTTCAGCAATGACTTCGGGTTTATGAATACCGTCGATATTCAACCAGGTGATCCCCGTTGTCGAAGGGCTTGCTTCGGAATAGTTCTGTATAATTTTCTTTTGATGCCCTTCCAGCGTAAAATCAATCCGGGTAATCTTGATTTGATTATCGAGGGGTAGCCCTATGTATTGAAGCGTACCGGGCGAAGTTCCCAGATTTTTACGCTCGATTTTATGCTTACGTGAAGACATGAAGATACGAAGTGAGTGGACCGTTTCCTTAAAACGGGGCCAATGGTACGGAACTATAAACGTAAAACTTCGGGCTAGGTTTAGTACGGGGAGGGATATTTTAGAGCATCAAAAAACTTACGCAGTCCCGAACGTTGACCCAACGTTTAGGGTTTAAGTACTAAAGGCATAACATTTTTCTAAAACCGGCTATGAAAGCAACGCTGCTGAGTTTGTTTATGGTCTGTACCATGGTTGTTATGGGCAGTTGCCAATCTCAATCACAGGATAAGAAGCCCAAGAAAATGGACGTAAAAACGAAGAATCCCTATTACTCTCGCACCGATACTACAAAACTGAATGTATCCGATGCCGAATGGAAAAAAGTACTCGAACCCGAAGTATATGCCGTAGCTCGGGAAGCGGCCACCGAATGGGCCTTCCGGGGTAAGTACTGGAACTTTACGGGCCGCGGTACGTACTACTGTGCGGCGTGCGGCAATGCCCTGTTCAAGTCAGATGCGAAATTTGCCAGCAGTTGCGGATGGCCCAGCTTCTTCGAAACGATGCGGCCGCACAGCGTCGAGTACAAGGAAGATCGTTCGCACGGCATGAACCGTATCGAAGTTTTATGCGGACGTTGCGGAGGTCATTTGGGTCACCTGTTTGATGACGGTCCGGCTCCTACGCACAAACGCTATTGCATGAACTCCGTCGTGATGGATTTTGAGCCGGACGATAAGAGCCAGCAGGCGGTGAAGTAGGTGCATCGGTAGGAGAGAAGGTTTGAAAAGTTTAGGGTGAATACTCTTCTAGAAGACAGCATTACAAAACAGAAAGGGCGGTAAACTCTAGTTTACCGCCCTTTCTGTTTGTATCGATCAGTACCGATTAACGCATGTTATGATACACGTTCTGAACGTCGTCGTCTTCCTCGATGCGTTCGATCAGTTTATCCATGTCAGCGGCTTCTTCTTCGGAGAGTTCTTTCGTATCGTTGGGGATACGCTCGAAATCGGCTCCCTGAATTTCGTAACCGTTCTCTTCCAAGAAATGTTGTAAGCCACCAAAAGCGGTGAATTCGCCGTAAATGATGACCTGATCCGTTTCTGGATCCAAAAATACTTCTTCCGCACCGAAATCAATCAGTTCGAGTTCCAGCTCTTCAATGTCCAGACCTGGCTTATTGGCAATCTTGAATACGGATTTGCGATCAAAGATGAAATCCAGCATACCAGAAGTACCCAGACTACCACCCAGCTTGTTAAAGTAGCTACGGATGTTGGCTACCGTCCGGTTGGTGTTGTCGGTCGTGCATTCAATCAAAACGGCGATACCGTGAGGGCCGTAGCCTTCGTATACTACCTCTTTGTAGTCTTCCTGATCTTTCGCCGTAGCTCGTTTAATGGCCCGATCTACGTTGTCTTTGGGCATGTTCGCCGCTTTCGCGTTTTGAATCATGGCCCGCAGGCGTGAATTGGAGTTGGGATCAGAACCACCACTTTTTACCGCCAGCGTAATGTCTTTACCGATTCGGGTAAAGGTTTTGGCCATTTGGCCCCATCGTTTGAACTTACGGGCTTTTCGGAATTCAAAAGCTCTTCCCATACTAAGTAGTTAATCGTTATTGAGTTGTCCGTTACAAATTATTCCAGCGAACCTATTTTCTGCAAAAATACAAGAAGTAGCCTCACTTCCGAATGCGTAGGGGCGGGAAGCTGGAATAGTCTTTTCGTTTTCTTAGGGAAACGAACTATTGATATTGTCATGAATACGAACCAGGAAGAAAATCCCCGCAAAGAGCCCCAGCATGATCTGGAGTGGCAGGAAGATAATCAGCACAAGCATCATTACCAAGCTCTGGAAAAACGTGACCCGGAAAAAGGATACAGCACCGACCCTGGTCAGGGTGATCCGGGCGTGAGCTATCCTCTTCGCGATGAGGACATGGACCGACAGGTACAAGACCCCGTAGCCGAAGCCGAGAACCTCAAGGAAAGCTACGAAATGGCCCACGATGAGGGCGGCGAGCAGCAGGAGGTTAAAAATGAAGAACCCGTCCCTATTGCCGATACCGTAATGACCGATCGAAAGGAATCGGCTGATCGGAAGGAATAAAAAAAGAGGCTTCTAATTAATAGAAGCCTCTTTTTTTATGAGTCTGAACGCCCCTTTGGGCGTCGGCAGATATTCTTAAGGTTAACGTTATTTTAAGCAATCTCAGGCCAAAAGAAAGACCAAACAATCACTTATTCCCAATCGAGATCAATGTGACGCTGTAACCCTTCGTTTTCGCTGAAAGGAAGGAATACTCGCCAACGTCCGTTGCGGTAACGAGCCGAAATATGTTCGACGTCTACGTCACTCGGAATCAACAGATCGCCCACCGTATAAGGTAAGAAGCTTTCTACTTCTTCCTCTTCGTTTACTTTCAATACAGGGTGTAAGGTATACAGCCATAAGTGGCCGTTTTCAATATCAACCTGTAAGTCATCAGGATCAACGCCTGGCATTTTTACAAATACTTCATAGCCCGCCTCGCCGCGGTTCACCCAGACTAATGATTCAGTCCGACCACCGTTCAACGTATTTGCAAAGTCTATGTTAGCGAGAATTTCTTTCGGTACTGAGATTTGCGGTTTCATGGCTTTTATGGGTTTTTCCCTTAGTTAGAAAAACACCTTTCCAGAAGAAAAGCTAAGCCAAACTGGCAGAATTATGTAGACCTATTTCTACGATTTCTGCTATTTTGACAGGGGAAATGGGGCCTGGAGCGTCATAAACCTATATTATAGCGGATTAGTACAAGCGTTGTATAGACGGTTAATTTAAAAAAAGGACAATAAATTGGCCAACAGGTGCCCAAAAAAAGGGAGGCTAGTCATTGAGACCAGCCTCCCTAACATATAGCTTCTTACGTCCTTAGTTGTTTCGACGTTGTTGCCGGATGTATGAATCCCGGTTCGTATTCAGCGTAGGAGCATCTTTGTAAATTTCCTTCCAAGAGTTGTCTTTTAAAGCTCCATCCTTCACCGATTTAATCCAGCTTGCCCAGGCCAGCGGGTTAAAGAAAGGTATGGTATTGGCGAAACCCTTATTGGCATTATAGTTGGTAATCTGGTTTTGTGAAGCTTGGAAACCGGAGTTTACGCCGCCCGGTTGTGAAGCGGCCATTCTTCGCAAATAATCAGGGTCCATGTTCCGAGCCAGTGCTTCGCGTTCCTGCTGATCGGGTAAATTCATAGTCAGGAATTCTTTCTTGAACTCTTCGAAGTTGCGGAAAGGATAAACTTTCACCTCCCGCAGCGTAATGGCATCTTCCCGTAACTGAACCTTAGCTGAGTACGAAGGCTCATTATAGTTTTTCGGAATGACCAGGTATTGTTTGCGATAACCCGTATAACTGAAGATGATACTGTCACCCGGGAAAACAGGAATGTTAAAATAACCGTTGTTGGAAGTAACCGTACCCCGGCCCGTATTGGCAATATTAATCGTAGCGGAAGGCAACACTTCGGATTGCTTTCCACCCACAACTACGCCGGAGAACTGAATCGCTTTAACTTGCCCCTGAGCCATTCCGTGTTCAGTGGATAAGCCCACAAGCAGAAGAGCCGAAAGTGCTATGATTAATCGTTTTGTCATGCAGAATAAAGAATTGCCCTTGGCAAATGTTACTGTAAACAAATGTATTGCTTTTCGACGAGTATTCATGGTTACTATCAGATTTTAGAGGACGAAACCCCGTATTTCTTCTCCCAAAATCTACAACTGTACCAAACGCGTGCCATTGATTGGAACGCGGGCGGAGCCTACAAGGCTCAGATGTAAAAAGACGCTCGCAGGTTGCATCCTACGGGCGTCTCTTTTATTCTTTATTATTTATTCTGAATAACGACTACTCTTTGTAAAAATTATAAATCAGTGAAATCTGAACGGCCTGATTGTAGAAATTTACTCCGGGTTCGGTTGTAATCACATTATTAAAACCACGGCTGTAGCGTAAGTTCAGGCTAATCTTGTCAGCGGCATCCATGAAGTCATACCGAAGGCCAGCCGTAAACCCGTAATCACTGCGGTTATTAGGTCCACGGGGCGTGCTTTCCGGTCCATTCAGGGCGTAGGCGTATTCCGGACCTGCCTCTAGCGTCAATCCTTCCGTCACAACGTAGCCGAATACGGCAGCTCCAGTGGCGTAGTAAAAGGAATTACGGGTAACAACGTTGTTGGCTTTCAGAGCACCACCGCGTTGTGTCAACACCACTTCCGGTTGAATCACAAATTTATTGAAACGCTGCCGGTAAAAACCACCGAAGTGCAGGCCTGAATTAAAACGGGAAACGACATCGCCTTTCGGACTACGAATGGTATAGCCTGAGGTGAGCCCGGCTTTTAAACCATAGTGGGGCTTTAGGTGGAGCACCTGAGCGGAAGCTTCTGTACCAAGCAACGTAATGAAAATCAGGGACAAAAGGGGGAGAATTCGTCGAAGCATCGGCCGATATATGTTCTAAATTTATTCACAAAACAAAGCTAAAACGGTCAGACGGTCAAATTCTATATGAATGAGCCTTTCTTTCGAAGGCTCAAGTTGGTATACTTCTTTCGTTTTCAGTCCATAGAATGGCAGTATCCGTATGAATATTTTATGGTTTCAACGAGATCTACGATGCTCAGATCATCTTCCCTTACAGGCAGCTCTGGCAGCAGGGCAGCCCATAGTGCTTGTGTTCTGTTACGAACCTCTGTTACTAAAAGATCCGCATTTTGATAAACGTCACGGAAGGTTTATCCGGGAATCATTGCAGGATTTGACGGCGGCCTTTCAACGCCAGCATCATACCCTGCACATTATTCGGAATGACTTCCTGGCCGTACTGCAACGGCTGCACTACCGGTATGGGGTAGAAACAATTTTCTCGTACCAAGAAACCGGCCTGCCGGTGCTGCAGCAACGCAACCAGGCCATTCAGGCTTATTGCCAAAGTGAAGGGGTGGAGTGGGTACGTTTCCCGAAGGTTTCGGGAGCGAATCTCAATCAGTCCGACGGCAAACGCCGCTGGCAACAGGCGATGCGAAAACCCATGTCGACGCTTGACCTATCGCAACTGAAAACAGTATCACTCGGAGCTGGCTTTACGGAACATTTGTCCGCGGTGGATGACTTACATCCTTTTCACATTCGTGATTTTCATTTCCAACGCGGCGGCTTTACGCAGGCTCGGGAATGGTTAATAAGTTTTGTTAAAATTCGAGCGGTGCAGTACGTCCAGGCGGAAGACAATCCGTACCTGAGTCGGTACAATGCCAGTCGACTGTCGGCTTATCTGGCTTGGGGAAATCTTTCGGTTCGGGAAGTGTATCAGGCGGCTTCCGAAGCGATGGGGGAAGGGTTTCACGTAGATGCCCTGAAGCTATTTCAACAAAAGCTATGGTTGCATGATCGGCTGCAAGCTCGTTTATATGAGCCTACGTTACCTGCACCGCAAGAGCAGGAGAATGCTCATTTTGACGCCTGGAAAAAAGGATGTACGGGCTTGCCGCTAGTGGATGCGGCCATGCGTTGCCTGCTCGAAACGGGTTATCTTATTCCGCGATTACGGGAATTGCTACTGTCAGTACTACGACAACGCTTGCCCGAATGCGAAGCTATAGGCTGGCAGTGGCTGGCCCGGCAGTCCCTCGATTTTGATCCGATGCTGCTAGACGCTTATCAGAAAGTCAGTGGGAAGAAGAAATTTCTGAATCCTGTGAAGGAATCTCGCAGCCTGCCAGATGCTGTACATTTTCTCCGAATCTGGTTGCCGGAATTAACTCATGTACCCCCGCGTTTTCTGCACGAACCCTGGCGAATGCGGTTAACCGACCAGCGGAAATACGGCGTAGATTTGGGTAGATCGTACCCAATGCCGCCTAAAAGCTGGATTCCCCGGGCTGTGCGTAAACGACGTGCCGTATCTGTCAAATCCTAGTAATCTTTCATACGAATGGCTGACTATGAAAACATTAGCGTTTGTTCATAAGTCCAAGAATTCATCACTTAAAAAGCAAAAGCCTCTTTAGATCGCGATTGGTACAAATTTTTCAAGGTCTGAGAAAAAACAAGGCATATGGGAGAACGAACACCAATGATACTGGAAGAATCGGCTCAGCGATTTGGCTTCAGTTTGCCAGTCGTACAACATATCTGGGATGGATTAGTACGCTCGCACGGTAAACAAGTACAATTTAATTCGCCCGAATTAGGCGGTCAGGGCCAGTGGCAGAACGGAATGCTTATGATTGGCGATTGGAATAACCACGCCATGAAGGCCCGCCTAGCGGAATTGATTGAGCATCTAGCACCGCTGGCTGCCGAGTCACCAGCCTACGCGGAAGTTCCCGCTGCTCAGGCCTACGCCCGCCAGGAACAACCCCTGGGAGCAACGGACGAAACCGAGACGACCGAACCCGAAAAGACGCTCACGGGTGGCTGGCAGGGCACTCAAAATGGAATTTCCTACGTATTTTATCCGGAGCAATCCTTATTAGCACTGAATTCGGGCGAACGTTATAGCACCGCTCCCTATTTTGTGCTGGGCATGGGACAGAGTCAGCAGCAGGGCCGTAATACGCTAGTACTGCTGACCGACCAGGGCGAAATTGCCGTGGACCAGCTCACGCGTATTGAATAAATTTTAACTTTCTAAACACCCATAGCTATGATTTACCCTGACGAGGTTATCGACGAAAACGTTCGAGCGTCCTTGACACCTGATCCAGACGAAGATGAACTGGACGAAAATGTCGATGATTTAGACAATGAGGAATATGAGGAAGAAGATCTGACCGTTTACGATGATGAGGATGAAGACCTTACTGACGAGGAGGAGCCCGTTATCGAAGAAGATTTTTCAACCGATTCGGATATTGTCATCGGAGACGACGAACTCGACGAAATTGAGCAATTGGATACGCGTGAAAATGGCATCATGAAACCGTATCCTACGCATGAAATGTACGGAGACAATACGCTTACGAATACTAATTAGTAAATAACGCGTAGGCATAGATCCGAGTATAGTAACGCAAAATCCGGTCTGGTGGCCGGATTTTCTTTTTTTACCGTTTCCTAAACAGTTTTATCCTGAGTAGAGTTAGAATCCCAGCAGTACTACTTTTGTGTACACCTACTAGAACACGGCTAGCGAATTCAACTATTCTTTCTTCATGAAAAAACCTCTGGACTTCGTTTTACTGATGGCAGAAGACGATTCCGACGACCAGGATTTATTTAAGGATGCCCTAGCCCATTATTATGATCCGGTTAAACTACGATTTGTGGCGGATGGGGAAGAATGTTGTGATTATCTCAAGCGAAAAGGCCATTATGCAAACCCCGAATCTAGCCCTCGCCCGGACCTGATTCTATTGGATCTAAATATGCCTCGCAAGAATGGTAAGGAGGTTTTATCCGAAATAAAAGCGGATGATTCTTTAAAGTCCATTCCGGTCATCGTATTTACTACCTCACGTTCGCCTTCCGATATCCAGGAAGCCTACCAACTGGGATCAAATTCGTACATGGTTAAGCCTAATTCCTTCCGCGAAACATTGGATCTTATTCAACAGCTAGCCGGTTTCTGGTTTACTGCTGCCGAATTACCCGATTAATAAAAAAGGCAGAGCAACCTGAATCGCCCTACCTTTTTTTTATTGACGTATGGTTTAAGCGTTAATGACGGTACCACCGTTTGGATGTAAGGTTTGACCCGTTATGTAACTAGCATCTTCGGACGCTAGAAAGACGTAACAAGGACCTACTTCGCAGGGTTGACCGGCCCGCTTCAACGGTACGTCTTTCCCAAAAGCTTCCACTTTTTCGGCTGGGAACGTAGCTGGAATCAAGGGGGTCCAGATTGGACCCGGAGCAACGGCGTTGACCCGGATTCCTTTTTCGGCGAGTTGTTCGGATAGCGAACGCGTAAACGCCGTGATCGCTCCTTTCGTTGATGCATAATCAATCAGGGAAGGGCTACCCCGAAAAGCGGTTACGGAAGTCGTATTGAGAATGCTATCTCCTTCTTTTAAATGCGGAAGAGCCGCCCAGGTAAAGTGGAAAAAAGCAAAAATATTCGTACGGAATGTGTTTTCGAGTTCCGCCTGGGTGAGGTCCTCAAAGGATTCGTGCGGGTGCTGTTCCGCTGCGTTGTTAACTAGAATATTAAGCTGACCCAGGTGCTGAACGGTCTTTTCAACGGCTGCTTTACAAAATTCAGGGTGTTGAACGTTACCCTGAATAAGCAGGCACTGTACGCCTTCGGCTTCAACGAGCTTGCGAGTGTCGTACGCATCCTCGTTTTCTTCCAGGTATACGATGGCTACGTCAGCCCCCTCACGGGCAAAATGAACGGCTACCGACCGGCCAATCCCGCTGTCACCGCCCGTAATCAAAGCCACTTTACCCCGTAACTTATCTGCACCTTTATAAGAGTCTCGAATGAAGATGGGCTGAGGGTACATATCGGCTTCAATACCGGGCTGATGCGACTGCGTTTGTGCTGGTGTTGATGTTTGCATAGTTGTATTTTATTTTGGTTGGTAGCAGGATTGGCAAAAAAACAATACCTCAGTTTGTACTTAACAAAGGTGAAGTGAGGAATGCGGATCGGGGAAATCTTGCCACAATACTCATACTAGGAATCAGAAGTACCCGCCAAACGCCTTAAATCTGTTTTGGTACTAGGTTTTAGTTATCAGAGTAGGACTAGCGAGTCCAGTTGAACGAGGCCGAGGAAAAGCTTCGGAACTTAATCCGAAAAAAAGATTCACCTGTATAAATGATCAGTCGTATGAACACCAATGAGCTTTTTATGAAATTAATCGATACTCTACCTGTACGTCGTATTGCTTTCTTGGGTGATTATCTACCGCGTCAATGTGGCATCGCAACGTTTACGTACGATTTGCGTACCCATTTTCAGGAGCGATACGCGGATCTGGATACGTTCGTAGTAGCGGTTGAAGATCGTCCGGGAGAATACGATTACCCTTCAGAAGTTCGCTATACCTTTGATCAGAACAGTCGTTCAGCGTATGTACAAACGGCTCGTTACTTGAATGAGTCGGGAGTTGAAGTGGTTTGCATGCAACACGAGTACGGTATCTACGGTGGCAATTCGGGTGAGTATGTGATTGATCTGCTCGATCGCCTGAAGATGCCCGTGATTACAACCTTCCATACCATTCTGGAAAAACCTTCACCAGATCAGGATCGAATTTTACGTGCGATCGCTGATCGTTCTGCCTTCGTAGTGGTGATGTCGGAGCGTGGACGCCAATTCCTGGAAAATATCTATGAAATCGAGCCCGAAAAAATTGTAGTCATCCCGCACGGCATTCCGGATGTTGCCTTTACCAATCCAGATGAAGCCAAGGGAGCTTTTGGCTTAGATGGCAAAAAAGTAGTACTCACCTTCGGATTGATTTCTCCCAATAAGGGTATCGAAACCGCTATTTCAGCATTGCCTGAGGTAGTGAAGAAACATCCGGATTTGCGATATGTTGTACTAGGAGCTACGCACCCTAACCTGATTCGTGAACACGGCGAAGCGTATCGTACTAGCTTAGTTCGTTTGGCTGAAGAATTAGGCGTAGCCGAACACGTACAATTCCATAATCGATTCGTCGAAAAAGAAGATTTGCTTCAGTACCTGCAAATGGCCGATGTCTACCTGACTCCGTATTTAAATGCGGCTCAGATTACTTCCGGTACGCTGGCCTATTCCGTAGGAAGCGGAAAAGCCGTAGTATCGACACCGTACTGGCATGCGGAGGAATTACTAGCTGATGGGCGGGGTGTACTAGTACCCTTTGGATCATCAGAGGCCATCGCAGAAGCGTTGATTCATTTGTTTGACGAGCCAGACTACCGTAATAAACTTCGCAATGAAGCCTATCAGTATAGTCGGCAGATGGTATGGCATGAAACCGTTGGTTCATACCACAGACTTTTTGGCTATAGTGTGACAAATCGACTCAATCTGAATGCAGATGCCTTACCAACACTGAAGTTGGATCACTTATACCGATTGACTGATTCTACAGGAATCATTCAGCACGCTCGTTATACCTTACCGCACCGCGAAGAAGGGTATTGTACGGACGATAACGCCCGGGCTTTGCTACTGGCTTCGTGGCTGGATACGGACGGCGAAATCGTAGATGCCCGCATTCCTTGGATGATTGACGTGTTTGCTTCTTTCCTGAATCATGCTTTCGATCCGCAGGTAGGTCGCTTCCGTAACTTTATGTCTTACGGACGGGAATGGTTGGAAAGCTTCGGATCGGATGACAGTCATGGTCGGGCCATCTGGGCACTGGGCGGACTGATTGCCCGTACGCGTCGACCCGACCTGCGGGCCTGGGCTCAGGATTTATTCAACCGTTCGATTGACAAAGTACTGGAGATGACCTCGCCTCGTAGCTGGGCCTTCACTATGCTAGGTCTTTCGGAGTTTTTACACCGCTATCCGGGTGATCGTCACAAGCAGGAGCTACACCGCGAATTAGGTGATCGTTTGTGTGCCTTGTTACGCCAAACGGCTCGTCCGTACTGGTATTGGTTCGAACCTATTTTAACGTACGATAACGCCCGTTTATCCCAAGCTCTGCTTTGTTCAGACGTACCCGAGCATCAACTGGTAGGTTTACATACACTGGAATGGCTTCGGGACGTACAGACGGCTCCCGAGGGACACTTCCGGGCCATTGGTTCTGAAGGATTTTATCCCATGGGTAGTGAGCCTGCCGTGTATGATCAGCAACCCTTGGAGGCCGCCGCTTCCATTGGAGCTTATCTGGCAGCGTATGCCTACTCGGGCCTAGACATCTGGCGGGAGGCTGCCGATACCGCTTTTGACTGGTACTTGGGTAAAAACGATACGGGACTTGCGTTGTATGACGAGTCTTCAGGAGGCTGTTACGATGGTTTACAACCGCATTCAGTGAACTACAATCAGGGAGCTGAATCCTGTCTGGCTTATCTGATGGCCCGTGCCGAAATTCGAGCGGCTCAGGTTCAACAGCAGGCAAGCCAGAAAAAAAGCGAAAAAAATTCAGTGAGAGCTAAATAGCAGTCGCTACTCCACCGTTAGTTCTTGAACTTTTCTTGTTCTCAATTTTGGCTTTTCTCAGAAAAAGGTCAGGGTTGAGAACATTCACTTTAATTGTCTTGATGACATGAGCGAATCTTTGTTAAACGTAGAACGTTATCCCCTGATCATAAAACCCGATACGCACCGGGTACTATTCCGCCCTTTCCATTTAGGAAATGAACGTATGGTTTTGATCGTCAATCGTTTACTAACGCTAACTGAAGAAGAAGTAGAACACGAGCTGTCTCAGGTCTTTCAGGAATTCCGCCACCGACACCAGGCCGTTGAAGCTTATCTGGATCGTCGGGCCAAAGAAATTCTTTCCCATTTCAATTTGCCGCAGGAATTAAGTCCGTTGCATCAATTACTCATTGGAGCTTATTTCACGCACGAGTACGCCCTGGAAGCCGCCGCCCTGTTTAATCCTTCAATTGTCTGGCACCCCGATCAAAACAACCTACCCGAAGGCTGCCGTCGATTCATCATTAGTTTACGAGCCACGGGCGAAGGTCATATCTCGTCCATTGTTTTCCGTTCCGGATTTGTCGACCAGAACTGCGGTATTTGGCTGGATGGCCACTCGCGGTACGTGACGCCGCCTAATTCCTACACGGAAGCCCATCTGACGCTGGATGTATTCAAAAAGAAAATTCATGAACTAGGGCTGGATGATGGCTTTGCCAGTAGCATTGCCAGTCGCCTGCCTGAGGAAGTCTCTTATTCGGATGTGTACCCGGTTGTAAAAGAAGATCCCAATTATCCTACTCACCGCGTAGCGGGGGATGGGATACTGGCGTTAATGAAAGCCAACTATGAAGTGCATTACAGCGATGACCGAGCCCTTAGCGAGCGAATTCTGTTCCCTTATTCTCCGAACGAAATGAACGGGATGGAGGACGCCCGCTTTGTGGAGTTTACGGAAGACGACGGCAGCAAAGTATATTACGCAACCTACACCGCCTACAATGGACGGGTCATTTTCCCGCAGTTACTCGAAACCCGGGATTTTATGGACTTCCGGGTGAAAACCATGGCCGGTGATGTAGTTAAGAATAAAGGGATGGCCTTGTTCCCTCGCAAGATCAATGGCAAGTACGTGATGCTGGGTCGTCAGGACGGAGAGAACATCTATCTGATGGAAACGGACAATCTGTACTTCTGGGAAACGAGTCAGCTGCTGCTGGCTCCTAAGTATCCCTGGGAGTTCGTACAATTAGGGAACTGCGGTTCACCTATTGAAACGCCCGAGGGCTGGCTGGTACTGAGTCACGGCGTGGGGGCCATGCGGAAATACTGTATCGGCGTCTTTTTATTGGATCTGGACAATCCCCAGAAAGTACTGGCCCGATTGCCGTATCCGATTCTGACGCCCGAAGGCGAAGAACGGGAAGGGTACGTACCTAACGTGGTATATACCTGTGGAGCTGTTGTCCATGCCGACCGTTTACTGATTCCCTACGCCATGTCTGACTACTCAACGGGCTTTGCTACCATTGCCATGGAAGACTTGATGGAAGCCTTGCGAAAAGAAATCGCATTGGGGAAAAATGCGGAAGTGGCTGAGTTTCAGTAGAAATAAGTGGGGCATAGTTTCCCAATTTTTAGCGAAAACTTCTTGGTTTTCCGAACGGCACACTTTTCCTACAATACTTGACTAGAAGAATCCGTCATTCCAAAATCTCGTAACCTATGGGTAGTGTTGCACCTAACGAACTTCAAGTAATGCTTCAGCAATTGGGACAACTGCTACGGGTCGCCCGCAGCTGCCAACCCAACTTTGCTCACCTGAGCCTGGGAGCCAAAATGCCACGTCTGCGTAATCGCCTGATACGAATCAACCAGGAAAATGGTTCGCTGGCTGATGAGTTGAACATGTATACGCGGCAGTATGGTCGTCGGGAGGAAGAGACAAATCAAGCGGAATTGTATCCAACCTCTAATCAGATGGATTGGAACGAGGAACTGGAAGTTTGTGAACGTGGTACCGTTTCCCTGATGGATGCGTTTGAATCCGTTATGCAACATCGCTGCCTGATGGCCTTTCCTGAATTGTACAAGAATCTCCATCAGCATCGCGAACAAGCCTCCGATAATTTAAACTGGTTACGTACCATGCGTACGGCTTAATCAGTCTCTTCAATAGATCAATACGAAACCTGCTCATGAACACCATGAGCAGGTTTTTTTGTGCCTAAAAAAGGGATGACCGGTGGAAACATTTTATCAACGGTATTGGTTGATATGTAAACGAATATTAATTTTGCAGCATGAATTCCATGAAAGACGAATATGAATTGACGGACAAGGCTCTACTGGAACGAATCAAAAAGCTGTTTGTCGTCAACATACTGGGCCTCTCTCATCTGATTGTCCGTGACACCAATCGAGGCTTACTCAAGTTAGGTTACGCTTTACAGATTGAACAAATTCGGATTTTAATTACGCTGTATGTATTGAAAAATCCTCCTTCGCAACAGGACATTGCGAACATGTTGCAGAAGAATAAGGCTGGTATTCAGCGTTCTATACAGACTTTGCAGCGAGATGGCTATCTCAGAAGTACAACTGATGATCAGGACAAGCGAAAAAATGTAGTAGTGTTAACACCCGCGGGCAAGCTGGTCGCTGAAAAAGCAATCGAGTCGCTGGAGCAGATGAACACCCAGATTGAGAAACATTTCGACGAAGCCGAGATTGCCCTGCTCCTGAAGATCCGTAGTAAAATCGATGAGCTGGCTCAGCAGAATGAAAAGTAATCTTCCTATTTGAATTTATTGACATATCAACAGTATCCATGAAAACGAACTCTTTTTTGATTGCAATGCTGGTGGCGGTTCTGCCTTCACTCAGCAAAGCTCAAAATGCTCAGCCCGGATGGACCTTAAAACAATGTATTGAATACGGTCTCAAAAATTATGGTGGCATACGGCTGGCCCAGTATCAGGTTGAAACGGCCAATCAGCAGGCCCGCGAAGCCATCTCGCAGTATTTGCCGCAGGTAACCGGCTCCGGTACGTTTACGGACAACATCAAGCTACAGCGAAGTGTGATTCCAGCCAATACCTTCGGTAACCCGGAACCCCTGACGATCGCTTTTGGTCAAAAGTACCAGACGAACGTGGCGGCTCAGGCTACGCAGACGATCTATGATAAGACGCTGTTGCTAGGCATCAAAGCTAACGAACCGAATAAGAAGCTGGCTGAACTTAATAACCGCCAGACCCAGGAGGAAATCGTGTATAACGTGGCCAAGAACTATTACCAGGTATTCGTTTCACAGCAACAGATTGCTCTTCTGAAAGATAACATGGCCCGTACGCAGCAGGTATTAGCGATTCTGAAACTACAACGGGACAATGGCGTCATTCAACCCGTGGATTATACGAATACGGAAGTAAGCTACAACAATGCCCGTTCGCAATTAGTACTGGCCGAAAACTCGCTGGAACTGGCCTTGAATCAGTTGAAGTTTCAGATGGGCGTATCGCAGGATCAGCCCCTGATGTTGAGTGATTCGAACATTGTCAAGCAATTGCCCAAAGTACAGAAGCAGGATTTCGATTACCACAATCTGGTCAGTTTCCAGCAGGGTGAGCGGAATCTGGATTTGCAACGCATCAATATGGAACGGACGAAAGCGGGGTATTTACCCACACTGTCGGCTAACGCCAGCTACGGTACGCTTTCTTTCTCGAATGAATTCAAAGGAGCGTTTCAGAATTTCCTCGGTTTTGGTACCGTAGGGCTGCGGTTGAGTCTTCCTATTTTTGACGGCTTCCGTCGGGATGCCCAGTATCAGCAAAATAAACTGACGGTACTGACCCAGGAAGAACAACAACGCCTGAATACGGAATCCTTCAAATTGCAGTACAACAACGCGGAATCGCAACTGGTACGAGCTAAAACGAATACGGAAAACGATGATCGGACGGTGAAACTGGCCCAGGAAGTATACGACATCACGACCCTTCAATACAAACAGGGTACGAAAAGTCTGACGGACCTGCTGAACGCTGACAAGTCGTACCGCGAAGCTCAGTCCAACTACATTAATTCACTCATTAATTATTACCAGGCTCAGCTGGATCTGGAACAATCGCAGGGTACTCTCCTGAATTTCTATAATCAACTTTAGACGTCTTTCCCTAGAACCATGAAACGTACTACAATAATTGTCATTCTAGCGTTGGTTGCCATTCTTGGTTTAATCGGCTTCCAGCTAGCGTCGAACAAGAAGAAGCTCGATGAAAAGAATCAAGTGCCCACCACGACCAATGTCCAGATTCCGGTAACGGTAGCGACGGTGCAGGAAGGCGACGTATCACAGCAACTCGTCAAAACGGGTAACCTGATTCCCTTCCGGGAGGCGGATATTATGGCCACTGCCGCGGGCAAAGTACTGAAAGTCAATTTTGAACTGGGTACAGCCGTCCGTCAGGGAGCGACGCTGGTACAGGTGGATAATGAGCTGAAAGCGTTATCGCTGGAAGCTACCCAACTGAACATCGACAAATTGAAAAAAGATGTGAACCGGTATAACACCCTGTACGCCGGTAATGCCGCTACGGAACTTCAGGTAAACGACACGCAGTACAACTACGACAACGCCGTTAACCAGGCTCAGCAGATTAAAAAACAGATTTCGGATGCAACCGTTAAAGCTCCCATCAGCGGTCGGATTGTGAAGAAAAATGTGGAAGCGGGTGAATATGTTAATGTAGGTACGGTACTCGGTACGGTGCTGGACATCAACCGTCTGAAAGTACAGGTGCTCGTGAACGAAAAAGACGTGTATACGCTGAAAGAGGGTCACGCCGTGAAAGTGAGCACGGATGTATTTCCTGATCGCGTATTCAACGGTACGATCTCGTACATCGCTCCGCAGGGGGATGAGCAGCACAACTATCCCGTAGAGATCACGATTCAGAACGGTAATGTTCTCAAAGCGGGTACGTTCGTTAACGTGGATTTCTCGCAGAAATCGAATCAACGAGCCTTACAGATTCCGCGTACGGCCCTGGTGGAAAGTGTGAAAAATCCTTACGTATACGTTGTAGAGGGACAGGTTGTTAAACAACGTAAAATTCAGGTAGGTCGCGAACTGGGTGATTTCGTTGAAGTGCTGTCCGGTCTTAACGCGGGCGAAAGAGTAGTCACTACGGGTCAGATCAACCTGAGCGAAGGTACCGCCGTACAAGTCAATAAATAGTTTACAGTTTAGCGTTTTTAGTTTTCAATGGCTAACCATGGGGAGGGCAGAAAACTGAAAACCGTAAACTGAAAACCGTAAACTAAAAAGAAATGTCGATAACCGAAGTAGCCATAAAACGACCTCTGCTGGTGACTACCATCTTTACGGTACTCATCCTCTTTGGGGTCATCAGTTACCAGCAGTTGTCCTACAATCTGCTGCCTAAATTCGAGGCAAACGTCATCAGCGTTGCTACCGTCTATCGGGGGGCTGCCGCCGATGAAGTGGAAACCAACGTGACCAAGCGGATCGAAGACGCCCTTTCATCACTCGAAGGACTCGATCGGATCAAATCTACTTCTCAGGAAGGGGTTTCTTCGGTCGTCCTTCAATTGAAAAACGGAGCCGATGTAAACCTGGCTCAACAGGATGCTCAGCGGAAAATCAACCAGATTCTCTCGCTGTTGCCCGAAGATGTAGATGATCCAGTCATCAATAAATTCTCCACGGACGAATTGCCCGTCCTGCGGATGGGGGTTACGGCCAAGTTGTCGCCCACGCAATTGTTCGATCTGCTGGATGAGAAACTCAAGCCCCAGCTCTCCAACGTAGCCGGGGTAGGGCAGATCAACCTGATTGGTGGTGCCGAACGGGAAATTCAGGTGAACGTAGACCCTGTGAAATTACAGGCGTACGGCATCTCCATCGGTCAGGTCTCGCAGGCCGTTTACAATGCCAACGCCAGTTATCCGGCGGGTCAGATTGAAACGCAGCAGTCGCAGTATTCCATTCACTTCGACGCCACGGTACAATCGGTGGAAAAAATGCGTAACCTGATCATTGCTCGTCGACTCGCCAGCGGTAATACGCCCGGCGGTGGTGATGTATTGTTACGGGATGTTGCCGAAGTCGTGGACGGAACGGCCAAAGAAACGGCCATCAACCACATCAACGGTATTCCTTCCATCGGGGTGCAAGTACTGAAACAGAGTGATGCCAATGCCGTAGAAGTCAGTGAACTCGTACGCGAGCGAATCGGGGTACTGGAAAAACAGTACGCTTCCATCGGCCTGAAATTCAATATCGCGGCGGATCAGTCGGTGTATACGCTGGCTTCGGCTGAGGCCGTAGTGGACGATTTATTCCTGGCCGTGGCGATTGTATCGGTCGTGATGTTGCTGTTCTTACACAGCTTCCGGTCGTCCTTATTCGTACTGGTGGCTCTGCCTTCGTCCATTGTGCCGACGTTTATGCTGATGTATCTGTCAGGATTCTCGCTAAACCTGATGACGCTGATGGCACTCTCGCTGGTGGTAGGTATCCTCGTCGATGACTCCATTGTAATTCTGGAGAACATCACCCGACACATGGAAATGGGTAAAGACCGACGACAGGCCGCTATCGACGGACGGAGCGAAATCGGGTTTACCGCCCTGGCCATTACCCTGGTGGACGTCGTGGTATTCGTACCGCTGGCCTTGACGGGTGGTTTGATCGGTAACATTCTTCGGGAGTTCTCGCTGGTCGTTGTATTCTCAACGCTGATGAGTTTGATGGTATCCTTTACCATTACGCCGCTGCTGGTATCGCGTTTCGGCAAGCTGGAGCATCTAAAGGAAAATACGCTCTGGGGTAAAATCAACCTCGGTTTCGAACGCTTCATTGACCGGATCATTGCCTACTACGGTGGTGTATTGCAAAAAGCCCTGGGTCACAAACGTTGGGTGTTCATTATCGTCATTCTGTTGTTCGTCGGATCAATTGCACTGGTGCCGGCGGGCTTTATTGGGGCGGCCTTCATGCCTCAATCCGATCAGGGGGAAATTGCCGTGCAGTTGGAATTAGCTCCGACCGCCTCCATTTACCAGACGAATGAAGCTGTACAGAAAGCCGAACAGATTCTGTTAAAACACCCCGGCGTAACGAACGTTTTCTCGAACGTAGGGTATACGAGTAATGCTTTATCCTCAACGTCGAATAGTAACCTGGCGGACATTAACGTCAAGCTGGTCGATAAGAAAGAGCGGACGTACTCGACGGATGAGTTTGGGGTTGAAATCAAGAAAGAAATCGGTAAGGTTCCGGGGGTGAAGGTAACCGTAAGCCCCGTAGGTATTGTTGGTTCTTCCGAAGCTCCCATTCAGATTGCCGTGAAGGGTACGGACATGCCCTCCATCCGGAAAGCGGCCGCTCAGGTACTGGATATTGTAAAATCTACGCCCGGTACGCAGGATGTGAAGTACTCCGTGAAAGACCCGAAACCTGAAGTATCGATCCGTCTGAATCGGGAGCGAATGGCTCAACTAGGTATCAATGCTTCGGATGTAGGGATGGCCCTGCAAACGGCTTTCCGGGGTGATGACCGAGCCAAGTTCAAACAGAACGGAAACGAGTACGACATTCTGGTCAATCTCGATCGATTCAACCGCAGTAGTGCCGATGACGTAGGAAACCTGCTGTTCGTCAACAACCAGGGACGTACCTTCCAGTTGTCGCAATTCGCTCAGGTAGACGAACGGATCGGGGAAAGCGTACTAGAACGGAACGACCGTCTGTCTTCGATTACCATCAACTCGCAGGTCGTCGGACGTCCGGTGGGTACAGTAGGGGCCGACATTCAGGCGAAAATGGCCAATGTCAAATTGGGTGAAGGAATCTCGATTCAGTATCTCGGTCAGCTGCAACAGCAATCAGACGCCTTCGGTAGTTTGGGGCTGGCTCTGATCATGGCTATCCTGCTGGTATACTTCATTATGGTGGCCCTGTACGAAAGCGTCGTATACCCCTTCGTTGTATTGTTCTCGATTCCCGTTGCCCTGATTGGTGCCTTGCTGGCTCTGGCTCTAACGATGGAAAGCTTGACAGTATTCTCGATTGTGGGTATGATCATGCTCTTGGGTCTGGTCGCGAAAAACGCCATCCTGATCGTAGACTTTACCAATCACCTGAAAGCCGAAGGAAAAGAAGTAGTAGCGGCACTGGTGGAAGCGGGTAAGGAACGTCTTCGTCCAATTTTGATGACCACCCTGGCCATGATCTTCGGTATGTTGCCGATTGCATTAGCGAGTGGGGCAGGGGCCGAAACCAAAAATGGCATGGCCTGGGTCATCATTGGTGGTTTGACAAGTTCGCTGGTGCTGACGCTCTTCGTTGTACCTTCCGTATACCTGGTGGTAGACCGAATTATCGCTCGTTTCCAGAAAAAAGAACCCCGTCCGCAGAAGCCCGAAGAGCTTACCGTCTCACGGGCCATGAATGAGTAATGATCTGATTAACAATAGATAACGGCTTTCTGGACCTGTTCCGGGAAGCCGTTTTTTTTGCTCCACACTTCTGGGGAAGGAGCTACTCGAAGATGAGGCTGGCTTACCCCTCGGTGGATTGGTATATCGTTTTCGTATATACCTACCGTATAATCAACCCAAACGTATTTTATTATGGCAAGTCTTGCTAGTCTTTTTCAAATGGACAAGGCCGAGGGCCTTTCAGAACTGTTCGTAGCTCAATTGAAAGATATTTATTGGGCCGAAAATAAATTAACGACGGCTCTTACCGAGATGGAAACCGCAGCGACGACGGATGAACTCAAAGGAGGTCTGCGTACGCACTTGGCCGAAACGGAAGGACAGATTAAGCGTCTGAATCAGGTATTCTCTTCGCTGGGTCTGGAAGCGGAGGGCGTAAAATGCCAGGCGATGGCTGGACTGGTGGACGAAGGCGAAGACATCGTTGCTGAAACGCAGAGTGGTAGTCTGACCCGTGATGCCGGTATCATTGCCGCCTGTCAGAAGGTAGAGCACTACGAAATTGCCAGCTACGGAACGCTGGTAGCCTGGGCGAAAATTCTGGGTTATGAAGAAGCCGCTCGTCTGCTCCATGCCAACCTGCAGGAAGAAGAAGCAACCGATCAGAAGTTAACGATGCTGGCGGAATCGTTCGTGAATACGACCGCTACGGCTGAGTAATAGAAATTGAGATTGAAAGGTGGATGTCCTTTTTCAAAAGGCCCGCTTTTCTTAAACGAGAGGTCCGACACCTCTCGTTTTTTTTGTGCCTGATTGTTCGACAATAGCTATACGTGCCGCCGAATTTTTAGGAGCGATTAGTCTGGAAACCAGATGAACAGGCCCTGATTCTAGAATCTTATCATGGAGTTATACCCCAAAATTTAATATCTAATTAGTGATAAGAAAGTCCAGCCCAAAACGCATGATCAGCTATAAATAGATCCCTTCTAATCCTTCCATTAAACCTCAAACACCACCCAAACCTTAAACCATTCCAAGCTCAAACTTTAACCTACAGTAACCTCAAATACTCACCCGTTCAAACATCAAATCCCCCTTCCCAATAGGCACATTTTTTTCTCAGCATAAAGCTTACTATCCAACCTCACGTATAGCACGTATACCATGAAAAGTTTAGATTCCATGTTGTCTGACCTCTTGTCTGACAAGAAAACGGTGTCCCGCCAATTGTTCTTACGCCGGGCGGGTCAGGGACTCGCCTTGTCGGGAATAGCGGGGGGATTAGCCGCCTGTCAGATTAGCTTAGGTCAGGGAAAAACCGATGGGGTGAAGCCCACTTCGCCGCCCGCAAAAAATACAGACCCTTCCAAGCCCGAACAGCCCATTGAACTGGAAGCCTGGAAGGCAGAAACCGAGCAGGCCGCTGGCCCCACGCCCAGTCCGCAACCCGAAGAACAACGCGTAGGATACGCCATTGTTGGTTTGGGGCACTTGTCGCTCGATGAAATCCTGCCTGCTCTGGCTCAGTGCAAAAAGTCGAAAGTGACGGCTCTGGTTAGTGGTAACCGGGAAAAGGCCCTGAAAGTGGCAAAACAGTACGGCGTTCCGGAAAAGAACATTTACAATTACCAGACCTATGATCAGCTCAAAGATAACCCGGAGGTACAGGCCATTTACATTGTACTGCCCAACGGGCTGCACGCCGAGTACACCATTCGCGGAGCCAAAGCGGGTAAACACATTCTGTGCGAAAAGCCCATGGCCAATACGCCCGAGGAATGCCGTCAGATGATTGAAGCCTGCAAACAGGCCAACCGCAAACTGATGATTGCCTACCGGATTCAGTACGAGCCTTACCACGCCATGATTCGCGATTCGATCCGTCAGAAGAAATTTGGTAAGGTGAAATTCATTGAAGCAACGAATGCTCAGTACACGGCCAATCCTTCGCACTGGCGTCATGTGAAAGCCCTGGCTGGCGGTGGCTCGTTGCCCGACATTGGGTTGTACTGTCTGAATACCATTCGATACGCCTTAGGCGAAGAGCCCACTGAGGTAATGGGGTACCAGTACTCCACGCCCGGCGATCCGCTATTTAAGGAAGTAGAAGAGAACGTAACCTGGCAGATGCGTTTCCCCAGCGGCGTACTGGCGAACTGTGCAACGGCTTACGCCGCTCACGAAAACCGTACGTACAAAGTACTGGCTGAGAAGGGCTGGATGAGTATGCAGCCCGCCTTCGCTTATAAAGGTCTGTCGATGAAGCAATCGCACGCCGAAGGCCCCGTGGAGTACAACGAAGAGCCGAAGGTCGCGGAGAAAAACCAGTTTGCTCTGGAAATGGACCATTTCTCCGACTGTATCCAGCAGGATAAAAAACCCTTTACGCCGGGCGAAGAAGGGCTTCAGGATCACATCATCATGGAAGCCATCTACCAGTCAGCCCAGGAAGGCAAACCTGTCAAACTACAGAAATACGACAAACTCGACACCTTCCGGGGGACGGAACCGAAGCGAGGATAGGGTTTAAGGTTTAAGAGAAGTTTGATTGGGTTTGAAGTTTGAAGATGTTTGATAAAGGTTTAAAGGTTAAACGCGTTTAAAGGAATCGAGCTAGGGTTGTGGATTTGTTTTAGTAATACCTTCATTCATAAGACTGAAACTTGGATCAAACCTCATCCTTTCGTTAGACCTTAAACTGTACTTAAACTCCATCAAACCTCCTTATACCATACATCAAATAAAACGCCGTTGCAGCCTACTGCAACGGCGTTCTTGTTCATGGGTTGGATAAACTAAGACTCTTAATACGTGGTAGGTACTGCTTTACCGTGGATTTCGTGTCCGTTGTGAGATTCCAGTTCGTCTGCAATTACTTCGCGTTCTTCCTGGGTTCTCGGCGTTACGCCAATGACGATGCCGCCTTCTTTGATGCTGCTTTCGTAGTATTCAGCCCGTTCTTTCGGAATACCCGATCCGACCAAGGCACCGATGATACCACCCGTCAAACCACCCGCTCCGGCTCCAGTCAGGGCGGCCAACAGGGGACCAGCTACGACCAGACCCAGACCCGGCAAAGCTACTACGGTACCGATCGCTGCGATGGCACCTAGAATAGCTCCGGCGGTGCCACCGATGGCGGAACCGATACCCGCTTTTTCCATGGCCTTATTGCCAAGCTCAGATTCATGATCACTCGTACGGAAACTTTCCTGCGTCGCGTTCGACATCAGTACCGATATATCATTCGACGAATAACCCCGGTTGATCAGGGCGTTATACGCGTTTTCCGCATCTTTTGTATTATTGAATACGCCCGTTACCGCTCCGGTTCCAGTCGTCATCGTGTTTACATTTTCCATGGCTTTAAGTAGCGTTGAGGATTAAACTACATGACTACTTTTATTAAACAGACGTACCAGAATAGAGGATAAATGGTAGATTTTAGAATTAAGTAGTTGATAATGAATAGTTTGTATTCTATTGGCTTAATGAGAAGTAGAACGAAAGTCGGGAAATACCCACTCCCCAGATCGGTTAATTATGGCCCCAATGGGGTGTGAGGGAGTAGAAAAGGTAGTCTAATTTCAGGTTGAATAAGTATCTCTTCCTCGAACGCCTATTTAACAGCCTGACGCAAGGTTTTGAGTAATTTGTTTACGTTGGGGTAGGAATACCTCTGTTTCTCCAGCCAATTGCGGTATCGGAATGCAGCTTGAATAGTAAAATTATTTCAACACCATCCTTGTCTTTATCAGCTAAGTACTCTAGAAACTTCGTCTTCGCTTCCCGATACTTCTTAAATGTCGAATATTCAATTTGACCGTTTTCATAAAGTTCTTCCCGTTGGTTAACCCAACGATGAAAAACCTCTTTGATGGTTGGGGATTTTGGTTTGGGGGCTCTACCTCCGATTCAAAAAAGGCTCGGTACGTTTCAAGAATTGTTTGTGCCTTAACCGCCTTTTTGTCTTTCTAAGTTCCTGATAAGCAATGTCAACACGGCTAAGCAATTCCTCCAGATCCTGGTTGATTGAAAGATATTGTGGGTGGGAGGGAAGTACCCGTTTTGACTCATTATCCCAATCGCTGGTTGAGATTTTGATTCCGGTTGAGCCCAGCTCAGCCCGTTCGCCTTGATACTTAATTCGAGCATAAATGGTACACTTGGTTTTTGAGGTGTTGCTAAAATGCCTCCATAGGCTCACAGTCATCATAGAGATTCGTCTGCGTTTCATGGTCTTGCGAAACCCTTCCTGAACTTACCAATTCGCAAGAAAACGTGCCGGGGGGCAGTATTTAGCTAAGTAGTTTATGCCACCCGGGGGTGTAACCCGATTGAGTAAAAAGGGGAGAAAAAACCTAAGTATTTGAGGGTAAGGCACAAAAAAAACCTGTTCGGGTCGCGAACAGGTACCTAAAAGAATGATAATTGAGCTTATTTGAACTCTCTGAGCCCCCTACAAGACTTGAACTTGCGACCTACGCATTACGAATGCGTCGCTCTACCAACTGAGCTAAGGAGGCGTTTGGTGGCACAAAGATAGGGTTTAAAAAAGTCCCTTGTCAAGCCCTGTGCCAATATTTTCTTGATTTAGGGTTGAAATTTGTATAGAAAGCCCCGGTTATTCTCCGTATTTACCCCCAGTATGTAGAGTTCACCTTGCTCATCCTCACCGAAACTATACACCTGCCAGTTCGCCGGACGACTACGTGGCTGTACCACGCCCCGAGGCCAGGTTTTGCCCTTCGATTCCGTCAGATACCAGATCGGACCCGACCAGTCGGCGAAGATGTATTTGCCCTGCAGAGCCGAAATGGCCTTGCCCCGGTACACAAAACCGCCCGTGATGCTGATGCCTTCGCTGTGCGGATATTCCGTAATCGGATCGATGTAATTTTTGGGATCGGGGTCTTTCTCGTTGAAAGGATGATAGGCTTCACGCACCCGCCAGCCGTAGTTGCCGCCTTTCGTAATGATGTCTACTTCCTCGTACTGATTTTGTCCGACGTCACCGGCGAAAAGCTTTCCATTGCTCTTGTCGAAGCTAATCCGCCAGGGATTCCGCAAGCCATAGGCGTAAATCTCGGGTCGTGCTCCCGCCTGAGTCTTGAACGGATTGTCCGCAGGAATGGCGTAGGGAGCTGTATTGACATCAATCCGTAGAATCTTGCCCAGCAGCGTATTCATGTTTTGGCCGTTGCCGTGCTCGCCGTGGCGGTCATTCGCTCCGCCGCCGTCACCCACGGCAATGTATAGGTATCCATCCGGACCGAATTTTAAATCGCCGCCATTGTGGTTCGATTCCGGCTCGTTGAATTCCAGGACCAGCTTCCCACTTTGCGGATCGGCTGCGTTTTTGTTACCCGATACCGTAAACTCCTGAATCACACTTTTGTGATTGCCGCCGCCCTGCGATCGGGCACTGTAGTACACGTAAAACTTACCATTCTTGGCGTACTGCGGGTGAAAGGCCAGACCCAGCAGGCCGCGTTCATCGTAGCCATTATTTTTGATGACCACCTTAGTAAGATCCAGAAAAGGCTGGGCGACGAGTTTATTTTGATCGATGATGCGTATACGTCCGACTTGTTCAGTTACGAACAAACGACCCGATCCGTCACCGGGTACAGCAAAAGCCGTGGGCAAATCCAACTGATCGGAAAGGAGTTGCAGTTGTACGGCAATGGGCTTTTCAGCCTGCGTTTGCTCGGGTGACTGACAGGCTACGTACCCGCAGCTCAAGGTCAGGCTGAGTCCTAGTACAAGAAAAGATCGAAGCATAGGGTAGGAATCATTAAGTATACGTCCTTATCTAAAATAAAAATACCAGCCCGGAAACGGCGATTCATTTTCCGGAACAATCCCATCTGAGCGTTCTGCCTCACTGGCCGAATTTTTTATTCCTCAAAGTTTAATCACCATCTAACACTCAAAACTATGGCAGAGACTCCGAACCCGTCGCAAACCAATCAAGATCAAACGCATGACCTCCAGCAAAGGGCTCACGAACAACTCACTGCTCAGGAGCTGGAAGAAATCAGAAAACAGGGTCAGCCCCTAACCGAAGCTCTCCTGCAGGAAATTTTGGAGCGGCGTAATAAATAAGCAGCGTAAGAATCGTCAGTTAGGGTCTAACCGGTATGCTCAGCCGGGTTGTTGCGTTGCGATCTGTCGGCGGATTTCGATCAGGGCTGTGATGTCGATGGCAGTACAGACAATGCTAACCACCCGGCCTTTCTGGTTAAATAAGGGCGTGTACGAATAGCTAAACCAGAATTCCTGCAAGCGATCACCGACCTTAATGTATACATTACCTTCGGAAGTGTGATAGGCGTTTCCCGTGTGGAAAACATCCTGAAGAATCGCCATGAAGGGCTGATCTGTAAATTCGGGTACGGCGTCAAGTAAGGGTTGGCCTATGATCGAAGCCTCTTTGCCCAGGATCTGAAGCATGGATTTGTTGATGGTCTCAATGGTCAGCTCCCGGCCCGCTAAGACCGCCGTAGGAGCAGGAGAGTTTTCTACGATCGTACTCCAATGACGTCGGTTGGATTCTAGTTCCTGCCAGGCCAGTACTAGCGAAGTAATGTCCTGAATGATGCCCGAAAAACGGTAGGCATTGCCGTGCTCATCAAAGAACGCCTGTCCTTTGGCATGTACCCAGCGTAACTTATAATCTTCGCCGCCGATGGTTCTGAATTCAATATCGTAATCGCCCAGCGACTTCGGATTTAATGCCCAGGTAATAGCTTGATCGACGCGACTCTGATCGTCGGGGTGAGTATACTCCAACACGATCTCATAGGGAACTTCTACTTCCCGGACAAAACCGTATAACTCCCGGCATCGCTCATCCCACCAGACTTGTTTTCGTTCCAGGTCCATATCCCAGGTACCCACCTGAGCGGCTTGTAGGGCGAAGGAAAGACGTTCTAAATCGGAAAAGCGACTTTTACGTGATGGAAAAGATGGGTCACTACTCATATTGAATTGTTGCTTCTAGCACACGGAAGATAACAGGTAGCGAGCGACGCAAAGAAAAGGGGCGAAAATCTTTTTTGTCTATGGAGTTATAGTACTAAAATAGTAGGTTCCGGGATGCCTAATCTTGGGGGGATCGTTAACCAAAGAGGGATGGGAAGTCTGGAAACAAGGTCCAGGACCGCCCGCCCGTTCTGATGGATACGTAGCGTAGCAGTACTAGCGTCGGTCCGCGAGTACCTCTCACTAAAGCTGGATAAACGGGTTTTCTCAGGCCGGAAGTCAAACCCTACGAATCTAGTTTTGACTCACGCTTAATGCCATCTGGGTTAGGTAGGAATGACCGCAATTCAATTAAAGCCAGACGGTATATTTGAAAGGAGAAATGCCTTTCGACTTAACGCTTACAACGACCAAGAAAAGAACTAGGTAGCCGCTACGAAGGGGTAGTGATACCGAAGCAAAAAAGGGTTGGCAAGGGAAAAGGAGTATGGGAAATTCCTTATTTATACGTATATCGTACATCGATTCTTAAAAAATGTCCACGCATATGGCAATTCCAATTTATATTGAAGAGGTAATTACCGAAGTAAAAGTATGGCTGGTGACGCCAGACAGTATAACTCCCCAGGGTAAATTAATCGATGCGTATTACACCCGCAATCCGCCTCAGTTTGTGGAAGGAGAAACCATCACCCTGTTTGAAAACGGCAAAAAACTAAGCGGCCTGTATAACCTGGTAAAAGTGTATAAAGTCTCCAAAGCATTATCGGTATACAATGAAGAGGTAGGAGACCGAGCCCACGAAGAAAATAGAAGAGTGATGCTGGATATCGTGCTTAAACAGATACCTCGGCAAGGGAGTAGGGTGGAGGATAATTGATGGGTGGGGAAGCTTAAACTTGCTGCGGTTTTGGGTGTTTAGCGAAGCGTCACCAACACAATGCTCTTATCATCTACCATTCATCTAATGCAGCATAAGCTTGTAAAGCTAGGAGGATAAGAGAACCTTTCTTCGATTGAAAATATAAGAGACTTTAGTGCTAAACACCAACAACAGTAAGCAATGAGAGCTTTTGAAAATCGTGACCTATTTCGTGATCATATAAAATAACTTACTGAAAATCAGTAGGTTATTTTTATATAGTGGCTCCGGCGGGAATATATGTGGCGTTGATTTACAGATACTTAAGTATTTACTTGAAATGCGGTATCATTGATAGTATCAAAAATGAATAGTAATTATATTTGATAGCAACTAGGAATGTGCCACTATGCTGTACAGTACCTGATAGGTATATTATAAAAATACCTATATAAAATTTTTACAAGCATTATCAATTAATAAATACATGGATTTACTCATACCAAAAGAATTAGAGCAAAAACTAAAAACTTCAGAGGATATAAATCTGATTGTTAGAACTGTCATTAGGGATTATAATTCAATCCTTCATGACCGGAAGATGTATTTTTTTGAAGAATATACTCCTCATGATATTGAAAAACATCTAAATGATATTTTGAAAACCTCATTAGGCCTTATGACAAAGAATACCTTAAGTATATTGTCTGGTGAGGATATAGGGATTTATGTGCTAGCTGTTCTACTACATGATATTGGCATGCATATTGAGTATGACACTTTTATAGCACTTGTAGACGGGAGGTATGATGTTTCATTAAAAGAAAGTGATTGTTTTAATACTAGGGGTAAAACTTGGCTCACTTTGTGGAATGAATATATATTAGAAGCTAAAATACTTGATGCAAAGGCACGGAATAGTTTATATGGTAATTCTGATGTATTTCCTGAACGAAATATTGATATAAAAAATAAAGATTCAATTGATGGTTATCATAAAAAATTAATTGGTGAATTTATAAGAAGACATCATCCTCGATTTGCACATGAAGTTGCATTGCAAGGATTTATAGGTAAAAATGGTGAAACAATTGATTTTGCTAGAGACTTAGACTATAATAAAAGACAAATAGTTGGTTTAATAGCTAGGAGCCATGGAATTAATATCCGAGATACATTTTCCTATTTAAGAAAGAATTGGAGTAAAGTTTGGAAAAATCCTCATAATATTAATATAGTATTTCTAATGGTATTGATTAGAATTTCAGATTACCTGCAAATAGATGCAAGTAGACTAGATTCTAAGGTGATAAAACTAAGGACTATAAATAGCCCCTTGTCGGTTTTAGAACATCAAAAGCATTCCGGGATAATTGATATACAGGAAGATACTGACGATTCAGAAAGAATTATTATTGTTGCTAAACCTGAAAATGTATATGTTTATAATGGATTAAAAAAACTTTTTGAGAGTATACAAATGGAGTTGGATGTATCATGGGCTGTATTGGGAGAGGTTTACGGGTCGAAAGTTTTGACTAAACAACCTAAAATTACATTAAGAAGACTATATTCTAATTTGGATGAACAAGAACTTCTAGATGAACTTAATTATGTTGCTAAAGAAATAAGGATTACACAGCATGAGAACTTAGCGAAGTTGTTTATTGCACCACTATATGGCGATAAACCTACTTTTGGAGTGAGAGAGCTAATTCAAAACTCAGTTGATGCTGTAAATGAAAGACTTAAAATAGGAAGTTCAATTTTTGATACAAATATTTATGTAAATATTGAGAAAGATGATAAAAATAAGTATTTTTTTACTATAAAAGATTATGGTAAAGGAATGACTATTGAGGAAATTAGTAATTACTTCTTGAAAGTAGGAGCATCGTTCATTAACGACATTCGATGGAAAACTCGTTTTATAGATGAGATCGGTAATGTTTTGATAAATAGAGTGGGTAGGTTTGGGGTTGGAGTATTAGCCTCCTTTTTAATTGGTAATAAAATTGAAGTTACGACTAGGTCGATACAAGATGAGAAAGGTTATAAGTTTACAGTCATATTAGATCAAAATGATATTGAAATTGAAAGAAATATAGATACTTGTATTGGTACAACTATCACTATAGAAATTAATAGTGACTCTCTCTCTGGCTTCAAAGATTCTTCGTCTAAACGTTGGTATAGGTGGTATAATTTGCCTTTTCCTGAAATAAAATACAATGCTCCTGATGAGTTTTTTGACCCTAATTCAATGAGTCAAGGCGATTTTATAATTTTACCCTCAGAAAATGCAGAGCAAGATGGGTATTGGGTGAATGGATCATATGATAATATAACTTATTCTTGGGCCTATTTCCCAGAAAGCTCCGCAGAGAGAAATTTTAAAAGAGGTAGATTTGAGAATATATTAAGTAAGACAGCTTATGTTAACGGATTTTTTATTTCTACTTTGCCTTATAATTCCATTGGAGATATTTATCATAGTTTACCTGCTCTTAGTCTTTTTGATAGGTATAATAAACTACAAATTAATTTAAATAGGAATAGTATATTTATTCCTCCTATGATTATATTTAATATTTTTCAACAATCAATTGATGATTTTATAGCATGTTTATTATGTATGCCTTTTGATGCCAGTGAAGGGGTTACAACGCGTTTAAACTATCCAGGTTTTTCTACTAAATATGCGTCAGAAAGTATTGAGGCGGGGAAAGCTAATAAGTATATTTTAAAGATTTTATATTCTAAGAATGGTTACACTACTTTAGCTTCGTTAATGAATACCGATAAATATGATAACTACAAAGTATTTGATGTTATATTTAATAGTAATGATGTTAGATATGATTGGCGAAGATATGATAACAATACTGTTTCGACACCTTATTACTATAAAATTAGACTTAATAATGTATTAGATGATAATCCGCAAATGGGCTTTATGAATGATACGGATTTTTATTGTATAACTAGAGAATTAGATTCAGTTATAAACGATGATGATAGTTTGGTGAAATTTTCTTTAATTCCAAGTATTAATACGGTAAGAAGCATAATGGATATGGAAATAATAGATAAATATGATTTTATAAATTTGATTAAAAATGTTAGTAAAAATATTACTGTAACTAAGAATAAAGAAAATCTTTTTTTGTATAAAGGTATTAATGATTTGAGAATTTTGAAAGAGGATATTTTAAATATATATACCAATCCACTAGGGATTAAAACGATTAGTGATAGAATTTATCAATTGTTGGGGAATGATCCTGTTATTCCATTTTCATTAAAAGAAAGGGTCGAGAAGTTTCCGTTGGCTTTTTATGCACTTAAAGATTATATTTTTAAATATCTTCAAGATAAATAAATTTTAATCATAATTAATAGGGTGTAAACAATCTTACTATTTACACCCTATTAATTATTCGTTTACTTCGTTAGCCAGTCTTTACGATACATAAATCGTTCAGACCATACATCACTAACTAAATCATTATAGGTTTTACCTTCATCTTCTGGCCTTTTCAAAGCCAGCCTTTCGGTTGCACCCTGTTCACAAATTCTTTGAAACCGAAACATTTCATCATCAGAATCAAAGGCATTGGCTGACCGCATTCCATTCCCAGTGTAAAGCTTGTTTACTTTTATAGGACAATCGTAAAAGCTCATAGAGAAATAATTTAACTTTTGTTAGTAGGAAGACTTACTCCAAATTTTGACAGGATAGGCTCAAAAAAGCCCCATCCATAAGTGTCCATGAATTCTTCTTCTCCTTCCATTTTACCTGTTACTTCAACAGTAGCGGATTGAGCCGGAACAGATTCGGCATTAGCTGTGTCTTTTTTCTTGGTCAAACCTTTTTGTTTACCAATGTGAGAAACTAAGCTTTCAAAGAAGTTAACGCCAGTAATTTGAATAATTTTTTCACCTGGATTGCCATTCACTTCGATTACATAACTTGTACCGTTGGCATCTTTCATAATATCAACGCCAGCAAACTCTAATCGACACGCTTTAGCTGCTTGGATACAGATTTGCTTGTCACTTTCGGAAAGTTCAACTTTCCGGCCGCTACCGCCTTGACTAATATTAGCTCGGAAATCTTTCTTACCAGATCTTTCCATCGCTACGACAACTTCGTCTCCTACAACTATAGCCCGGATGTCAGTAGCATTTGCTTCGATATACCCTTGTAATAGTAGGTCGATTTCTTCTTTATAGAAGGATTCTAGTGAAGTATTAGTTTGTACTGCATCATTTAAGATCATTACGCCAGTTCCCTGACTTCCAGATAATAATTTGGCAATTGCTGGCAATCCCCCAATTTTATTTATGAGAAAATCAGCATGAATAGGATTTTTTGCAAATACCGTACGAGGAACACGTAGACCCTTAGCACTTAATCGCTGAGTAGTCTTCATTTTGTTTTGTGCCGTTAGTAAGCCATCGGCTGTCTGAGCACAATACAGGTTAAGATTTTCTGTTAGGTGCTGAAGAATTGCCGCTCCGAACTCTAAACCCCGGCCAATGCGGCTAATGACCGCATCAAAGTCTTTCATCTTTAGTCGCTTAGGTTCGGTTAGGTCCGGAGATGCACTGTAGATTCGATCATAACCACTTTCTGACTCTGATACGTACAAATACAGTTCGTGAGGACGATAATGCTCCCAGGTATGCCCAGCTGCTTCAAGGGCTTTAATTAAACTAGGGGATGGATTGCCTGAGGCAAGAAGTAAGATATTCATTTTTCAATGTGGGTTGTGTATAACACTGCAAATATGCATTAAGAAATCATAGGAAAATGCGACAAAGCCAGCAATACAACATTTTTGTCAAATAAATGTGAAATTTTATAAATTTATTTTTACGTATATAGTCAAGGGGTTAGTAAAGGACATCATATTTCGAGGTCACCCAGCGGCAATTGCTTTATCAAATCAGTGCGAGCCTGCAGTCAAACGACACATAGAATAGCATAATAAAAATAAAAAATCGTAAGTGTCTGGATAATAGATATTTACGATTTAGAACTTTGAAAAAGTGTCCAATTTTCAATAATTGCCAGTCATTTTGCTGGCAATTCGTGCTTACGACACGGAAAAGCAGTGATGTAATTGACTAATAATTGAGAATTGCCAGCGAATTGCTACTATTAAGTCTTATTGCAGATAAGCCTTAATCTAGACTTCTAGAGTCAATTACAGATCGCTTCATATATAGTTGGCAAGGTCGCTATAGTACCCATGAGGAGATAAGATCATATTTCATAGAGGCTTCGACGGCAATTGTTTTGCCAAAACAGGTCACGCTGTGCACTTTTCTGTCTTTTGCATTACTGAATAAAAAAATAAATTTATTTAAATGACTGATTTACAGGTATTTGATAAAAAATTCATTGAATAAAAGTTAAAAAGCACTCTCATAAACGGAAATAAGAGACTCATATGAGCCTCTTTTCGTAGGAATCGCCTGACAATTATTAAAAATTAAGGATTCATTGATAAATCATCGATGTGAAATCAGGTACTCATTGAAGTCTTTGGAGCCTCGATACAAATCAGATCGATCCGTGACATGAAAGCCAGATCTGGCTAATTGATCGACGGCCTTGAAGCCAGCTGCGTCCCGATCTAAAAAGGCATGGACCTGCTGTATGCCGGATTGCTTCATTAGGTCTATAGCTTTTGACAATTGAGCCGTGGAGTTGAGTATACAGGTTGTAAACTTTGGTTCTAGAGTAGAGAAAAAAGTAAGGGCTGAGAGAAAGTCAAAGAAGCCTTCGAATAAATAGATCTGTTCATTTCGCTTACCTGGTAGGGTTGTGATGCCAGCCGGCCGGGTTTGTCCTTTAAAGCCGGCTCCGTTACGTAAGGCATAACCTCCCAGATCATTCTTAAATCCGGCTGCAAAATATTTTCTGCCGGCTGACACGTAATGTACTTCCTGCAGAAATTGTCCGGCAATTGCCAGAGGTATACCACGGGATTCTACGTACTGGACTAATGAAGCATGTGACAATTGCTTAACGGCAATTATTTCAAATTTGCTTTCATAATCATTCGCATAAGATTGGCCGCTAAAAGAAAAGGAAATGCCGGCATGCATGGGTTGCAGTTGATTAAGCCTTTCAACGGCCTGAGAGAATGTAAGGTTTTCAAGCATCTGACAAAGCCTGATAACATCTCCTTTGTGCTCATCACAACCGAAGTCATTGAAAACGTTTTTCCCAGGGTGAACAAAAAACGAAGGGCTGCTCTCTGCTCTTAGAGGGCTTGAATAAAGCAATTGTCCTGCACTTTTTTTTACAGGCAAGTAACCCATCGTTTGCAGATAGTTATAGATGGGATAGGAGCGTGCATTTTCTAGCAAATGAGAGGCTGTCATTTTATAAATTTTATAAGCGGTCAAACCAAAGAATATTTGGAAGAACAGGGACAGGGACAGACAGGTAGGCCTATACTGTCCTTGTCTGTCCCTGTCCCAAACAGGCCAAATAATATTTGGAAAATGAGCTTATAGTGATAGTTTTTGCCAAATATTTTGAATTTACTTTTCTTTTAGCGGCCAAAATCATGGTTAAATGCAATTGAAAATCAGGGACGGACAGGGACAGGGACAGCTATATATATAATTGTCCCTTTGTCCCTATATATGTGTGCGGACTGTCTCATGTATTTGTCCAAAAAGTTGTCCAGTTTTAACTTGAGGTACGAGGGTAGGGATTTCATAGCTCTCAGCTAGATGATATAAGCCATCAGGGTCTACAATAGCGTATCCTAGATCTAGCATTTTATCGTGGTAACGGCGTGCTGTTTTAATGTGAACTAATTCACTTGTCTTCCTGGGAGCGTGCATCTGAATCAACTCTAAAAGCACCTTCTTTAAGCAGGGCTTTTGAAGGCATGCAGTAGCCAAAGTTTTAAGATCATCTTCCTTGCGAGCTGTACGGTCTTCTAGCACTTTCATATAAGCTACTTCGTTCTCATCGCACTGAGCAAAGCGATTAGCTGATTTGTCCCAGCGAAAATAGATCCTGTCAAAATCAGCACTGCCTCTGATATACTTCGGCTCAATCCAGTGTACTTTCTTCTCGCGGTCTTTGCCAATTGATATGACCCCGCCAGACTTGCGTTCAGCTTCTGCTCCAATATGCCCACGTAGATTGCCAGTAGCCCCTCTGTTTTCGTGAATCATGCCTACAATGCAAGTATTATTTCTACTGGTCATTGCCATCAAGTCACCAATTAATTGATTTGCTTCTGCTTCTTCATTTACTCCTTTAACCAAATCTGTTATACCATCAATAATCCATAGATGTGCATCAGGATATTTGTCAAATAGAGCAAATACAATTTGCTTTCTTTGGTCATAATTGTATTGCCTTAGATTGAATACAAGAAAGTTCGAAGGTTGGTCTTTAATGCCAATTAAACCTTTTACTGTTTCTAGTTGACGTTTCGTAAATGCAGGAGGTTGTTCCGTATCAATATAAATTACATACGCACCATTTGAATAAGTGGAACGGATTTGCAAAGAATCTGTATTAGCAGGTAAACTATTGGACAATGCAGTGGCTAACATTAATGCAGATATGCTTGATTTTCCAGCTTTAGGAGGCCCTGAAATAAAAGAAACGTCGCCTTTGTAGGCAAACGTAGCATTGCCAATGTTGATGACGGGTTCTATCGGTGGAATATAAGTTCTATCTGTTATCTGGCTAGCTTCGATGAAAGTTTTTACATCAAAAGCTTTATTGGAATTAATATTTTTATTCATATTTTTGTCAGGGTATTAAAACACAAGCAAAACAGGTAAAGCCCGGCAATCTAAAAATTGCCGGGCTTCTTTTTAATTATTCGGGAAGGCTAAATCTTTAAGTAGTTGAATCATATTGATGTGCTTAAAAATTTCGCTTTGCTGTAAATGAACCGTTCTCCATAACCATTCATTCTCTGAATTCTGCCATTCAATTGAGCTAACAAGTTTGATGTTTTTTCTTCTTAGTCGATTGTTTTCTCTTTTAAAAAGATCTATTTGCTTTTGCAGGTATATTAATCGCTCTTCTGAGTTCATACGGCTTCTTGGTTTGAGGAGTTTTGATCATTACGGTATACTTCAAACTTACCCTTGAAAGCATTATTTACGTCATTGATTATAATATCCTTTCTGATGCTCAAGTAATGCTTTTCCATCATTTGCAAAGAGAATCCCATCACTTGACAAGTAGTAGCTTGAGGTACCCCATTTATGATGAATAAGGTAGTACAAGTTTTACGGGCCAAATGTGTGTGCAGTCGCTCTCTGATACCTAGAATATCTTGAATGTCTTTCAAGTATTGATTCATCTTAGCATTAGAGGGTACAGGTAACAACAAGCCGTGTTTTCGGCAATTGTCTTTCTCGTAATTAGCAAGGATAGCTAGAGCAGGTTCGAGTAAGGGTATAAACTGAACAACATTCGTTTTTTTTCGGGGTTTCTCTATATAGTACTCACCTTTTTCAGTTTGGAATATCTGAGAAGTTTTTAGCTCCCGGACATCTGTATACGCAAGGCCGGTGAAGCACTGAAATATAAAGATGTCTCTAACTTTCTGAAGGGCTGTAGAAACGAATGTAGCATCAATGCAGGATTGAATTTGTTTCTCGTTAAGTGCCTGGATAGCCTTATACTCCTTCTTCAATCTTACCTGGGCAAGCGGGTTACGATCTATCCATTCATAAGCAACAGCAAAGTTTATGGAAGATCTTAAAAACTGAAAGACTTTGATTGAGTAATTCTGAGAATACCTCCGTTTATTCTTCAGATAAATCATTAACTCTGAGGCAAGTGCAGGCTTTATTTGCTCATAACTCATATAATGGCCGTAATTAGCATAATCAAAAAACTCTGTAATTCGCTCCTTATACGTTTTGTAAGCTTTCAGCGTAGCTTTACCAATTTCAGTACCTACCCTTTGGTTAGTTTGATCAATCATTTTGTCAATGCCCTGTAAAACAGTAGGCAGTGTTACATCATGACCTCTCAATCCTGCCAATATTTGGAGTATTACTCGAGGTTCTAAGCTTCGCTGAGTCACAAACCTCTCAGTAAAAATTACTTCTACCTCTGATTTTAATTGATTAAGAAATAAGGTATGTGGCTGGTTACCTTCTATAGTGGCTGTTTGGGGATTCCAATTGGTTCTGTCATCTACGAATATGCCTGTACTTAGTTCGCCTCGGTTTTTGCCAATCGTCACTCTCATATAAACAGTGCCGCAATGTGCTCCTTTCTTAGAGGCATTAATAAAAAAGCCTATTTTACAGGATTTGATTTTTTCTCTGTTTCTGAGAATTCGACGCTCTGACTTAGCTAAATTTGTTCTGTTAATCATTGGTTTGATTTTGATTTAACAAGGCCCTGGTACTACTGGTGATAGTGCTAGGGCTTTTTTTGACAAATAGTAATCACGAACACCATTGATATATGGTGCTTAGGGTTATAAAAGCAAAAAGCCATTAGCGTTAGGCTAGATGGCTGCTTTTATTGAGCGTTAAATGTATTTGGGAATAATTTGGAGAGCTCTTCAGCAGGTACTAGTACTTTACCAGTACCGCTGGGTTTAACAGTGTTGAACACACCATCTCTTTTCATCTGCTCAAACTTAGAGCGGGAGATAGAGAGCTTTTTACAGACTTCAGTAGCTGTGTAATAGTCTCGAGCAGGAATAGGAGCCTCTTGACGAATGAGAACTTTAAGCTCTTCGAACTTCTGATTCATAGTGTGAAGTAAATACTGGGCTTCACTACTGATAATCAGTCCTTTAGGTAGATTTTTAGGCGTTGCCATATAGAGTTTGTTAGTTTCTACACAACAAACATAAGGAAAATAGTAATAAAAAAAAACATTTCTAAAATGGACCTCTGTTGGCTACTTTTCCAAGATCCTCTAAAATAGCAATGGCAGTTGAACTATTTTTATAAAAATCTAAGAAAGCTTTTTGAAACTCACCCGTAAGGAAATCGTAGTAAGAGTATTCATATGGCCTATCTATCATAAAAAAATTTTTGTCATTGTGAAGAACTAAAGGACGATAAAACATTTCAAAATGCCATAATTTAGATTTTATACTCTCTTTAAACTTTGCTACTTCAGGCTCAAATTCAGAATAATATTCAGCCATGCTCAAAGCGTTAATATTTATACACTTATTAATAAATTCATATTCATCAAGTGAAACATTAGCTTCTACTAATATTTGTGATCTCAATAAACTTTCAATGTAAACACTCAATGGCCTCCCGAATGAAGAGTTATAATAAGCCATAATGCCAGCTAAAAGTCTTCCATTATACTTTTCTGGTACAATATTTTCAAAAAAATAAGTTATTTTTTTAGTTTCCCATTCTATTTTGTCAAGATTATAATCTTTTAGATTATCTAATCTCATATTCTCCTGATAGTAAATCGCAGTTTCGCTCTTTATACGTGTAGTTTCACCATTATATGTTATTTGTACATAAAGAGGAAAAATACTATTATTATTTTCATTCAATCTTCCTTTTAATTTAGTATTGACATAGTGTTTAATTCCTAAAGTGGTATCTTGATTTTCTATTTTTACTTTAGTTTTTTTCATGAAACTAATCCCAGTTTTTTATGTTTTTTAAAATTTTGTTTCGCTCGGAATTGGTAAGATGTAGATACAAGTTCGTTGTGTCAATTTTTGAATGTTGAAGAATATTCTTTGTGGGTAAAACTCCAATCTTGTTTACTAAGATTGTCCCAGCTGTATGTCTAGCTGTGTGAAAAATTAAATGTTTTTTTATGCCAGCCCTTTGAGCAAGTATCTTTAATACCTTATTTACATAAGGGTTAGATAATCTAAATAGACGTTGACTGTCATTTTTGGGCCAGTATTTAATTGCAATCTTTTCGGCTTTACCCTCAAATAGTAATCGAAGTGGCAAATCAAAGATCTTGTTTGTTTTTTGTGCCTTTAAATGAAGAATTAAACCTTCAGTACTTTCAATAAAATTATTTGAGGTTAAAGTAGAAACGTCACTGAATCGAGTTCCACCTGCATATACAGAGAATAAAAACATATCTCTAACTCGCTCAAATCTTTTTTCTTCAGTTGTGAAGCTTAAAGCTTCTAAAGCTTGCAATTCTTCGATAATTAGATAAGATCGATTTGAAACACCTTTAGGCATTTCAAAATCCTCAAAGGGATTGATTTGTAAATGCTTATATTTAATTGCAAGCCTTATATATGTCCGTAGTTGTTTAAGTCTCTTATTAACTGTATGGGTTTTATATTTTTTTCGACTTAAAAAAAGGCTAAAGCTGTCAATAAAAGCAAATGTTAAATCCTCAAAAAAGATTATTTCTTTAAACTCCTTTAATAGCTCTAAACAAAAATGCTGGTTACGATATGTAGAATATTTAATCTTATTGCTTCTAGCTTTTAACTGATCGCTATAAAACTGAGTAAAGGAAAGAATATTGTCTTGTTCAATTAAATTTTGATCTTTCTTTTTTACTAATAGATCAAAGTCTTCTAAAATAAAAATTCGGCTAAGAAAGGATCGCTTTCTTTCAAAATCAATTAGATCATTGATTTTGTTACGTATCTGGTTCTGTAAATACGGGTCTTTTGCTTCGTTCTTTTTAGCATTCCACTCATTAGCTGATAGGTAAATACCTGTGCTGAAATATCGGCGATTGCCTTCTAAATAAGCTTCTATCTGAACCAACGCTTTGCCTTTCCTTTGAACTTCTTTTTTTCGATCAAATCGAACATTATACTTTACTATCATGGGTACGAACGTTTAATGACGTATCAAACCTATATAATAAAGTTCGTTGGCTCTTGGTATCATTGCGGGTAGCAAAAAGTCTGCTATGAAATACTAAATTCTGCTACGAAAAAGTGCCTTATTTTGATCCAACTCCCCAAAAATGTGCCTTCAATGTACGTTTATGAAGGTTTTACGTGGCTCCGGCGGGAATCGAACCCGCATCTAGCGTTTAGGAAACGCCTATTCTATCCGTTGAACTACGGTGCCAAAAGGATATTGATTCCTGCAAAAATCTAAGGAATCTTCGCAAAAACCAATACCCTTGTCTTTTTAGTAAGAATTTGATTCTTCCAGCCAGTTCGGGAAAATCTGGAAGTGCTTGGCTTTCACCAAATCCAGCAGAGCCTGACGCAGTTCGTCAATGTTCTCTTTCTTTTCCGCCGAGATAAAGATGGCTTTCGGCTTTTCCGTATCCAGATACGTATTCTTCAGGAAATCGATCGGGGAGAAGTTACCCTCCTGAGCTTCGAATTCCATTTCCGGACTGGGCTGATACAGGTCAATCTTGTTGAAGACCAAAATCATCGGTTTATCACCGGCTCCAATTTCGGCAAGAATCTGGTTTACCACCTGAATCTGCTCTTCGTGCCCCGGATGCGATACGTCCACGACGTGCAGCAGTACATCCGCTTCCCGTACCTCATCCAGCGTCGATTTAAAGGACTCGATGAGCATAGTGGGCAATTTACGGATGAACCCTACCGTGTCCGTCAGCAGAAAGGGAATGTTTTCGATGGTCACTTTCCGTACCGTCGAATCTACCGTGGCGAAGAGTTTGTTTTCAGCAAACACCTCAGCCTTGGCCAGTCGCCGCATCAGCGTCGATTTGCCGACGTTCGTGTAGCCTACCAGGGCTACGCGTACCATCTGCTCGCGGTTCTTGCGTTGGGTGACGGCCTGACGGTCGATACGGGCCAGTTTGTCCTTCAGAAAGGCAATCCGGTCGTTAGCAATCCGCTTATCCGTTTCCAGCTCTTTCTCCCCGGGTCCACGCATCCCCACACCCCCGCGTTGCCGCGATAAGTGGGTCCACATCCGGGTTAGTCGGGGGAGTACGTACTGTTGCTGAGCCAGCTCTACCTGCGTACGGGCCTGAACGGACTGGGCACGCATGGCAAAAATGTTCAGAATCAGTAAACTCCGGTCGATGATCTTGACTTCCTTATTCCGTTGCTGGAAAGCCGTTTCCATGTTACGGATCTGGCGGCCCGTCAGATCATCATCACAAATAATCAGATCAATACCCTGGTCAATGACGTAAGCCATCACGTCCTCAAAGCGGCCTTTACCTAAAAACAAATTCAGGTCGGGGCGTTCGAGGCGTTGGACAAACGTTTTAACCGTTTTTACGCCTGCCGTTTCAGCCAGGAATTCCAGCTCAGCCAGATATTCACGGGTCTGTTCTTCGGTTTGTTTAGGCGTAACCAGGGCGATCAATACCGCCGTTTCTATGTCTTTTTCAGTGCTAAACAAAACTATACTTGGGTCTTAGTGTAGAAAGTGGGGACTAGCGTAGGGAGAATAAAAAGGTGTACCTTCTTACTCCGCACTCACTGCGTAAGTGAGGCTAAGCCAGCTTTCTACGGAATGATAAAAAGAAAGAAATAGGACCAGGGAAGAGGGCGTCCCTAGACGACAAAAAGATGATACGTTGCAGCTAAAATCACGATGGAACAGAATGATAAATAAGGTTGTTCAGTAGCGTAACACAAGAAATCGATTACTCAGTTCATACTCAGGCAAAATTAATGAAAATAAGCTAATGAACCAGTGATTGGTGTATGATGCCGGTTCTTGGTCCTGAGAAATGCGAACGGATGCCTGTTAAAGCCTAATCTTTTTACGTACTTTGCCCGACTGATCATTGCTTTTACATGAAAGTTACCGAATACATCCAGCAAGCGAACGGAAAAGCTCTTTTTTCCCTTGAAATCATTCCCCCTCTTAAAGGCCAGAGTGTTACTGAATTGTTTGATACGATTGAACCCCTGATGGAATTTAAGCCACCCTTTGTGGACGTTACCTATCACCGGGAAGAACTCATCGAAAAACGCCATCCCAGCGGACTCATTCAGAAAGTACCCGTCCGGCGGCGGCCCGGCACGGTGGGCGTATGTGCCAAGCTCATGGAGCGGTTTAAGGTAGACGCCGTGCCTCACGTCATCTGCGGTGGCTTTACGAAAGACGAGACCGAAGATTTCCTCTACGATCTGCATTACCTGGGTATCAACAACGTACTCGTCCTACGCGGCGACCCAGAGAAGTCAGCGGGCGTATTCAAGCCGAAAGAAGGCGGCCACGCCTACGCGACGGAACTGGTGGAGCAGGTAGTGGACATGAACCACGGACGCCTGCTGCACGAAGAAACGGAGGCTCAGCCGACAAACTTCTGCATCGGTGTGGCGGGGTATCCGGAAAAGCACTTCGAAGCTCCGAATCATAGTAATGACCTGCGGTACCTGAAGAAAAAGGTGGAATTGGGAGCGGAGTATATCGTAACACAGATGTTTTTCGATAACCAGAAATACTTCGATTTCGTGAAGCGTTGCCGGGAAGAGGGTATTACGGTACCCATCATTCCGGGCCTGAAACCTATTTCAACCAAGAAGCAACTGACGGTACTGCCCCGCATTTTCCACCTGGATTTCCCGGAAGAACTGGTACACGCCGTAGAAGCCTGTAAGTCGGACAAGGAAGTACGCGAAGTAGGGATTGAGTTCGGTATTCAGCAGTGCAAGGAATTGCTGGACTTCGGCGTGCCCGTCCTGCACTTTTATACCATGGGTAAATCGGACTCCGTACAGCGAATCGCCCGGGCGGTGTTTTAGACGACCAAATACGACGATACGTGTACTGGTCGGTTGAGGAGCATTCGGATAAAAATAAAGCAGCGTATCTGGCCTGTAAAGGACATAGATACGCTGCTTTTGGTAAGGAGTAGACTAGGACCAGATGCTTTGTGCTTCCGTTTTGATCAGAGCCAGGGTTTCCTGCCAGACTTCGGTCGGACGACCATTGGAGAGTTCACTGATCTTACGAGCCAAATCAAGGGCCGGGGCATCCGGGGCTATTTCGGAAGCGGCCCGGTTGACGAGTGCAGTAAGTTCCTGCGTCGTCAGTCGAATGCGTTCCCAACTTTCCGGGCGGATGTACAGTTGCTGAGCGGCATTATGCTGGAACTCCTGGCGTATTTCGGCGACCAGTAGCTGTTGCAGATCCAGGGAGCTAAAGGCCTGACCCGCATTTCGAATGAGTAAGTTGCTGGGGCTAATCCGTTCCAGAAATAGGCAAAGTCGCTCGTACGCTTGCAGCCGCAACGGCAGTACCACTTTCAGCGACTCCAGTTTAGCATCCTGTTGTTGTTCAATCAGCTGTTTGTTCAGGAAAGCTTTTATTGATAAATAAAACGCGTATAAAACCAGGGCAGCGGGTAAGACTACTTTAATCAGATCACTAAAAAGCGTTTGCATAGAAAAAGAACGTAGTGAATTAAAGTACAAATTTTAGGGTTACGAGGATACTTTACCGAGCTTTCGGAACATAAAGAGCCGAAAGAGCACGTATATTAACGTTCAAAAGTAGATAATTGAGCGGCGAATCACCGCATTTTTAGCCAATGATCACGCAGGAAATTGTTCCCATTTCATTTACACAGTCGGCACAGGAGCAGATACGGGCCATTATTGAAGATAAAAAACTACCTGAATTTTATGGGCTTCGGGTAGGCCTGAAGGGGGCTGCCTGCGGAGCTTCGTTTCTGCTGGGGTTTGATACGAGAACGGATCACGACGATCAGTTTACAGTAGCCAATATTCCCGTGTACGTCGATCGGCGGCATCTCATGTACGTAATCGGACTAACGATTGATTTTGACGCCCAGGGAGAGGGATTCGTCTTTCAACCCAAAGCCTAGTGTGAGGAGTTTTTGAGCGGGTTCTTGCAAGGAAGGATGAGGAAGTGAGTAGGCGTTACGATTCCCATCAAATATCGTATTTCAGTATTAGTAAAGCAGGTAAGCTGCCGATTTAAGTATAAACACCTAAAGCCCGGTCAGTAATTTGGCCGGGCTTTAAACTAGAAAAAAGTACAAGGCTATTTGACTCCTTCTACTTCGTCTTCCACTTTTACGTGGCCCCAGTTCTCACCCGAACGAATCCGGTTGAGTTGGGTGTGCGTGATGCCGAACTGTTTAGCAATCATTTTCAGACGATTTTTGTCGCTTTTCAGCATCTTCTTGATCATGATTACTTTACTCTCAGTCAGCTTGTAATTTTTAGTTCGTTTGGGGCGAGGTTTCTCCTGGGGATTGGTGCGGTGGTGTTCGGTCATTTCGTCCCGTGTCACCCATTTCAAATTTTCCCAGTGATTATTTAATTTGTCGTGATCCTGGTGGATGATAAATTTGTGATCAGCAGAAGGACGATTCACAAAAAAATCAGCAACCAACCGATGCAGGTAACGGTTTATCACCTTACCGCCTCGTATACGGATATTCAGGGAGCGGTACCCCTGAATGATAGACCCCTTGATAATATCACCTTCAGGGTCATTCTGAAAGCTACGAAGCCTTCCATAATTCGATACTTCGTAACGGGGGGGATTCTCAATACCTTCAAAAGGAATTTCAATCCACTTTTCATTCCAAAAACTACTAGATTTCTTCTCGCTCATGGTTAATTAATTAACTTCCGGCAAGTACGGTTGACGGGTTAACTCGACTTAAGGCTTGATATTGGTTTTGGGCGGGCGGCGATGAAAGAAGATCGTAAGACAGAGTAGATGGTAAACTTTTTTTATTCATCTCTGCAAAACCAAAGCCGAATATAGAAAAAATATCGGATTTTTCTTTCATACCAAATGTTAATAAAATTAAAATTTAATGAAAACTTTAATTGTAGGAGCATCGACTCATCCCGGAAGGTATGCGTATCTGGCAGCCAACCGATTACTGAGCTACGGACACGAGATTGTCTTACTGGGTAAAGAGAACGGTGAGGTAGCTGGATACCCTATTCTGCACGGGAAACCCGAGCTGGAAGGAATCGACACCATCACGTTGTACATTAATCCTACCCGGCAGCCTGAACTGTACGAATACATGCTCAGCCTTAAGCCTAAGCGAATTATTTTCAACCCAGGTACAGAAAATCCCGAATTCGAAGCGATGGCGGAGGAGCGGGGCGTACAGGCACTAGAAGCCTGTACGCTCGTAATGTTGGGTACGGGTCAGTATTGATCATTGGAAAGTTTGATAGAAAAGTTTCGGGGTAAAAATTTAAAATAAATATATAAAAAAAGATGGTACGGTAAAATTTAGGGGGTGACTTTTTTAAAACTTTGCTTAATTTATAAAAAGAAGGTAGGCATATTAAAGCTTTAAACTACTCTACCTACCCGAAGGTTTATACTCACCAGCGAATCAGGGCGGCACCCCACGTAAAGCCACTACCAAAGGCGGCTAAACAGATCAGCTGCCCTGATTGAACGCGTCCGGATTCCCAGGCTTCGGTTAGGGCAATGGGGATGGATGCTGCGGTCGTATTGCCGTATTTTTGGATGTTGTTGTAGACGCGATCTTCGGCCAAACCCAGATGCTGACGAACGTACTCGGAGATACGTAAGTTGGCCTGATGGGGCACCAGCAAATCGATGTTATCGGGTTGTAAATGATTGGCTTTCAGACTTTCGAGGATTACTTCAGGAAAGCGTACCACCGCATGCTTGAATACCGTGTTGCCCTGCATATACACTTCCATTTCGGACGGATTTTCCATCGCCGAATCGTACCATCGACCTTCTCTACTGCTCCCCGGACCTTTGACCATTAACTCTTCGGCAAAGGTACCATCGGCGTGGAGATGCGTAGAAAGAATTCGGTGTTCGGCATCTTCTGTGGCCTGGACGACAGCAGCACCGGCACCATCACCAAAAATGACGGCTACACTCCGGCCTTCGGTAGTGGGATTCAGGAAAGAAGACTGAATTTCAGACCCTACAATCAGAATGGTTCGGTACATGCCCGAGCGAATGTACTGATCGGCTACGGACAGGGCGTACACAAAACCCGAACACTGGTCCCGGATGTCGAGTACCCCTACGCCCGTCATTCCTAACTCGCGTTGCATGGCAAAACCCGGTCCCGGAAAATAGTAATCGGGAGTAATCGTTGCGTAAATAATAAAGTCTACGTCCGTTGCAACCACGGCGGCACGCTCCAAAGCCTGACGGGCGGCCTGGGCAGCCATACTGGCATTGGTATCTTTGCCAGGGGTAAAGTAGCGGCGTTGACGAATACCCGTACGTTCCACAATCCAGGCATCGGAGGTTTCAAAACGTTGCTCCAGATCCTGGTTGGTAACAATGTTTTCGGGCACGTAAAAGCCTAATCCGGTAATCTGAGCGTAAGGCATACAAAAAGAGTAAAGCCGTAAATTAGGATTTTATTGAAGAGAAATATAATTAATTTTCAGTACAGAGCTTAAGTCAAAGAAAGGCAAAAGCCCAAACATTGCGTTTGAACTCTACCGCCATGTTCCTTCAGAAAAGAATCGTTCCGTCTTACGTAACGGGATGCAATCGGTTGTTAATCAGCGACAAAAGAATATACAAAGCAATGATGGGAGGCATGGCGGCGAAATTCAACAGAATCACCAGTACCGCCGAAATGCCGATAAATAGATACTTGATTTCATTGCCCTTCCAACCAAACCCTTTGAACTTCAGAGCAAACAAGGGCACCTCCATTACCAGCAGAAAAGACATCAGAAAACTGAAGGCAATGAGATAATTGGCGTTCAGGATATACGGAGCCCAGTCATCGTGTTGCCGGAGAATGACCGGAATCGAAGCAATGAGAAAGGCATTGGCGGGCGTCGGCAAGCCAATGAAACCCGAGGTCTGCCGTTCATCGATGTTGAATTTTGCCAATCGTAGTGCCGAGAACACGGCAATCACAAAAGCAAAGTAACATTTCCAGATACTGGGTAGATCGGGAACACTTTCTAGAATCAGGTGATAGATAATGATCGAAGGCAGTACGCCGAACGTGACCATGTCGGCCAGTGAATCGAGTTCCTTGCCAATAGCCGAACTGGCCTTCACCAGGCGGGCTACAAAGCCATCGAAGAAATCGAATATACCGGCAATGACGATCAGGTACGAGGAAAGTAGCAGATCGTTGTTGAAAGCCGCAACAATGCCTACACAGCCGCAAAGCAGGTTACAGCAGGTCATGGCATTGGGAAGGTGCTTGAGCATACGAGAAAAATTAGCGGGTTAGGCGTACTGTCCGTTCTGACCTACGTAGGGGTTTTCGAGGCGTTCGCGTCCGATTGTAGTGGCGGGGCCGTGACCGGGAAATACCTCCATTTCATCGTCCAGCGTAAACAGTTTATTTTTAATGCTGGAAATCAGGTCGTCGAAATTGCAACCCGGAAAATCCCAGCGGCCAATACTACCGTGAAAGAGTACATCACCGCTGATGCACAAATTCGATTCGCGGTTGATGAACGCTACGTGTCCCGGAGCGTGTCCCGGTACGTGGAGGACTTCCAGCGTCGTATCTCCAAAGGTTACGGGTACGCCTTCTTCCAGCCAGGCATCGGGTTCGGCTTCTTCGTAATCAAAGATGCGGTAGGAGGGAGCCCGCACCGCTACGGATTTTAAAACGGGTACATCGAGCGGATGCAGATAATACGGAACGCCGTAGGTTCGCTTCACAAACGCATTACCGAGCACGTGATCCACGTGGGCGTGCGTGTTGAGCAACTTAACGACTTTTAAGCCTTCGTCGGAAATAAATTCAGTTAACTCTTCCCGTTCCTGACGGTCCGAGCAGCCGGGATCAATAATGACGGCTTCCTTCGTATCATCCCAAAGAACGTACGTATTTTCCTGAAAGCCATTGAAGGTAAATACTTGTAAGTATAGCATAGTGCGAAAATTCATTTGAATGGATGATGCGTCTGGGGAGGTTTGATTTTGGTTTGAAAGGGTTGACGTCAATAACCGGGGGAAAACCCTTGGAACACAAACCCCATCAAACCTTAAACTATTTCAAACCTAAAACTCTAACCCATCACCCTAATTCCCCAAAGCAAACATGGTGGGTTTTTTGTGTAAATCAGGCTTGTGCTCCCGCCAGTATTGAATGGTTTGAGTTTGAATAAACTCGTCTTCCGCCGTTAGGTTCGAACCGATGCACAGAAGCGTTTGCGGCTGGCAACTGCGTAAAAGCTCGTCGAGCAAAGCTCCATTCCGGTATGGCGTTTCCATAAAAAGCTGGGTTTGTCCGCTACGGACATCTTTCTCCAGCTCACGCACCCGTTTGGCCCGTTCGCCTTTGTCAATGGGCAGGTACCCATGAAATGCGAATGACTGTCCGTTAAAGCCCGAACCCATCAGTGTAAGCAGAATCGACGAAGGTCCAACCAGCGGGGCCACCCGCAAGCCCAATTCATGGGCTAGACGTACCGCCACCGCTCCGGGATCGGCAATGCCCGGACAACCCGCTTCGGATAATACACCGATGTCTTTGCCCTGCCATTGCCGAAGTTGTTGGCGGGTTTCCTGCATGGGCGTATCCTTGTGTAGCTCGAGGAAGGTAAGTTCTTCGATTTTTCTCCCCGTTTTTAATTCCGAGATAAATCGCCGGGCGGTACGCAGGTTTTCCGCAAAGAAAACGTCCGTACGAAGAATGACTTCACGGATTTGCGGACTCAATACGGCATCAGCCGTACCCGGAGCCAGCACGGTGGGAATCAGAAATAAGGTGGCCCGAGAGCCAGATTCTTGGGTATTCATTTCGTTAACATTCCGGTGAAGCTACTCCTTCACAAAGTTCATGACCGCCTCGATAAACGCCTGGGGCTGGTCGGCCTGTACCCAGTGACTGGCTCCGGCGATGGTTTCCACGCGAGCGTTCGGAAAAATCCGGTAGATCTCCTTTTCATCTTCTTCAGTGATGTACGAAGAAAGTTCACCACGTAAGAACAGCACGGGTTTCGAAACGGAATGAATGCCGCTCAGTTCACTACCCACGGTTTCAATTTCCCGCGTGATGACGGGCAGATTCAGTCGCCAGGTAAAGCCCCCCTCATCGGCACGAGCCAAGTTTTTAAGGACAAAAGCTCGGGTACCGGGGTGATCTTCGTACTGGGTAAAAAAGGTTTCGGCGTCCTGACGGTTTTTGATAGTCGCCAGTGGCATCAGGTTCATGCCCTTCAGAATGCCGGTATGGTGGACGGGATAAAACCGCGGAGCAATATCGACGACAACCATCTTCTGCCAAGCCTCCGGATAGTTGAGGGCAAACTGCATGACCGTTTTTCCGCCCATGGAATGGCCAATCAGCAGGGGATCGGTGAGTTGCTGATCCTGAATAAATTCGTGCAAATCTTCCGCCATTTCCTCGTACCCAAAGTCATCACTCCAGGGAGAACGGCCGTGATTGCGTTGATCGAGCATGAATACCCGAAAACCTTTTTCAGCAATCTGCTTGCCTACGGTCAGCCAGTTGTCGGCCGAGCCAAATACGCCGTGTAAAATCACGATGGCCGGGCCGCTTTCGCCCGCTTGCCGAAAAAATAATTTCATAAGCAACAATGGTCTTTTCCGGAATTTAACGTCATCATTCCGGGTTAGCTATACAACTTTTGCGGACAAAGTTATCCACCCGACGTCAATCCTTCGTAAACTTGCCGAGGATTACCGTATTCAGGGCTAAAAAATACTGACCTATAAAGTACCCAGGCGGTTGTCTCTGAATACCGATCACCACACATGAGTCTTTCCATACAACAAATACAGGCTCCCATCAATGCTGAAATGAAGGCATTTGAGGGAAAATTTCGAGAGTTCATGAAAAGCGACGTTATGTTGCTCGATCAGATCATGAACTACATTGTTCGGCGAAAAGGGAAACAAATTCGGCCCATGTTTGTCTTTCTGGCGGCGGGTACCTGCGGGACGATCAATGAATCGACCTACCGGGGAGCTTCGCTGATTGAACTCATTCATACCGCAACGCTGGTACACGACGACGTGGTGGATGATTCGAATTACCGCCGGGGATTCTTTTCGGTCAATGCCCTCTGGAAGAATAAAATTGCCGTGCTCGTGGGTGATTACCTGTTGTCGCGGAGTCTGTTTTTGGCCGTGGACAACGAAGACTTCGATTTTCTCAAACTCATCAACCGTTCGGTGAAGGAGATGTCGGAAGGGGAGTTGATGCAGATCGAAAAAGCTCGCCGGCTGGATATTACCGAAGAAGTGTACTTCGAAATTATCCGTCAGAAAACGGCGACCCTGATTGCGGCCTGCTGTGCGGTGGGAGCCCGGTCGGTTCAGCAAACCAAGGAAATGGTGGAGCGAATGCGGCTATTTGGCGAAAAAGTGGGGATTGCCTTTCAAATCAAAGACGACCTTTTTGATTACGGCGACGCTGAAATCGGTAAACCCGTTGGGATCGATATTAAGGAAAAGAAAATGACGCTGCCGCTGATCTACGCCCTGAATCGGGCCGACTGGCTGACGAAACGGCGGATTATCAATACCATCAAAAACGATTCGGAGAACCCGAAAAAAGTAGGAGAAGTCATTGATTTCGTCAAAAGCTCCGGCGGCATCGAGTACGCCACGCAGGTCATGCAACGCTACGTCAACGAAGCCCTGACCATCCTGAGCGAGTTTCCGGCGAACATCTACCGGGAATCACTCCAGAATCTGGTTCAGTTTACCATCGAACGGACTAAATAAAAAAAGGCTTATCCGATCACGGGTAAGCCTTTTTCATAACATGATGGGGTTAATTCGGGACGAAGGTGATTTCGGGAATACCGATGACAGAATTCTTTTTCATGGTTGTGGGGAATACTGAAGCCGTAGAGCCACTGGGAACGACTCGTTCGCCTTCGTTATGAAAGAGAATACTTCCCTGGACAAAAGGCATAAAATCAGTCGTGCCTTTTTTATAAACGTAGTACTTCTTGGCTACGCCCATCGAAAGGTTGTTGATACTCACGACGTATTTCTTTGTAGCATCCGTAATTTCCAGCGGATCGATGGGAATTAGAACTAGCTTTTCGGGGGAATCGACTTCTACCGCTTTCTGGCGTAAAATACTTTGGTTAGCTGCATCCCAGAGCGTAACGGTATACGTACCTACTTCGGGCATTTTTGCTCCTACCTGCGTGACTTTTCCGGGAACCGAAGCACTGAAGTAAATGCCAACTTCCCAGCGGCCATTGTTGTATTGATCCGAGGTGACGTCTGTGCCTTTCAGAAACGTAGAGATCGGGTTTTCTTGAGGCTTGGTGTCTTCGCCTTTATCCTTACAGCTGAGCAACAGTGCGAAGGCGACTAAAAAAAGAGATCGGGTTTTCATTGATGATTGGAGCTTTAAGAAGGTTGATGGAACAAAGCTCCAAAGGACAGCCTCGCGACGAAATACCACATTTCAGGGAGGTCCTTACCCAGGGTAGGTAAAATCATTGTTAAAAATTTACTGAGCTCACGATAGTACTATTCTTTTGACAGTATCTTTCGACGACAATTACCCATAAATCTATCTACAATCATGATCAAACGTAATGCTACAGCTGTTTGGAAAGGCAGCGGAAAAGAAGGTTCAGGAGCGTTGACGACCGCTAGCACAGTGCTCGACAGCACTCAGTACTCATTCAATACGCGTTTTGCGGATGGTAAGGGTACGAACCCTGAAGAACTCATTGCGGCAGCTCACGCGGGCTGTTTCGCAATGAAATTGAGCTTTGACCTGAATGAAGCGGGTTTTACGGCCGATGAAATCAACGCGAAAGCCACTGTGGTACTCGATCCTTCCAAAGGCGAAGTCACAGAAAGTAATATCGTTCTGACGGCAAAAATTCCCAATATCACTGAAGAACAATTCCAGCAAATCGCGGCTGGAGCGAAAGCGAACTGCCCCATTTCGAAATTACTGAAGGCTTCTATTTCACTGGAGGCTACCCTGGCTTAGTTCCTGCAGCAATGCACGGAAACGGGATAACTCATGCAAGGAGTTATCCCCTTTTATTTTCAGCCTCGGGTGCTGTATCTTCGAATAGATTTTGTGCGTTCGAATATTATTTAGGTATGCCCATTAGTAAAGAATTAAAAACGGCCATTCTGGGCCTCACGCGGGAGGAAAAAGACAAACTACTACTGCGGCTCATCAATAAACACAAAGACTTACAGGAACAGCTTATTTTTCAATTGTTGGAAGATGGCCAAACGTTGCCGGAACGACGCGACGATCTGCGTAACAAGATGGATCGTTTCTACAAACTCGATCCGGACTCGTCGGGCTGGTTAATGACGGATATGCGGCGATTACACGCCGAAATTGCCTATCACGTGAAGATTACCAAGGATAAGTACGGGGAAGTAGAATTGGTACTCTATCTGCTGAATGAATGCTTTGAGAAGCAGTTGCCATATGTACAGAAGTACACGTCCAAAACCGATAGTCTGGCCGAATACATTGCCAAGCGGACGGAAGCCATACTGAAGAAACTGACGAAGCTGCACCCCGATATTCAGTTCGAATTTCTGGAGGATGTCAATCACCTGCTTGAACGGGTGTATGCTTACGCTCCGGCACCCTATGCCAAGCAGTTAGGGTTACCGAAGCGTATGGATATTCGTTAAAGAATAGGATCGGTGTCTTTTTTGCGTTTCCGATGCTGGTAGCGATCGTATACGTACTGAATAATGCCGTCTTTCAATCCCAGATCCGGTACCAGGATTTCCGTCGCTCCGGACCAACGCATGGCTGAGAGATAGATTTCAGAAGCCGGTACAATCACGTCCGCCCGGTCGGGGTTGAGCTGAAGTTTATTAATGCGATCTTCCAGTGAGTAGGAGCTTACGTATTTTTGAATCCGCTCCAATTCTTCAATGCCCATGCTGGATTCGGTAACGCGGGTCTTAGCCAGATTGAATAGCTTATTGATATTTCCACCCGTACCAATTGCCCGGATACCGGCCTGTTTCGGCCCGATGTGGTCCTGAATCCAGCGTTGCATTTTCTCCCAGTCGGATTTCTGCTCTTTCCCTTCCAGTAAGCGTACGGAGCCGATTTTAAACGAACGGCTCGCGACTTTCTGCCGGTTCACGTACAGGTTCAGCTCGCTCGATCCGCCGCCCACATCTACGTGCAGGTAATTGGTATCCGTATCTAGGGACTGAACCACAACGTTGTTGATCAGTTCGGCTTCTTTCGCTCCTTCGATGATGTGAATTTTCATATCGAGCTGACCTTCGATCCGCGTGACAATATCACTGGCATTAGAAGCCTCCCGCATGGCCGAAGTTGCACAAATCAGGTAATCTTTACACTCATGCAGTTCAATCAGAAGCTTGAATGAATGAAGCATTTTATAAAGCCGTACTTCGCCTTCGGCACTGATCGAACCCGTCGTAAATACGTCCATTCCCAAGCGTAGGGGGAAGCGTACATATTCTACTTTTTTGAAGGTCAGAACGCCCTCATTGTCCAGTACTTTGGAGATTTGCAGACGGGCGGCGTTAGAGCCAATGTCGATCGCTGCTAGTTTCATAAGGAGCTAGTTTTCAGGGATTGGTTAATAGCGTTCAATTAAATAGCGTCGTTCGCAGGCTTGTAATCGGGTGGCTGGGTTCAAAAATTCACCGTTCAGCGTCGATAAATGAAAATGCGGATTGGAGCGAATCTGGGCCATTTTCACACCCGCCTGCCGTAGCTCGGCCAGGCCCGTCGAATCCGTTAATATCCAACGGGTCTCGGGTATTTTACCTTCGGGTAGCGGTGGATGTAACTTTTGGGTATAAAAGTCAAACGTGTAACTGTAAATCCGGTAGAAACTGAATGAATCCCGAACGGCCGGATCAGCGGTTCGGGCAAATTCGTATCCCGAATCATAGCGGAATAGGTACGGATAGGCGTTGGCACTTAGCGACATAAAGGTAATCGAAATCCCCGCCAGCGAAACCGCGACTAAACGAACAAAAACCGGCGATTGACGAATGCTCAGATACAAAAGAAATCCTGCTACGGCTAAAGCAACCAGTTGGTTGAGGAGTCCAGGAATGGGCGTAATCACCGTATTCAAGTAAATCGTAATCCCCATCATGAGCGTAACCACTACCGCCTGCACGATCATGAGCGAACGGATGGTTTTCTCGGAACTTGACAACAATTGCCCACTGAGCTGAATCGCCAGATACGGGTACAGCAGATTCAGGTAATGCGGCAATTTGTACTGAGCCATCGAGAGAATCAGCATCATCGAGACGATAATTCCCAACGTGAGTACTTCTTTCTGAGCTTTGAAATTTCGTATTGCCCGAAAGAGCGACCAGTAGATCAGAAAGGCCCAGGGCAGACACGACCACAGGAGGGTATGGAAAAAGAAGAAGTAGTCGTTGGAACCCGAACTTCCCCAGGCTTCACCCTGAAAACGTTCGACGCTTTGTCCCAGCAGAATGAACTTAATACCCGAAAGGCCCGTCATCCCGCGAATGACTTTCTCGGGATGTAAATCAAATTGCAGATAGTAGCAATACAGGATTGGACTGATAAAAACCAGAAACGAAAAACCGATGAAGACCCAGCTCCACTGAAAAATAGCCTTCCAGTTGCGTTCGTACAATAGCTGAAATCCTAACGCCATCAACGGCATGGCCAGGCCAATTCCCCCTTTGGTCGCAAAACCCAGAGCCAGTCCCAGAGCCGAACCCAGGGCGTATTTGCGTTTGCCTTCGCGGACGAAAGCCAGTAACATCCAGACGGAAAACACCATACAGGCCGTCAGCAGAGCATCCATCCGTACGTCCTGATTGGATAGGAACTGAGCGTAGCAGGAGGCGTAAATCAAAGCAGCCAGTCGGCCTACCGCTTCCGAATACAGGAGTTTACCCAACCGAAAAGCCGAGTAAAAACCCACGATGGAAGCCAGCATGGAGGGAAGTTTATACGCAAAGGTGTTTATTCCAAACGTTTTGAAGGAAAGAGCACTCAACCAGAAAAGCAGGTGCGGTTTATCCAGGTAATCCCGGCCCCGGTCAATGAGGCTAACCCAGTCATTGGTTTCAACCATGTGCAGGGCAATCAGGGCGTGGTGAGCCGGGTCGGTATCGAATAGGGGAACGAATAAACCAATGATATATACGGCGGCCAGAGCCAGCCACATGACCCAGTAGATCGGACTAAATAAAAAACGTTCAGCGTGCATGCATTCAAAGAGGTAGAACTGTCCCGAAGGTAGGGATGCCAAAAATAAGGCAGGAATTCAATTAATCACGCGTTTCGGGCCGCTCGGGCAACGTGATAAAGGCACCCAAGGAAGAACTCAGGGCATTAATAAAGAAAAACAGCAGACTGGCCAGTACCGCCTGATCGGACTGAATGGGCAGGTACTCCGCCGCCGTCAGAAAGACAAATTCCCGAACGCCAATGCCACCCACAGTCAGGGGAAGTACAGAAGCGATGGAAGAAACCAGAAAAACCAGTCCGTATTCCAGCGAATGATCCGTTACACCGATGGATCGCAGTAACAGCAGAATGACGATTACCTGCGTGGACTGAACACCCAGTGAAAGTGAAAAAGCAGCGGGAAACATGGCTACAAATTTCCGAAAGAACAAACGGTATACGCCCCAGCCGCCCGCTCCCACGAGCAGAGCCAGCCCCGACAGCCAGCCGTACGGTAATCCAAACTGGCTCGTCAGCCAGGTGCTCGAACCACCCAGCAGGGCAATCAGAAAGGTAATGGCCAGCATGCCGCTGCCCCGGTCCAGCAATAATACCGAAAGAATCAGTCGATAATCGGTCTGGTGACGGGTACGCAACAGCCAGGCTTTGTAGCCATCGCCACCAATGCCCCCCGGTAAAAACAGATTGAAAAACATCGAGCGATAGTACAATCGCAGCAAAAAGGAGAAAGGCTCTGCTAGGGGAACCGCTTTCAGGTGTTGCTGAAAGCGACTCGTACTCAACAACTGTGAAACGTTATACAGCACCAGAGCGACTAAAATCCAGCCCCACTGGGCTCGACGGAGTAGGGGCCAGATTCGCTCCCAGTCCATTTGATACGCTAGCCATCCTAAAGCCAAGCTCGTAAGCAGTAGCTTCAGGATGGTTTTAACGGCGGGTGATAACTTACTCAAGGGTAGAAACGGGGGAAGAAGCCGAGTACAATTCACGAACGAGATAGGTAGACTTGGTACCCGATTCGTAGTACGTTCGCATCATGATTTCGGCCATGAAACCGAAGGTAATGATTTGTAAGCCAGCCAGTAGGGTAACGACGGCTACCGTCAGCAAGGGACGTGTACCGATATCTTCGCCAGTCAGTTTTACGCCCAGCAGATACAGACTGATCAACGCTCCAAACAAAAACGTCAGAATACCGATGGGGCCGAACAAGTGCATCGGTCGGCGGAAATACTTCTGGAAAAAGACCATCAGTAACAAATCGGACATGACTTTAAAGGTACGTCCCAAGCCATATTTCGATTTGCCAAATTGCCGGGCGTGGTGGCGTACCGGCATTTCTGTCATCTTGGCACCCTGCATAGCGGCCAGTACCGGAATGAAGCGGTGTAGTTCACCGTACAGTCCCAGGTGCTGGGCAATTTGCCGGCGGAAAATCTTCAGTGTACAGCCGTAATCATGAAGGTATACACCCGTCATTTTACGAATCATGGCATTGGCAATCTTGCTGGGAACCTTCCGTAACAACATGCCGTCCTGCCGTTTGGCCCGTACGCCAGCGACGACGTCCCAGCCTTCCCGCTGCAGTTTTTCGAGCATGATGGGAATATCGGCGGGATCGTTCTGTAAGTCACCGTCCAGGGTTACAATGTAGGGAGCTTTGGCCTCGGCAATACCCGCCGACATGGCCGTTGTCTGACCGTAGTTGCGGTTCAGTACTACCAGTCGTACGCGGTCGTCGGCATACTGTTTAATCCGGGGAATGGTGGCGTCAGTAGAGCCGTCGTCCACCAAAATCAATTCATAATCCAAACCCTGCATGGCTTCGCGTACGCGTTGCAGCAAGGGTTGTATATTGTCTTCTTCGTTTAAAAGCGTAATAACCAGGGAAAGAAGCGGTGCCGTTTGCATGCAATCAATGAGTTAAGTGGGGAAGGGACGTCTTCCAGCGAACAAATTCTTTCAGCCCTTCTTCCATCGTCACTGTGGGTTGATAACCCAGCAACTCCTGCGATTTACTGAGGTCTGCGTAGGTTTGCGAAACATCGCCGGGCTGCTCTTCCCGGTATTCGTAAATGGCTTCACGGCCCAGTGCTACTTCGAGTGAAGCGACCAGCTTGCGTAAGGTAAGAGGTTTCCCCGAAGCAAGGTTAAATGTTTCAAAGCCGGGCTTTTCATACGCCAGAGCTTGCTCAATACCCGTTACGATGTCGCTAACATGTGTATAGTCGCGACGCGTACTGCCGTCGCCGTACAACGTAATGGGTTTAGCGTCTAGAATGAGTTCGGCAAATTTATGAATGGCTAAATCAGGCCGTTGCCGGGAGCCGTATACAGTGAAAAAGCGAAGAGCCAGAAACTGGATGCCGTGCAAATGAGCGTAGGTGCGACCCAGCATTTCCCCCGAGATTTTCGAGGAAGCGTACGGACTGATCGGTAACAGATTCGTATCGGATTCTTTCCAGGGAACGTTCGGATTCTGACCGTACACGCTGGAAGAGGAAGCGAAAATAAACTTCTGAATGGATAAATGCCGGGCTACTTCCAACAGCGAAAGCGTACCCATCACGTTCGATTCGTAGTACGGACGTGTAGACTCAATACTCTTGCGGACGCCCGCTTTGGCAGCCAGGTGAATGATGGCCTCAAACGATTGTCCTTTCAACGCGTCAAGCAGGTAGTCCTGCTGACTGATATCGGCTTCAACAAACTGAAAATTCGGGTTTTCAAGCAGACCTTTCAGATTCTCGCGTTTCTGGGATACGGGGTAAAAATCATCGAAGTTGTCAATACAGGTAACGGCCACGCCGGGTTGCGAAAGCAACCGCTCGGCGAGATGACTACCGATAAAACCTGCCCCTCCGGTGATAAGGTACTGTTTTATAGTTTTCATGGATTTCATGATCACTCTTTCTAGGCAATGTGTAGCAACGGGTTCACCGCTTGGAATCAGAAAGGGAGCGAAGTTACGATTCTTTGGCGGGCTATAAACGTTTTAGAGCCACTAAATTGGACAAAACCTTTAAAAGAGCCTTGTTTTTAGGCGAAAAAATGGGAACAATACGGGAAACGTTTACAAAGAACGGGGTAACGGGGGCGGCGTTTTTCGGAACAAAATGGTCGTAGGGGTTTCAAAAAGATCCCGCTTTCGAGCTAATTCCTGTAGTTCAGAAAACGTTGACAACTCTGGCAGAAACTCCGTCCGAGAAATCACGATTACCGAAGGCTCAGTACTGAGGACTTCCTGTAAAGCTTCCGGAGTATTTACGACGTCTACCGATCGATTCAGATAAAAAACATACGCCGGATTGAACTGCTTATAAGCGATAACTTTTTCTTCCGGATTGATCGAACTAATGGTCTGATTGACTGGATTCTCTCGATCGATGATGGGATAAGCCAGTTGGAAAAACAAAACGGCTGTTACCACAAATGATCCCGCCAATGCCAGCATCGTACGGCTAAATTCGCCGTGTCGGAATCGATACCAGGCCGCCGCCGCTCCGAGGGGGAAGGTCAGAAAGATAATCGCCCAGCCCGCCAGATGTGACACCACCGGATCAAGCCGTAAACCCAGGTAAAAGGCTACGGGTAGTAAGGCAGCGAGTACACCATAGGTAATGAGCGAAGGCCGCAGTTTTTTCCAGGCCATTTCCTGATCAAGTACCGAATCCAGAAAAGCCGCAATCAGTACCGCCACGAAGGGATAACTCGGAACAGTATAGTTAAAAAGCTTCGTCCCCGAAAAACTGAAAAATCCAATCACGACGATGGCGATACTAAGTCCAAAAGCCAGGCTTGGTACTTCCTTACGTTGTTTCCAGGCCCGTACGAAGGCTTGCGGAATAAAGATTGAAAAAGGTAATAGTCCAATCAATACGTATAAGGGGGTAATGAGGAAAAATCCGCCGTGCCCTTCCATGGGGGCTTTAAAGCGTTCGAGGTTGTGCTTTAGAAAAAATCCTTCGGTCCAAGCACCCGAGGTGGCTTCGTGTACATACAGATACCAGGGTAAGGCCAGTACCAGCGTCCAGGCTAGACCGGGTACTAACCATAAGCGGAACACTTTTCTGAAAGCTCCTTGAAAGAGCAGAAACAAGCCAATCGCCGCGAAGATGAGTACCAGAGCCACGGGACCTTTAGCCAGTATCCCCATGCCCAGTGACGTATAAAAAATCGCCAGATTGAGTATTTTTTTTCGTTGCTGATACCAGCCGTAGAACGATACCCAGGCCAGGGTCAGGAAAAAAATCAGGTACGGGTCGGGTACTGCCATGCGAAACTGCACCCCAACATGCAGGGAAGCCAACAATACTAATGCTGAAATCCAAGCGACCCGGGCATTGAAATGACGCCAAGCAAAAGCGAAAATCAGGAGAATGGTACCCATGCCGCAGAGGATGGAACCCAGTCGTGCCGAAAATTCACTGACGCCAAACAAAGCGTAGCTTCCCATCATCACCCAGTAGTGCAGGGGCGGTTTATCGGTGCGAAGTTGTCCGTTGAAGGTGGGTACGACCCAATCCTGTCGTTCGTACATCTCGCGAGCACACTCGGCGTTTTTTGCCTCATCGAGGGAATACAACATAAGTTGTGAGGTTCCCAGCGAGAAAAACAGAAAAATGAACAGCCCGAGTAGTAACAAAGATTCAGACCGTGTTAACGATTTCATAGCTGTAAAAGCAAGGCAGCCAAGCTGCCAAACCCAAACACGTTATCGCAAAGGAACCGAAACAGCGGTGGCCTGAAGGGGCAGGGGAGCACTACGGAACGCATTGATCAGATCACCTACGGTGTCGATGCTACGCAGCGAAGGTTCGGCGATTTCCTGACCCGTCAGGTGTTCGAGTTCATTGGTCAGTTCACATAACTCCTGATACGTCAGACCGTAGTCTTTTTTGAAGGAATGGTTCAGGCGAACGGAAGAGTATACATAGAAGCTCTTATTCAGCAGCTTCTTCAACGAAGAAATAAGATGATTTACGGATGTTTTCATGGTCTTTTAAGGAAGTACTCGACGAAATGGCTAACGCCATTTTAAAAAAAACGGGGAGCCTTTGGGGCTACAACCCGCTACTGCCCTAGGCAGCAAACGGGCAAAACAGTGGGGATTTTAGGGGGACAACAAGTATCAATAAGGGCTAAGTTAGGTTAATGATTTAAGGTTTACTGTAAGCCTTTTACCAGGATTGATAACAGTAGATCAATCTTGGCGTCCAGATCGGTACCGGAAAAAAATAAGTCAAATTCCAATCCGCGGAAGGCCGAAATGACGACGTAAGCCAGGAAAGGAAGGTTTGACCGGATCGATTCACTAAATTCCTGGTGGTCTACTCCAAATTGCAGTATCTCCACAAACAGTTCGATTTCTCGCTGGCTAAACTGAATGCGACAGGATTCCATCAAATCGCGGCTGCACGGTAATTCCGTCGAAAGAATCCGGTATAAATTCAGTTTATTATGTAAGGCTTTTACTTTAGTTTTAATGACTACCTCGATTTTAGTACGGGCCGATTGCTGTTGCTGGCAGGCCGCCACCATCGAATCAAAAACTTCGTTGATTTCTTTGTTGATGACCGAGACGAAAATATCCTCTTTGCTGGAAAAGTAGTAGTAAAGTGTGCTTTTCCCCTTACCCATCGCTTTAGCGATATCTTCCATGGTAGTCTTGGTTAGCCCGTACTGCTGAAAGATTTTCTGTGCCGCCTGGATAATGGCCTCTTTGATCTGTTCGTCTTTTACCAGTGTTCCTGTCATTTCGACTAAAATCGTTTTTCGGTCCAAAGGTAATGGCAAGCTTCACATAATTGTTCTCGGTCAGTGAAATATTAAATTATTTTTAACGAGAGATTATTTTAGATATAAGCTTATGCACTCGGGGCCGTATCGGCTCGACCACTGATCTTATTTCTAAGAGCTTGAATGAACCCAAGAGGTTGGAAGGGTTAACGAATAAACAAAAAGTCCTGCCGGTTTGGGCAGGACTTTTGATAAGTGCGTAGAATCGAAGTTTAAACGGACATGATGTCAATTTCCTTCGCGGTAAAGACCTGATCAATTTTTACAATGTACTGATCCGTCAGTTTTTGAACACGTTCTTCACCTTGTTTTACTTCGTCTTCGGAGACGCCTTCTTTCGTCAGTTTTTTGATGCTGTTATTGGCATCCTGACGGGCGTTGCGAATATTAATTTTAGCCGTTTCAATTTCTGCTTTCACGCGTTTCACCAAGTCACGGCGGCGTTCTTCTGTCAGGGGAGGAATGCTAATGCGAAGCAGTTCACCATCGTTAGCGGGCGAAAAGCCAAGGTTTGCATTGCGGATAGCCCGATCAATATCGTTAACCATTTTCTTTTCGAAAGGCTTTACGGTGATCGTACGGGCATCGGGCGTCGTGACAGAGGCTACATTTTGCAGCGGACTCGGTACACCATAGTATTCAACCATAACGCCTTCAAGCATGGCAGGCGATGCTTTGCCAGCCCGAATTTTACTTAATTCAATGGTTAGGTGCTTGATGGCCCCTTCCATGGTTTCTTTCGCAGCTTCGAGATAAAACTCTATTTCGTCCATTGCGGAGATAATAAGTGTGAAGTTTAATACCGTTTGATGGTTTGAAAGGGTTTGAGCGTTAAAACGGTGCTGTGACCGGCCAGTGCGTCAAATTGGTTCAAACCTTATCGAACCTGAAACTAAACTGATTCATTAGGAAATAAGTGTACCTACTTCATGACCCATCACCAGATTCAGCAGGTTTCCGGGCTTGTTCATGTCAAATACAACGATCGGTAATTTGTTTTCCCGGCAAAGGGCAAAGGCCGCCAGATCCATTACTTTGAGATCTTTGGCAATGACTTCATCGAAGGAAACACTGGTGTACCGAGTTGCCGTTGGATCTTTTTCGGGATCTGCCGTATAGACGCCATCCACGCGAGTACCTTTCAGAACCACATCGGCTTTGGTCTCAATGGCCCGCAAGCTGGCCGCTGAGTCGGTCGTGAAGTAAGGGTTACCTGTACCCGCACCAAAAATAACGATCCGGCCTTTCTCCAGGTGACGCATCGCCCGGCGGCGAATCAGGGGCTCGCAGATTTGCTCCATCTTTACTGCCGACATCAGTCGCGTAAAAAGGCCTTCTTTTTCCAGGGCTGCCTGAACAGCCATCCCGTTGATTACGGTGGCTAACATGCCCATGTAGTCGCCCTGTACTCGATCCAGACCCGTTGCTTCGAGTTCTTTCCCCCGGAAAATGTTTCCGCCGCCTACTACAATTGCTACTTGAACACCGAGATCTGCAACGCGTTTTACTTCTTTGGCATACTGTTCGAGAATGGAAGAATCGATGATTTTATCCGATTTCTTTTCTCCGCTAAGAGCCTCTCCACTTAGTTTCAGTAAAATTCGCTTGTACTTCGGCGTTTCCATATAGGCAGTTTTTGGGTCGCTAAGTTAAGGGGGCGGGCAGGAGAATGGCAACTGCCCAAGGACTTTTCTTTGAGGAAACCCGAAAGGCGGCCTGGATTTTATAGTGGTTATCAGGCCTTTCTGAGTAGAAATTTGTCGAAGCTAAGGGTAAGAAACTGACTTTATTTTAGCCTGAGCACAGTGTATTGTAGAAGGAAATATTCGGAAGAAGAACCTTGTAGCTACGATGCTGTCTAAAAAAATTCCCCGCATTTCATACGGGGCTATGTACATGGAACCCCTATGAGGTTGGAAGCTACCAACTCCGTAGGGGTTCGGTATAATTAAGCAGGGGTACCACCCATGGGAAATGCTCAGGATATAGGCTGAAATTGATAATCGATTGAAAAAGAAAAAGTTAATTGGTTGAAAAGAAATATAATTTGTAAAACTATCAACTATCAACTATCAACTATCAACTATCAACTATCAACTATCAACTATCAACTATCAACTTCTTTCGGCTTAGTCGTAGCATTAACCAGATACACGCCAATCAAAATAATCCCCATGCCAATAAAATGCTGAAACTGTACCTGCTCGTGATCGAGTACGCCCCAGGCCACAGCAATGATGGGAATCAGGTAGGTAACGGAACTGACAAATACCGGTCCAGTCATCTGTAACAACTGGTTATAGAAAATCATGGCAATCCCCGAACCTACCAGACCCAGCGTCACCGCAGCGGCAAACGACCAACCCGCTCCTTCCATACTAAAACGGGCTACAAAATCGGTTTGTAGCAGAAAGGCCATGGCAATCGGAGCAATGGTGACGAAGGTGAGTCCCGTCAGAATAAAGGGTTTCACACCCGAGAGATGCGTTTTTAGTAAATGGGGATTGATGCCGTACAGAATCGTGGCCAATATGACCAGCAGGGAGTACGAGTTAAACGAAAGGCTTCCCTGGGTACCACTGAGCGTAATGAGGATACAGCCTATTAGCCCTAAAGCTAGGCCAATCAATTGCCGTTTATTGATTTTCTGCCTGAAAAAGAGTACGCCAATGATCAGTACAAACAGTGGCGTAAAGGCATTCAGGATGCCAACCAGCGAGCTGTTCATATGCATGACTGCGTAGGAAAACAGGTAGGCCGGTAAAAAGCTGCCGACCATCCCGCAAATAAATCCCCAGAACCACTGACGAAGTGTGGGCAGGTTATTAATCTGCGAGAGCAGAATGGGTACAAAAAAAGCTCCGGCCGCCAGCAGACGAAACGAAGCAATCTGTACGCCGGAAAATGTATGCAGAGCCTGTTTCATCAAGATGAAGGAACTGCCCCAGGTAAGAGCAAGTCCCATCAGGATGATCCAGGCCATAGCTGGAGTAGGTTTCTGATTCATATAATGGGGAAGAAAGGGATGGTTGTCAGTGGCTGGTTCTTAGTGATTGGCTTCTTACGAATCCGATCCTAACCAACCTGGCACAAACGCCAACCAGAAAAGCAACGGTTAATAGTTATTCGTTGATAGTTAGTAGTAAAGCCAACCCTAACAACCATCAACGAATAACTATCAAAAAAACTAGTAACTACCCATTAATAACTAGCCTCCAGACTATATGTGGCACTAATTTCCTGGAGAATTTCTTCGACTTCCGCAAACGTATCGGCCTGTACCAGTCGGTTCCGGAAGGATTTGGCTCCATCCATGCCTTTGAAATAACTGGCGTAGTGCCGCCGCATTTCCAGAACACCCAGCTTTTCACCTTTCCAGCGAATGGAAAACTCCAAATGCTGCCGGCATACCGCAACACGGTCCGCAATGGTTGGGTGCGTTAGGTACGTACCGGTCTTCAGGAAATGTTTGATTTCATTAAAAATCCAGGGATAACCGATGCTGGCCCGACCAATCATAATACCGTCAACGCCGTAACGATTCCGGTACTCCAAAGCCTTTTCGGGCGTAGTGATATCGCCGTTTCCAAAAATTGGAATTCGGATGCGGGAATTTTCTTTGATTCTGCCAATCAGTGTCCAATCCGCTTCTCCCTTGTACATTTGCACGCGGGTACGTCCGTGGACCGTCAGGGCCTGAATGCCGATGTCCTGCAAGCGTTCGGCGACATCTTCGATATTCTTGGTGGAGTCGTCCCAGCCCAGGCGAGTTTTTACCGTCACGGGTAAGTGCGTGGCTTTAACTACGGCTTCGGTCATGGCGACCATTTTAGGAATGTCCTGTAGCAGGGCAGCACCGGCACCCCGGCAAGCCACCTGTTTCACCGGACAGCCATAATTGATGTCGATCAGATCGGGCGAAACGGCCGTAGCAATTTTCGCACACTCCGCCATTGTTTCGATGTCCGAACCGAAGAGCTGAATACCGATGGGGCGTTCGTACTCGAAAATGTCAAGTTTCTGCCGACTTTTGGCGGCGTCACGAATCAGGCCTTCACTGGATACGAATTCCGTATACATCAAGTCCGCTCCACCGGCCTTACAAACCGCCCGAAATGGAGGATCACTGACGTCTTCCATGGGAGCCAGCAACAACGGGAAATCACCTAGTTCAATATCTTTAATCTTAACCATTCGACTGTGACGAAGTAAACGTTGGGGAATATCTATTTGAGAGCAGTGGTACGATTGTGTCTGGACCAGGGATGATGATCAGCCTCACCGCCGAGCCTGCGTTATCTTTACAACCAAGAACTCTGAAAAACCTGTTTAGTAAACGATTGAATTCAGTACGAATCACTGAAGCATACAAAATTACATCGAAATGATCGAAACGCCTGATCTTCCCACCCGACGATTTTCTCCCTTTGCGAGTTTGCTAATCCTTTTCGGCCTGATGGTCGTTTTAGGCAGTATCGCCCAGATAGCGATTGTTTATCCCCTGGTCAAATTCCTGACGGGGGCAGACTTTGCTGCCGGGGCAGCCGATTTTATCGCTCATCCGCAGGATTATCCCCACAGCTGGCTGGCCACGATGCTGATGCAGGCCATCACATCCGTTTTCAGTTTTATCCTTACGGCGTATCTGTTTTGGTACCTGACTGAAAAACGCAACATCGTTTTCGTAGAAAAAGGTTCGACCGATCCGCTGATCTGGGCCATGATCGTGGTACTCGTCATCGGATACATTCCCTTGAACAGTCTGATTTTTGAATGGAACCAGCTTTTACCCTTGCCGCAATGGATGGTAGATAGCGAAAAACAACTGGAAACCCTGACAAAATTCCTGACGCAGTTTCCCAGTTTCGGCCATTTTATGCTCGGTCTACTGGTCATTGGCCTGATTCCGGCTCTGGGTGAAGAATTACTGTTTCGAGCCACGTTGCAGCGATTATTCGAACGCTGGTGGGGAAGTCCACACGTAGCAGTGTGGTTGTCGGCGGCTATTTTCAGTGCCTATCACGTGCAATTTATGGGCTTTTTCCCCCGCATGATTCTGGGAGCTTTATTTGGTTACCTGTACGTCTGGACGCGAAACCTCTGGGTACCCATTTTCGCTCACTTTGTCAATAATGGTTTTGTCGTCGTGATGATTTACCTGCGGCATCGGCAGATCACCGAGCTGGACGTGGAAAGCAACGAAGCTATGCCCTTACCGTACGCTTTGGTGTCGGCCGCACTGACGATCGGCGTACTGCGGCTGATCTATCAACGCAGTCAGGGGGTGATACCTCAGTCGTAATTTATTCAAACAAATTGCGTTCAAAACCGGGAAGCCCTGAAAGCTGTAGTATTTTTGCCAGAATAGAAACACAACGGTCGCCTTCATTATTAGGAGCGTTGGCTGGTTTCTACGTAACTCTAACCAAAACAACTTTCAAAAATCAGCGTTAACAACCGTTATAAACCAACGAATCGTGGAAGGCTGGGTTAAGATATACGAGTCCTATATGCCCTGGCGAGTGGAACTCGTCAAAGGTTGGCTATTGGATGAATACCAAATTGAGGGAGTCGTACTGAGCAAACAGGATCGCTCGTATTTGTTTGGGCACTGCGAATTGCACGTTCCGGTTAAAGACGCGGCTTTTGCCGAATTTATCATTCAACATGAGGAAAAGAATACAGACCAGGCTGAGTAGTTATTCAAATTTAGGACAACGGGTCATTGCGGCAGTCATTGGAGCGGCCTTGATGATTTTTTGTCTGTACTGGAGCGAGTGGACCTACCTGGTTTTGTTTGCAACCATTGGCGGTTTGAGTCAGCTGGAATTTTACCGGCTCGTCGGCCTCGATGACATTACGCCGCTCAAGTACTACGGAACCGGCGTGGGGGTCTTCATGAATATCCTGACGTTTCTGATCGAAAAGCATTACCTGGATTTTGAGCTGTACTTTCTACTTTCTCCGCTCTTTACGCTCATCTTCTTTATCAAGCTGTATAAGAAAAACGAGGCAAAGCCCTTTACCAATATTGCGTATACCTTTCTGGGTATCATCTACGTAGCCCTGCCTTTTGCTTTGATTACTGTAATCGCTCTGCTAGGGGGGGTGTACAGTTACGAGCGGGTACTGGGGTGTCTGTTTCTGCTTTGGGCCAGTGATTCAGGAGCTTATTTCGCCGGGACCAAATTTGGCCGTACCAAGCTTTTTGAACGCGTATCACCCAAAAAATCCTGGGAGGGTAGTCTGGGGGGAGCGATTACGGCCATGCTGGTCGCGTTCATCCTTTCACAAACCTATACCGACCTTAACCCCTGGCAGTGGTACTGGATTGCTGGCGTAATCGTGGTGGCGGGTACTTACGGCGATCTGGTCGAATCCCTGTTTAAGCGAAGCATTCAGATTAAAGATTCGGGTTCGGTCATTCCCGGCCACGGGGGCTTTCTGGATCGGTTCGACGGTTTATTACTGTCCGCTCCGTTTATTGTAACGTTTTTGAAAGTGTTTGAATAAGTAGAATACGGGCAAACTAACGTGTTCTTTTAAGTCCATTATTGACTAAATCCAAACGGAGTAACTGATGCAGATGTCCAAACCTGTATCAGTTACTCCGTTTTAAATCGAACACGCCAAGCCCGAAGGCTTGCATAGAATTAGCCCCGTAGGCAATGCGGAGTATAAGATATGGGCAACAGGACCGTATAAGTTTGCACCAGCAGATCAATAACGCTATGCACTGGCCGGAAACCTTACTTCAACCTTATAGTTCAGCACATCTACAACAACTGGTAGAATATATCGGGCAGAACCCAGCCCGTTTTGCCGAGCTCTTTACGCACTTTCACAGCTCCGAATACCGCATTGCTCAGCGGGCCAGCCGCGTAGTCGATGCAGTGGTTGAACGACATCCGGCCTTACTGATTCCTCATTTGGAAACCTTCTTTCGGGTGCTATCCCGTACTGACGTACATCCGGCGGTTCGCCGAAATTCGGTTCGGATGTTACAGTTTATTGCCATTCCCGAAGCGTACCACGGGATCGTTGTAGCGTGTTGTTTTGAATGCTTGAATAACCCTACAGAACCCGCTGCCATTAAAGCTTTTTCACTAACGGTATTACACCGAATGGTGCAGCAATATTCAGAATTGACAACCGAACTACAGACAATTATTGAGGACCGTTTGCCGTACGAAAGTCCCGCTTTCCGTTCCCGAGCCGTAAAAATTCTCCGTCAGCTCAAAACACCTGGGCCTGCTTCGAGTTCTTGAAGAAAGCACCCTTGCCATGTACATTACTCTTTGCGTCATGACTTATCCGCCGAAGCATCGCTGGTGGGCCATTCAGCAGATGGGACTCATGCCCCGCAAACTACGGCAATTACCCGAACTCACATTCTTCAAATGGATGGGCACCGGGCAGGGGAAAGTCTTTAGTCTCAAACCCGACTTTTCGCGGTACGCCTTTCTGGCCGTCTGGCAATCGGAAAGCCAGGCCAAGGACTTTTTTACTACTGCTGCCTCCTGGCAGGAGGTACAGCAACGGGCATCCACCGTTCGCACATTTGCTCTGGAAACCATTCGTAGTCACGGAGCCTGGAATGGTTCGAACCCTTTTCAGACCGATAGTCCCGCCGAGGAGGGTACCGGACCGATTGCGGTAATCACCCGGGCCACGCTTAAATTACGGGCCTTGCCCGCCTTCTGGCGAAACTCATACCGGGCCGCCGCCCGACTGGAGCAGGCTTCCGGCCTGATCTATTCCATTGGCATGGGCGAAGTGCCGTACTTCCAGCAGGCGACTTTCAGCGTATGGGAAAGCCTGGACGCCATGAAGGCCTTCGCGTACCGTACCGCTGATCACAAAGAAGCCATGCGGCAAAAAGAACAGCAGCAGTGGTACGGCGAGGAATTATTCGCTCGTTTCGTCCCCGTACCGTTCGAACCCGGATTTTAAAACTTCGGCCCTTGAATTATCGGTTTTATCTACGTATTTCCCCGCTAGTCCTAAAAAACAAAAGGGAGTACGGAGGTTCGGGCTATATTCGGAAACGGCATGGCCCTGAACAGATCTTCGAGCAAACGACCGCCAGCTAGTTCTTATGAACGATAAAGAAAAAACATACTGGATATTTCAATTGATCGGATGGCCTTTGTGGCTCTCCAACGATCTGCTTACGTATTCGCTGGAATTCAAGGATACCGAAAATTGGGTGCTCGTACTCAACTACGTCATCAATATTATTCTTAGTATTTTTCTGACGCATCAGTACCGTCGTTACGTCAAAAAACACCACCGCGACGTACTGGATGCTCCCAAAGCCTTACCGCAGGTGCTGTGTACGGCCTTTCTGTTTGCCTGTATCATGACGGCTCTGAACATCCCATTCGATGTATTTACGACCGACTTGGAATCGCCCAGTGGGCATTTTCTGAGCTTTCTCTTTTTCTGGGGAAAACCCATGCTGATCTGGCTGATTCTGTATCATGTCTTTAAATACCTGGAAAGTACGCGGGAAATTGCCGTAGAAAAGGTCAAATTGGAGTCGCTGGCCAAGGAAACCGAAGCCAAGGTACTGCGGGCTCAGCTCAATCCGCACTTCATGTTCAATGCCCTCAACAGCATTCGGGCGTTGATTCTGGAAGACCCCGACCGGGCTCAGAAAGGAATTACGCAATTGTCGAATATCCTGCGGAGCAGTTTGCTGGCCGACCGTCGTCAGACCGTTACACTGGGCGAAGAAATGCGTACCGTGGACGATTATCTAGCTCTGGAAAAGATTCGGTACGAAGAACGACTCGAAGTACGCCGGAATGTTTACCCCGAAACCATCAATTGTCTGGTCCCACCCATGATGCTGCAGACGCTGGTTGAAAATGCCATCAAACATGGGGTTTCTAAACCCATCAAGGGCGGCTTTGTGAGTATCGAAACGCGGTTACAACAAAATAGACTGGACATTCGAATTTCGAATACGGGCATTCTACAGGATACCGAATCGGGTGGATTTGGTTTGAAAAATACGGAACGCCGCCTGAAACTTCTGTTCGGCGAAGAAGCAGAATTCAAGATCTATCAGTCGGCTAAAGATGTGGTTTGTGCGGAGATCGTGATTCCCATGGAAAATCCCAAGCCGAAAGAAGCACCCGTCGTGGTGAACGTCTAATAGTAAACTCCTTACAACATATAACTACCCAGCGGCTGCTCGCCGCTACTAGCTCCCTGTACTCAACCGAAATCGAATATGAAAGCACTCATTGTCGACGATGAACGATTGGCTCGTAATGAACTCAAACGCTTACTGGAAAATTTCCCCAAAGTTCATATTGCGGGCGAAGCCGCCAATGCCGATGAGGCCATTCAGCTGATTGATGAACTCAAGCCGGACCTGCTGTTTCTGGATATCCAGATGCCGGGTAAGAATGGCTTTGAATTGCTGCAAAGTCTGGAAGGCGATGTCCCCGAAGTGATCTTTACGACCGCTTACGACGAATACGCCATCAAGGCTTTTGAACAGAATGCTCTGGATTACCTGATGAAACCCGTGGAGCTGTCGCGTCTGACGGAAGCCATTCAACGGGCGGAAGAAGAAATCCACCATCACGAAATGGATGAAAAAGGCCGGGTGGATGGTACGATCAAAGCCCTGTCGGAAAACGATCAGATTTTCATTAAGGATGGTGAAAAGTGCTGGTTTGTGAAACTGGGCAAGGTGCGTTTGTTTGAAAGTATGGGCAACTACGTTCGCCTGCACTTCGACGACCAAAAGCCGCTGGTATTGAAATCCCTGAATGCTCTGGAGGACCGTCTGGACAGCAAGATTTACTTCCGAGCTAACCGCAAACACATCATCAATCTCAATTACATCGATAAGATCGAACCCTGGTTCTCGGGCGGACTGCTGGCTACTTTACGAAGCCCCGGCGACAAGCCCGAAAAGATCGAAATTTCCCGCCGTCAGGCCATTCGATTCAAAGAATTACTAAGTTTATAAGCCAGAAGCCAGTTTCGACTGGCTTTTGAATTTTCTCACCTATTGTCATGGCTGGTAAGAGCCAGTCTATTTTTGCCTGAACAGGGTTATGAATATCCTTACTTCCACGTACGGTTCCTATCAGTCGTACATTTTGAAAAACCCGATTACCGGTGATGAAGTACACATTTTGCCCGAGCTCGGTGGAATCATTCGTCAGTTGACGCTTACCAAGGAAGGCGAATCGTTTACGGTCATTGATACGCCCGCCGATGCAGAAGCCTTTGGGGCAAATCCTAAATATGCGAGTGCCTTTCTGTTTCCCTGGCCCAGTCGAATCAAAGACGGACACTATACCTACCGGGGCGAATCCTATCAGTTACCGATTAACGAACCGGAAAAGCAGGCCGCCATTCACGGGATCGTGCATCACGAAAATTTTGAAGTCGTCGAAGAATGGACCTCCGTTTCGGCAGCGGGGATTCGTCTGCGGTACGAACACGATGGGAGTTACGAGGGTTACCCCTTTCCGTTCCGGTTTGAAATCCGCTACGAGCTGCTGAGTACCGGAAAACTGGATATTATGCCGCAGGCCGTTAATACGGGTGGTGAAACCATGCCCGTCGCTCTGGGCTGGCATCCGTACTTTCAGCTACCTGGCGGGACAGTGGATGACTGGACGATCTATTTCCCGGCGGCCCAGCAAATCCACCTGGATGATGAATTCATGATGCCCGCTGGTAGCGAACCCTTTGATGCCACGGAAGGCTATAAATTGAAAAACCGCTCGCTGGATGCCATCTACCAGCTCAACGAAGCCGGTTACCTGACGCAGTTGGTATCCGCCAAACAAGGCGTGACCCTAAACCTGGAATACACGAGAGGGGAGGGGAAAGTGAACTATCAGGTCGTGTATACCTTCCCGGATCGGGAACGGGTAGCGATGGAACCGCTGACCGCCAATGTAAATGCTTTCAACAACGGCGAAGGTCTGTACGAACTCCAGCCCGAAGAAACGTACCAGATGAATTATCAGGTGTATTTGAGCTAGTGAATGGTGTTTAAGGAGAGGTCAAGGTTGAAAATGTTTGAGGTTTAATCAGGTATAAGGTTTGACAAGTTTCGATAGTTAAAACTCAAACACATCTTACAGTTGAAACTAACTTAAACTTCAAACCCAATTCAAACAAGCACATAAAAAAGACCCCGACTGATTTAGTCGGGGTCTTTTTTATGTGCTTGTTAATTTGTTTTAATCACTTTGTTAAAATGTTTAATCCCCTTATTATCTATGTATTCGATGAGGTATACTCCATTGGTTACCAAATTGCCAGAATTGGTTTTCCCATTCCATTCAACTATTCCTGAGGAAAGCTCTTGAGGTGTGAATTTCTTTACTAAGGTTCCTTTTAAATCATAGATTGAGCCTTTTTCATTGCCATAGTTGGCTTTTGGGAATTTGAAGGTCAATTTGTCTGAAAATGGATTAGGAAAGGCTTGTACGTTAGTTTTGTTTTCACTAGCTATGAAACCTCTTCTACCACTGTAAGATCCAAAATAGTAAACCTTGTATAGAACAATGGTATTATCGTAATTCTTCGTTGGAGAATTAATCTGGAATTCAAATTTAATTCCAAGTCCCATAGGCGTAGTATTACTATATGTTCCATAACAATTGTCTTCACCTACACTGCCAAACTCTATATTAGCTATATCTGCTATGTTAAAGAAACCTGTTCCTCCTACTGGATAATTTAAGGTTCGTGCCTGTACAGAAACTAAAGACATATTTAAATTATTATTAACAATATAAGAAATTGGTGCTCCTTTGTAGACAGTAGAATAATCAGTTACATAGGTTTGCTTATCAGCACAGTAGTACGTCTGTGAATTATCGAAGGCTACCATGTCTACATTACTAGTCAAATTAAATACACCCCAAGGTATGCTTTGTAAAGGTTTGTAGTAATCAGGACTACTAGGAATAGAACTTGACAAGGCAAAATCATATTCTACTACTTGAGTAGGGGTAGTCAACGTTCCTGTCAAAGATGCCGTTCCTTGAAAACTCATCGGTTCTCTACCCGCAGCAGCATTCTTGCCTGATACAAAATAATCAATTATTCCTACTACGTCTGTGAATGTTGAGAATATACTGAAGATTGAAGCAAAAAAGCCGGTAGTAGGTTTACCAAGATCTTTTAATGCCGTAGATCTATCTTTATAAACCTTGTACCCTTTACTTACAGCAGTCTTTACATCTCCTAATGGATCACTACCACCGGCACTACTTTTAGTGATTTCATCTAGTGTCAAAGAACCACTGACTTGTATAGCTGATTCATTAACAGCTTCTACACTTAAGTGTAGTATTGTATTCGAGCTAAGATCTGGTACGTATCCAGCAGTGATAAAGTCAGCATAAATCCACCCCTGACCTTGGTTCGCTTTGGTTATAACTACTTGTTTATTACTACCATCGTAATTATTTAAAGTTTGTAGACCTCCTCGTTTTTCAGTAAAAGAAAATAATGCTGACTTGGGAGAGCTACTTCTGAATGAAAGATATACCTTGAAAAAGGTATTTAATAATCCAGCAGAGTTGTAGATCATTACTCTGAAAACGCCTTTGTATTTATTATAAAGAATGAAGAACGGATAAGGAGGAGCACTAACAGAAGTTCCAAAATCTTTATAAGCAAGCATCCAACCGTCTTGCTGCCACATATCCTTCGCATCATTGTTTACAGCATCTGCAAGTTGGTGACCAGAAGAATAAAAAGGTAGTTGTATGCCATTTAATTGAATTGGGGTTGAACCATTTAAAGAATAATACATTGTATGGCCGGAACAACACTGTGTCCAATCCCAGTTTGGATTTATGTTAGGGCTTTCTAAAGGATCAAATGGATTTATATTCCTTGAAATTATTGTGGAAGGTTTAATTTTGATCTGAGCTATGCAGAGTGCAGGAGAAAATGCAAGCATTATCAGAACGATTTGCTTAAAAAGTGGATACTGTCTCATGGTTATAGAATTTAGAGTGGATAATTACTAAAGTAATAAGAACTGTATTTTGTATATCTAAGATATATTATTTTTAATGTAAACAATTAATAAAGGATTATAAAAAATAAAGGCTTCCAACTTAGAAAGTTGGAAGCCTTTATTTTTTACTTCAAATATTAGTTAAAGATGTAACGAACGCCAAACTGAGCATTCCATACATCGTTCGTGCTTAAGCTGCTAATGAAGCTATCCTCTAAGAGAACGGTTTGATTGTTTTTCGTTTGCGTAGCCATTCGGAATACGGGTTGACCGTTGGCATCAACCGAAGCAAATGAAAGCGGGCGGTTGTTTACTTGCGTATAACCTACACCCCATTTGTTGTTAAGCAGGTTACCAAAGTTGGTAACGTCTACCCGGAACTGAAGGGTGTTGCGGTTTTTGCCAGCTTTCAGATAGAATTCCTGTACAAAACTCAAATCCATGGTGTACACCCACGGACGAATACCCGCGTTACGTTGAATGTATTGACCCCGGTGCTTGCTCAAATAAGGATCTTGATTGATGTAACGCTCAAAAGCAGCTACCTGCTGATCCGCTGAGAACGAGTAAGCCGTAGCTCCGCTTCCGCCACTAACCGTAGCAAATTTTAACTCATTAGCGGAGTTAGGTACGTACAGGATGTCATTATTGGAAAGACCATCCCCATTCATATCACCACCGTATACGTATGAATACCGACCTTGGTTCCGAGCTTCGTAGAATAAGGAGATCTGGCTAGAACCACCAAATTGACCACCGTAGTTGATTTTATAGGAAGCTGACCCAATTACGCGGTGACGTTGCTCTTGATCTGAATACGTCAGGTCTACATAGTTACTACCACGTGAAGAAATCAGGTTAGTATAAGACGTAACGGCTGTCGAACCAGGGCTACCCAGATCTTTTGCTTCACCATAGGTGTACGCAGCCATGGCGTAGAATCCTTTCGTAAAGGGTTTCTCCAGTTTCGCAGTCAAGGTGTAGGCGTAACCCTTGTTCGTATTTTTCAATACCAGGTTGTTCACTACGTCATCGTTAATACGGATGGCATTCGTTAAAGCACTACCCGTCAAGCCAGAACCGGGGAAACGCGGACGATTGTCAGGACCCGTAAAGGTTCCGGTAGCAGATTCGCGGTTAGCATCGATGTAGTAGGTGGCATTTACGTTTTTGTTATACACCCCTTCTAAAGTCAAAATCATACCCAAAGGCAGTTTTTGATCGACGGCTAAGTTCGTTTTCCAAACCTGCGGGAATTTGTACTTGGGATCGGTTACGTTGATGTCGTACGTAACCCGGCCCGTTTGAGAAGTCGGCTTGTACACGCTAGGATCCGTGGTGAAGGGATACGCTGTAGTCCCTCTTGCTTCTACTAAACCAGACAATACACCGTTGTTACCGATTTGGTTAGAAATCCACACGTAAGGAGGGCGACCGGTGAAAATACCCGATCCTCCACGAATCTGGGTTGTACGATCATTCTTTACGTCCCAGTTAAAGCCAACGCGGGGTGACCATAAAGGACGAGCATCAGGCAATTTCGCCGTGTTGTATTGTACGGCAGCCCCGTTTTCATCTCTGAATGTGTAGCCAGCGACAACGGAGTTTTCAAAGCCAGTCTTTCCGAAGAAAGGAATATCAGCCCGTAAACCAGCCGTCAGCTTGAAATTCGGACGAACCTGGAAATCATCCTGAATGTAAATACCCGGATAGAACACTTTTAGCTGCTGAAGGGGTAAGCTATTGCCTTGCAGCGAGTAACGGTATTGGAATAAATTAACTGCTACGGGAGAAACGGTGCTTCCTGGAACAATCACCTGACCTGGCGTATAGGCATTCATTGCCGTTTTGAAATCGTCCAGGGAGTTGAAAACGTAAGAACCTAAAGCAGCCGAATAAAAAGAGTTATCTGAAGTAAAACGTTCTACGCTAATGCCCGCCGTCAGGGTATGTTTACCAGCAAAATAGGTAAAGTTATCAATGAACTGGAAGGTATTGTACCGAAGCAGGTTATAAGGCGTAAAGGGATCAGTACCGACTGAAATATACGTATTGCTATTGTTTAGAATATCAATCGTCGGGAACGCGGGAGCCAGGTACGAACGGTCTTCGTTATTATTGGTATAACCGATGATCAGGTTATTAGCCGCTTTACCATTCATCAACGTCGAGTTCAGCTCTCCAATCATTGATAAATAGTCTTCGTTGATGATATATCCAGAATTTTTATAGGACATCGCCGTTTGAAGCGTGCGACGGTTACCTAATCCAATCGAGTTACTGTTGGAGATATTCTGCTCACTGTTCGACTTCAGGTAAGAAACTCGGAAGTTGAATTTGTGATTATTATTAATGTTCCAATCAAAGCGAGCCAGATACTTATCTCCTTTGGTGTTCAGGTTATAGTTCTCGTAAGGACCCGTGTTGATGCCAAATTTGTCATTCATAATCTGTGACACGGCATCCAGGTCGGAAGCTTCTACCCGGGTAACGTTAGCACCGGAAAGGCCAGCTCGTTTTGCCAAAAAGGAAGTACCCGGATCTACCCGCTTTTCCAATTCAGCATTCACAAAGAAAAATAATTTGTCTTTGATGATAGGACCCCCTAAACGGAAGCCGTATACTGACTTATTGAACTGATTGATGGCGATTTTTTCACCGCGAGCCTCCCGACCTAAGTAAGCTGGACCTTCATTTCTCCACAAATAGAATGCAGAACCTGAAACTTGGTTAGTACCTGAGCGAGTAACCGCGTTAACTCCAGCACCGGTAAAGCCGGTTTGACGAACGTCGAAGGGAGCTACGTTCACCTGAACTTCTTCGATGGCGTCCAGAGAGATCGGAGCTACGCTTGTACGGGCTCCGGGTTGATCACCCAAACCAAAGCCGTTATTAAAGACAGCACCATCAATCGTGATGTTGTTCAAGCGGCTATCCTGACCACCGAACGAACGACCATTACCCTGAGGAGTCAAACGCGTAAAATCGTTGATGGTACGTCCAATGGTTGGTAAAGCCGCGAGTACATCTTTGCTAACGGTCGTAGCAGCACCGGTACGCTCAGAGCTGAAAATGTCACTCCGGGCACCAGAAACCACTACCTCAGAAAGCTGTTGACTTTCATCGGAAAGCGTAATATCCAGATTAGCGGCTGTACCCAGGTTGGCATACAAACCTTCTTCTGATTTTTCTTTGTAACCCACAAAGGTTACCGTCACCCGGTAAGGACCACCCACCCGAACGGCAGGAAGGGTATAGCGACCTGCATTGTTCGTGACCGTTCCATAGCGACTTCCGGAAGGAATGTGGATAGCTACAATGGAGGCACCGGGTAAGCCTTCTCCTTTGGCGTCGGACACCTGCCCCGTGATCGAAGAGGTTGTCACCTGGGCTTGTACTTGATTGAGACCACAAAGAGCGGCTAAGACTAGCCCCAGACACGCGAGCGTTCTCCTGGATTTTGCTAAAAGTGTTTTCACAATAGTTTGATTTGGGAATTTAAGGAAGTTGACTAGGTATAGATTTGATCAAGATGGTTGGCTGTTTATTAAAAAACCTGACAGAATAACTACTTAAACTGCCAGGTTTTTGGTACTGCGGACTAAGAAAAAATTAGAATGAATAACGGGCTCCGATCTGAGCGTTCCAGCGTGAGGCGAAATCGCTTACGATGTACGGACGGTACGTTCCATTGATGTTATTCATGTTATTAATGTTGAACTGGACAGCAGGCTTGGCAGCTGTTGGCGTGAAAGCCGTACCGTTCTGCGTTTGAGCACCAGAATTTACGACCGTAAACAAGTTAACCGATTGGTTAGACAACGAATACGCACGTCCCCAGTCCTTATTCAACAAGTTGCCTACGTTTAGTACATCGAAGAAAACTTGCAGACGGTTCTGGCCGAAGATGAAGTCCTGAGCCAAACGCAGATCGAAGTGGTTTTCGAAAGGCAGACGGTCACCGTTACGCACGGAGTTCTTACCCATTGTTTCTTTCAAATAACTATTGGCCTGAGCGAATGCTTGGAAGTCAGTCCACTGCTGTGCAGCCGTTGCTCCACCCCGAATATCAGCAAAATTAGCTTCGGAAAGGTTAGAGGGAATGTACGCAATCGTGTTCGATGCCGCACCTGAGATGTCATCACCCGTGATCGTCCGGTTGTATAGATAAGACATGCGTTGACCAGACTGACCCGTGTAAATCAAGGTAATGGTTGTCGCGAAGTTTTTAGCGTAACGGAATTCCTTGCTCAGGTTACCGACGATCCGCGAACCCATATCAAAGTTAGAATTCGCCAGATCCAGACGGTTCAAACCGTTGGTGGCATAAGCGAAACGCCAGTTTGAATAGGCTACCGAACTAGTCAAATCAGTCAGTGACTTGGTGCGTCCGTAGGTGTAGGCAATCATACCCGACCAGCCGCGATCAGCAGGTTTCTGAAGTTGTGCCGTAAGGCTGTAGCTGTACCCTTTATTCGTGTTTTTCAGCAGCAGTACGTCACCGAAAGAAGTTGTATTACGCTTCGTCCATAGGGGCCGAGTCGTCGTGCCTAATGTTACGGTTCCTTCGCCATTTTCGCTCAAGTTCAAGTTCTGGTAATTGGCGTTGTTGAGCGTCTTGGTGTAAATCGCTTCCAACGTTCCAACTAATCCCCAGATTCCCAACTTACGGTCCACGGCTAGGTTTGCCCGAAATACCTGAGGAAATTTGAAATTACGGTCAATCACGTTGATAACCGGAGATGCCGTCGTTACCGACGTTGGAATGTAAGCTCCGGCGTGTACGTCACTGGGGTTAAAGTTGTATTTGATTCCAGCTAAAGCTTCCCGTCCAGCAGCATTCGCATTAGAAACGCTGTAGTTGATATTCGTTACGCCCGTATTCGACAACTGGTTGGAAATCCATACGAAGGGAATACGACCTGTGAACAAGCCAGCTCCACCTCTAACCTGCGTAGAAGCATCCCCATTGATATCCCAATTAAAGCCTACCCGGGGTGAAAACAGAAGTTTGCCCTTAGGCATCTGGCTCGTGCTATAGCCGGGGAAAGCCGTAGCAAAAGCAGTATTTTCGGCAGGATCACTGAAGAATACGGGTAAATCCAAGCGTAAACCGTAGGTAAGTTTCAACCGATCTGTGGTATTCCAGACATCTTGAGCATAGACACTAAGCTGAGCTGCCCGGAGGTTCGCCGCTGCTTTATCCGCAGGATTAGAACTGGTTGAATACCCTACGTTGTACTGCGTAAGCCCTTTATTGGCAAAGAAATTAGAAATGCTTGAGGGATCAGTTGTACCACCTACACCAAATGTATAGTTTCCGTAGTACCCTTGCAGGAAGATATTCTTACTGCTAAAAAACTCGTCATTCGTACCAAAAGTAATTGTGTGCTTGCCTTTGTAGAGCGTAAAGTTGTCGGTAAGCGTAATGACATCCTGATCCAAACTGTTGGCCTGAGAAGAGTTTTCAGACCCTAAGTTATAGGTGATGGTAGCTTTTTGGCCTAAATCGTAACTATTGATTGTCAAGCCGGGGAAGAATCCCGTAGCCCGGCTGTCACGAACCGTATTATAAGTCAGGCGTAAAACGTTCGAAGCTTTTGACGAAAAGTTACTGTTCAACTCTAATACAGTTGAGTTGCTTTTGCTTACAAAGCGGTAACCGGTATTCGAGAACGGTACTGAAAAAGCCGTCCGACTCAGGGCATCATTGCTACCATTTACGTAATTATGACGCAGCGTCAGGGTATGCTTTTGGTTGATGTTCCAGTCCAGACGACCAAACAGCGAAGTAGACTTGTTTTCGTTGTTCAGAGCACCGTATGTTCCAGGATCATAACCGTAGTTAGTAATCATGTACTGACGCAGTACCTCGAGCGTATCCGCATTTGCCCTTGAACCTGACCCAGCTACAGTTGGATCAAAAGCCAAAGGAGTGGACTTTACAAAGCGCTCGCCGTTCAGGTAAAAGAACAGCTTGTTTTTAATAATTGGACCGCTCAAGCTGGCACCAAATGTCTTATTGCTGAACTCAGGGTAGGGGTTACGGGTCGTGTTTTCGTTGTAAGAAACACTTTTACCTACGAATTTATCATTCTGGAATTGCCCGTAAACGGAGCCATGGAAAGTGTTGGAACCACTTTTCGTAACGGCGTTGATACCGCCGCCTGTAAAACCACCATACGTGATGTCGTAAGGGGAGAGTACCACCTGCATTTCCTGAATGGTCTCAATGGAGATGGGGTTTAGGTTAGCCTGACCACCGTTTGTTCCCGTACCCGCCAGACCGAAAGCATCACTAGCATTGGCACCGTCAATGGTGAACTGATTATACCGATTGTTCTGACCGGCAAAAGAAGTACCTGAACCGGCTGTATTTGCTTGAGGGGTTAAACGCGTAAAGTCCTGCACGCTCCGGCTAATGGTGGGCAAGCTTTGCATCTGACGTAACGAAATGTACGTAGAAGCACCGTTTCTGACAGAACTAATAACGCTGCCTTTATCGGCTGTTACCGTTACTTCCTGTAAATTGGCTGAGCCGCCTTCTAGTGTAATATTAGCCGAAAGTGGGGTGCCTAAGGCAACGGCTAAATCCGTGAGTTTTTTGGGTGAGTAACCTACAAAGGTAACCTCTAATGAATAGGGACCGCCCACCCGTAAGTTTGGAAGTGTGTATTGCCCGTTTTCACGAGTGACAGTGCCGTACACTGTGCCAGTAGGTTCATGCGTAGCCTTAACCGTGGCACCAGGTAATGCCTCTCCATTATTATCAGTGATACGACCAACAATGGAAGAAGTGGTAACCTGAGCATAGGTGGTTTTGCCCGCTACTAGTAGCAACAGCGTCACCATAACTCCTAAAGCTCGGGTTAGTGGTAAAAATTTCCTCATCATAAGAAATTTGTGAATGAATTAAATTGAACTTTTTACAGGGTATGCTATGTAAAATTCAATACAAAGAAACACATGTTTTTGTCTTTTTTCAAGTCTTGCTTTTTTGATTTGGATTTAAATTATTACAATAATGTATTGATTTATAGGAAATGCTCAGTTTTGTATTTAAATAAATCAATTTTCATAATGTTAAATAATCATTAAGTTTTTGTTTATGGTAAGATTGTACTATTTCCATACGACTCTTTTGAAAAGAACAACTCGTCTTATTTTTACAGAATCTAAATTATCTTGCTATTTCCGATGAATTAGCCACTTCTACTCAAATTAGAACCGCTAAATATTTGCGTATTAGGTGTATCGCCAATTAAAATTAGCCTACAGGCTCTAAATGGGTCTTATAGTATACGTTGAAATTAAACTAAGCCAAAGAATTGACAATTACGTAAGGGATTATACGAAGCGATCTGTATAGGAAACTTAGGAACTTCGTTAGCTATACGATGGCCAGAATCAACAGCCGATTAAAGCAGTCCTGCCCGCGTAAGACCGCCCTTTTATGAACCGTAAATGCGGGATTGCTGTTATCTTTGCCAATTAATCAGCAAACTTCTTTCTTCTCAGGTTATACGCTTATTAGCATCCCCAATTATGAAAAGAATATATCTGGATAATGCGGCGACTACTCCTCTAGACCCGCTGGTACTGGAAGAGATGCTTCCCCTGATGCGGGAGCAATTTGGTAATCCTTCGTCCATTCATGGTCATGGCCGCGTGGTACGTTCAGCGATTGAAAAGGCCCGGAAAAAAGTGGCCGAGCTGCTGAACACTTCGCCTTCAGAAATCTTTTTCACCTCGGGAGGAACGGAAGCCGACAATACCATTATCCAGAATACGGTTCTTGCCAAAGGAATCAAACATATCATCACGTCTAAAATTGAGCATCACGCGGTGCTGCATACGGCGGAGGAGCTCCAGAAACGAGGACTTGCTAACGTCTCTTTCGTGGAACTGGACGCCAAAGGTTACGTAGACTACGGGCATCTGGAGGAGTTGCTAAAAACGGACCCCACCAGCCTGATTTCACTCATGCATGGTAACAACGAAGTGGGAAACCTGCTGGATCTGGATCGGGTAGGAGAACTGGCGACGGCGTACGGAGCCCTGTTCCATTCGGATACGGTACAAACGATGGGCCATTACGTACACGACCTGCAACGTCTGAAGACAAACTTCATCGTGGGGGCGGCCCATAAATTCCACGGCCCCAAGGGCGTTGGATTCATGTACCTGCAAAGCGGCACCCGGATTCCTCCTTTCATTCACGGGGGAGCCCAGGAGCGTAACATGCGGGGTGGAACGGAAAACGTCTACGGCATTGCCGGACTGGCGAAAGCCCTGGAGCTGGCGTATGCCGAAATGAGCGAACACCAGCAACATGTGCAGGGTTTGAAATCGTACATGATCGAACGGCTGAAAGAGGCCATCCCTGACGTACGTTTCAACGGTGATCCGGAAAACTCGGCACAGAGCCTGTATACGGTGCTGAACGTAAGTTTCCCGCCCACTGCCGATAGCGAAATGCTGTTGTTCAACTTGGATATCGAAGGTATTTCTGCTTCGGGTGGTTCCGCCTGTAGCAGTGGTTCAGACGTAGGCTCACACGTGCTGACGGCTCTTAAAGCCGACCCTTCACGTCCTTCGGCCCGCTTTTCGTTCTCGAAATACAATACTCGGGAGGAAATTGATACGGTGGTAGAAAAACTCACGGTCATCGTCGGAGTGGAGCGGGTAAGCTAATCTAACTCAGGTTGTCACTATACTTCATTGCCAGTCTTCGGACTGGCAATTTTTGTTTGCCATCGAGTCCAGGGATAAGGCAACCACACCAGTAAGGCCGCCACGAGAATGACGACTCCACAGACAGCCCCCAAAACCGGAGCGGATACACTCATCTGGGCCTGACCCGAGACATAAGCCCCGGTGATGTCGGTTAGGTTAACCATCGCCATATACGCGGTAAACTGCGACCCTTCCACGGACTTCCGGCAAAGTGCCATGAGTACGGGCATACTGGCTACGCTGAAACTCGGGTCCATCATGGAAAGGGCCACCAAGCCCGTTCGCCCTACAGGCAGTTCGTGCCAGTAGATATGCAGTAAATTGAACGTAACTAAAAATAGCCCAGCTCCAAGCATGACCCGGCCCATCAGTCGCTGGGCTCCCATGCGATCGGCAATAATCCCACCCAAGAGTACAACAGCAATCACGACCAGCGTACCCAAAGTGCCCTGTAGAACAGATACGTCCGTGTCCGACCAGCCCAGTCGCTGAATCAGGTGTACGGAATAAGCCCGGCTGAATACCGCCTGACAGCCATAATACAGAAGGATAGGAATAAACAGCCGCAGGCTCCGTTTTTCGGTTAAACCCTGAAAGAGTTCGCGGAATAATCCTCTGGCTGAAGGAAGACTAGCCTGTACGAAAGGGATTTGTTTCATGGACAACAACGCCTGCTCGGGTCGTTCTTTGATAAAAAAGGTCAGTACGGTTAGCGATAAAAGTACCAGCGACTGCGTCCATACGGCCGCATGAAATCCATAGGCGTGCAGTACTACTGCCAATCCGGCAGAGCCGAGCGAAATGCCGCCGAGGAAACCGCCCCGCATGACGGCAGTAAGGCGACCGCGTTCGTTTTCCGGAATGACAGAAATAGCCAATGCATCTACGCTGGCGTCCTGCACCGAAGCAAAAACACTATGTACGAAAAAGGCCAGTTGCAGCGAGGATAGCTCCCGAATTGGATCGTCGACAACCAATAAACCCAGTGAGGCTAGTAGAGCGAGAGTCTGAGCGAGCAATACCCAGGGCCGCCGCCGGCCCATAGTGGATTGCTGATACTTGTCAATGAGAGGTCCCCAGATGAATTGAAAAGACCAGGGCAGGCCAACCGTTGCGGCAAAAACTCCCACTGCAGCCGGTGAGATCTGATGAGCAGTGAGATAATTAGCCAGGGTGTATAAACCGAAACCCGCCGGAATGCCCTGCATGACGTATAAGTAGAAAAAGGCAAAATAGCGTAACCAGCGACGTTCACTCAGAGCTAACGGATACGCGGATGATTCCAGCGGCATGTAAAAGAGCATTATTACCCTTTCATAACTTTCTGAAAATGAATTTGTTTAAGGGGATTTTTCGGGCAATGGGAAGTGCGTTTTTCGTATGTTAGGTAACTGCACGGTGAGTTACCCCGCATTTCATACGGGGCTATTGACATTGAGTCCCTCTGGAATTGGGGTATTCGATGGAAGTAAGGAGCTACTGGTGCAAGTTTCCAAACGTGTACCTACCATCTGGCAGTTTCTTACTGCCTTGTTACGCAAGATAAAAGCAGGTAAGAACCTGCCTGGATATTGTACCGGTTAGGAAACCTGCACTAGTGAGCAGCCATCCGTATGCCGTTGGAAAGAATTGCCTTATTTTATTAAAGTATAAGGTGATAAATAGATTCATAAAATTTGGTGAATCACGGGATTTCTTTTCCCAAATGTTTCCAGAATTGACTTCTTGTTTTGCAGGCATCGATCGCATCGTTAAACGGTCGGTATATGCGTATGAACTCTCTTCCCTTGAATTTTTTGTGTAGGAAAAGCCCGCGAAGGTTCTTGCTCGGGGCCTGTCTGCTGGGAGCCCTGCCCAGTATGGGTCAGGTGCAAACCTTACGGGAGGTACTCGACCGAAGCGTTACGCAGTATCCACTACTGAAAGCCAAACAATCGGAAATTCAGAGTGCCCAGCAGCGGGAGTCGGCGGCCCTGACCGAGCGACTACCCATCGTAACGCTTCAGCACCAGTATAACTACGCCACTAACAACAGCATCACGGGGTCGGTCTTCAATAACGAAGGAACCGCCGTGGCCATTTCTGGTGGGGTACGTCCCGAAAACAATTATGAAGGCGTATTTGGCAGTTTCACCACGGCCGTTGCGGAGTGGCGGGTCATTAATTTCGGTCGCGTAAAAGCGAACATCAAAGCCGCGAACGCCGAGGTTCATCGTTCTGAAGAAGACTACGCGAACGAACGCTTTCAGCATCAGGTACGGGTGACCGATGCCTATCTGACGCTTTTGATTCAACAGAAACTGGTAACCATCCAACAACAGAACCTGGATCGGGCCATGACCTTCAAACGGATCGTCGACTCCGGCGTTCGCTCCGGTATGCGTCCCGGTGTGGATAGCTCGCTGGCGACGGCAGAGGCGTCACGGGCCCGCATTCTGTTACTGGAAAGTCAGCAACAGGAACAGGTACAGCGACTCCGGCTTTCGGAACTGACGGGATTGGTACAGGATAACTTGCAGGTAGATAGCCTGTCTTTTTATACCCAGCTACCCCTGTCGCCCGCCGCGAGTGACAGTTTGTTCCGTAACCATCCGGCTTTACGATTTTCCCGCAGCCAGATCGACTGGGCTGCCGCCCGCAGCACGGCCACCAGCCGCTCGCTGTGGCCCACGATCTCGCTGGTGGGGGCAGGCTGGGCGAGGGGTTCAGGGGTACAAAACGATGGAGATGTCTACCGAACGGACCTGTCCAACGGCATCCGGTATCAGGTAGGTAATTACCTCTTTGGGGTGGCGGCCCGCTGGAACCTGACGAATGCCTTACGCCTCAAACGCGAATACCGGGGAGAGGTCGCCCAGACCGAACGCTTCCAACACCTGTATCAGGAACAGGATAATCGCCTGCAACGGATTCAGCGGGAATCTGAGACCCAGTTTCGCGTCGCCCTTGAACAGGCCCGACAGGCTCCCGTGCAGTTACGGGCCGCTCGACAGGCGTACAATCAGGCTCAGGCTCGCTACAAAAACGGCCTCGCCGATTTGCCCACGGTACTACAAACCTTCCTAACCCTCAACCGGGCCGAGGTAGATACCTACGTTTCCACCAGTAATGCCTGGAGATCCCTCTTACGCATCGCCGCCGCCGAAGGTGATCTGGCGGTGTTTCTGAATCAAGTGCCTAAATGAGTTTTGGGTTTGGTGTTAAGGGTTTTGAGTTGAGATAACGCTAAACCCCAAACATAAAAACACTAAACCCCAAACGCTAAACTCACAACGCTCATGCATCAACTCATTCGATCCGCTTTGCGGAAGCCCATTTCGGTGGTGGTGGCCGTGGTAGGGTTACTGTTCTTTTCGGTACTGTCCCTGCGAACGATTCCCGTCGATATCTTTCCGAATCTTGATCTGCCCACCATTTATGTCGTGCAACCCTACGGCGGTATGGCTCCTGACCAGATGGATGGCTTCATTGCCACCCGGTATCAGGACCACTTCCTGTACGTATCCGGTATTAAGGATGTTGACGTGAAAACCATTCAGGGTTTGTCCCTGATCAAATTGCAGTTTTATCCGGGTACGGACATGGCTCAGGCGGCGGCGGAGGTCGCCAACAACGTCTCTCGGGCGAAGGCCTACATGCCCGAAGGGACGGTGCCGCCGCAGGTCGTTCGCTTCGATGCCAGCTCCGTACCCGTCGGGCAGCTCGTGTTTGAAAGTGCTACCCGCTCCCTCAACGAAATTCAGGATTATGCCTCCTCGCGGGTACGACCCATGTTCTCACGAATTGAGGGCGTATCGAGTCCTCCGCCCTTTGGCGGGAACCAGCGGACCATCGTCGTACGCGTCGATCCCAAACGCATCCAGAGTTATCAGCTGACGCCGGAAGAGGTCATTAAAGCCATCGTCAGCAATAACCAGCCCTCGCCCGCCGGGAATATTCGGGTGGGAGATAAGGCGGTAATGACGCCCGTCAACTCATTAGTACAGAAACCCGAAGATTTTCTGAACATCCCGATTCGCACGGGTTCGGGTCCAACCGTTTTTGTGCGGGACATCGGTACGGTGGAAGACGGTGCCGACGTGACGGTCAGTTATGCCCTCGTGAACGGTCGCCGGGCGGTGTACATCCCCGTCGTAAAAAAATCAGATGCTTCGACACTACAGGTAGTAACGAACCTGAAAAATGCGTTGCCCGAAATCCAGAAATCCGTACCCGAAGACGTCAAGATTTCCTACGAATTTGACCAGTCCGTTTACGTAACCAATGCCCTGAAAAGTCTGGTGACGGAAGGGGTACTCGGAGCCTTGCTGACGGGTTTGATGGTACTGCTCTTCCTGCGGGACTGGCGAAGTGTGATTATCGTAGTGCTGACCATTCCGATTTCGGTACTGATTGCGGTGATGATGCTCCATCTGTTCGGGCAGTCCATCAATACGATGACCCTTTCGGGACTGGCTCTGGCCGTAGGGATTCTGGTCGATCAGGCGACGGTATCCATTGAAAATATTCACCAGCACCTGGAAATGGGAAAACCCAAGGCCCAGGCTATCTGGGAGGCTTGTAAGGAAATTGTATTTCCCGAGTTTCTGATTCTGTTGGCCATTCTGGCGGTATTCGCTCCGGCCTTTGTGATGACGGGAGTACCGAAGTCCATGTTTTTGCCGCTTTCGCTTTCGGTGGGTTTTGCAATGATCGCGTCGTTTTTGCTCTCGCAGACCCTTGTACCGGTGCTTTCTAACTGGTTGCTCAAATCCCATCCTTCGCACGAAGCCCCCACGCTGGCTCTGGACGAACGGGAACGATTGGGCATCCTGGAGGAAGATACGCACGAACCCAAAACGGGTTTCGAACGCTTCAAACACCGGTATACGCAGTTTTTACAAAAGCTCATTGCTCGCCGCAAGCTGGTCGTAACCGCCTATTTACTGGGTAGTATCGGGCTGATTGTGTTGTGCTTTCAATGGCTTGGGACGGACATTCTGCCGCACGCCAATAGTCACCAGTTTCAAATGCGGATTCGCGTACCGGACGGCACGCGGGTCGAACGGACGGAAACCGCAACGCTGAAAATCCTGGATATTATTAAGGAGGCCGTGGGCCCCGAAAACGTGGAAATTTCCTCGGCCTACGTTGGTACGGTGCCTTCGAGTTATGGTACTTCCAACATTTTCGTCTTCAATAGCGGTCCGCACGAAGCCGTGATGCAGGTATCCTTGAAGGAGGAGTACCACGTAAAAATGGACAACCTCAAGGAAGAACTCCGCCGCCGGATTGGCCAGGCCCTGCCGAGTACCCGCATTTCCTTCGAACCCATTGAGCTGACCGACAAGATGATGAGCCAGGGATCGGCGACGCCCATTGAAGTAAGCGTGGCGGCGAAAGATCTGAAGGAAGCCGGACGATTTGCCCAGCGGATCAAGGCCAATATGGAAAAGATCGATTTCCTACGGGATGTGCAAATTGCCCAGCCGCTGGACTATCCCGTCCTGCGGGTGACGATGGATCGGGAGCGAGCCGGACAACTGGGCGTAACCTCCACGCAGGTGGCCCGATCAATGGTGGCGGCTACATCTTCCAGCCGGTTTACGGATAAAAACCTCTGGCTAGATGATGCGAAAGGATTGGCCTACCAGGTACAGGTACAGATTCCCGAGTACCTGATGACTTCCTCAAACGAGATTGGAAACATTCCGCTCAAGTCCGGGGAAATGCACCCCGTACTATCAGACGTAGCCCGCTTTACGGAAGAAACCGCTCCGGGCGAGTACGACCGGGCCGGACCGAACCGGCTGGTGACCATCAATGCCAACTTGCAGAAAATCGATTTGGGAACGGCCCAGAAAGCCGTACAACAGGCCATCAAAGACGCGGGTGACCCACCCCGGGGGGTGATTGTTGAGCTGAAAGGACAGACCCAACTGCTGACGGATACGCTCAGTGGTTTGCAAACGGGTTTGATCGTAGCTATCGTCATTATTTTCCTGCTGCTGAGTGCGAATTACCAGTCGCTGAAATTATCACTGGTGATACTGTCGGCCGTACCCGCCGTAGTTGCCGGAGCCTTGCTGATGCTGCTGGCCTGCGGGGCTACGCTGAATCTGCAATCGTACATGGGCCTCATTATGTCGGTAGGGGTATCGGTAGCGAATGCCATTCTGATGGTTACCAATGCCGAAAACTTGCGGCTTTCCATTCGAAACGCCAACCGGGCCGTAGTACTAGCGGCGGGTAGCCGGATTCGTCCCATTCTGATGACCAGTATTGCAATGGTGGCGGGGATGTTACCCATGGCCTCGGGTCTGGGTGAAGGGGGTGATCAGATTTCACCGCTGGGACAGGCCGTTATCGGAGGTCTGGTGGCTTCAACCCTGGCCGCCCTGCTGATTCTGCCCTGTGTGTTCACGCAGGTACAGGCGAAAGCCTCCTTCCAGTCGGTATCCCTGGATCCCGAAGATCCCGAAAGCAAATCTTTTCAACTTCAAGAAGAAACGGTATGAAACCCTCATTTAATTGGCTCCTGATTCCGGCTCTGGCTAGTCTGTACGCTTGCAGTTCCGCCGGAAGTGAAACAAAAAAAGCGGAGGCAAAACCCGCCGCTCCGGCCCGGCTCGAATCCACGCAGGTACGAGAAATGCAACCCAGTAAAGAAGTAACCCTACCCGGCGAATTACTGCCCTGGAACCGGGTAAATCTATACGCCAAAGTAAAAGGCTTCGTCCGTCAGGTCAGCGTAGACCGTGGTACCTGGGTTCGCAAAGGGCAGGTACTCGTGCAACTCGAAGCCCCGGAAGTACTGGCGGAGGTCAATCAGGCCCAGGCTCAAGTACAGGCTCAGCAGGCCAATCTTATCCAGCAACAATCCAAATACCGGGCCAGTAAGCTCACCTATCGCCGATTGCTGGAAACCAACCGGATGGAAGGAGCAGTTTCTTTGCAGGAAATCGATCAGGCTCAATCCCGAATGGAGGCCGACAGTGCGTTGGTACTATCCGCTCAGGAAAGCGTGCAGGCATCAAAAGCCAATCTGCGGAGTAAGCAGGATTTAAAACAGTACCTGACGCTGACAGCTCCCTTCGACGGGGTGATTATCGAACGGAATATCAGTCCTGGAGCCCTGGTCGGAGCGGGAGAAGCCGGAAAGCCTCTCTTGGTACTGGAAGACAGCCGCACGCTCAGGCTCACGGTAGCCATTCCCGAAGCCTATGCCAATCAGCTGGGTAAAAAGAGTACGGTCGATTTTACGGTGAACGCCATTCCCGAACGCGTATTTAAAGGAAGTCTGGCCCGTAGTGCCGAAAGTCTGCAGGCCGCCCAGCGTTCGATGATGGCTGAATTTGATATTCCAAATACGAAAGGCGAACTGAAAGCAGGCATGTACGCTCAGGTACGACTGCCCGTCGAACGCTCGCAGCCTACGCTATTTGTACCTCGAACGGCGGTTGTGACTTCTTCGGAAAAAGTATTCGTGATTCGAATGAATGGCGACAAAGCCCAATGGGTAACCGTTGATACCGGAAACACACTCGATAGTTTAGTGGAAGTATTCGGAAACGTAAAAGCCGGAGACGTACTGGTACGAAAAGCTTCCGAAGAAATTCGGGACGGGCAGACGGTGCGGGTGAATTAGTAGGGGACAGTTGTTTGTTAATAGTGGTTCGTTTCCCACTGAAAACGGTTTTGGATTAGTGACCGTTAACCGAAGGATATAAACGAAAACACCCCCGAAGCGATCAGCTTCGGGGGTGTTTTCGTATTCAAATCTGAACTAACTCAAACGTTAAACAACTTAAACTTAATTACACATGGAACCGCTCAAACCACTACTTACAGAATGTATCCGATTCGATGTCTATTTTGTATAGGGTCTGCTGTAGCGTCGTATCCTTTTGCGTAAAAGGCCAGCCAATGGCTGGATTGGGCGTAGCACGGAATCGGTACCGCTTACCGATTTCAAGTCGATTGGAAGCCACGGTCCGAACGGTACGGTATATGGTGATCAGATCTACCCAATCGTCTGTACCGACAATCTGGTACTGAACTCGCAACTCCGCGGGTAATTTGGCTTCATCCACCTGACGTCCCTGTGGACAGATGACATCCAGTTGTACGGATACTTTAGAAGGAGGTCGTTCGAAGCTAATTGGGGCATTGATTGTCCGCGTATCACATAAATCTACCGCTTCGGAAACGTAAACAGGCGTCGTCTGATCTCCACCGTAGTAATTATTAGCCCGGAATACTTGTAATTTCACCTTCCGCTGGATCATACCCGAAAACGTTCGCTGAGCTCCGTTGTTCAAATTCACGTAAGTCTCATAAACGGTTTGATTGGTAGTTGCATCGACCAGTTTAGCATAATACAGAATATCTACGCCCGATAAATTGGTTTGGAATCGGAAGGTTGGTCCCACTTCACAAATATCCTGCGTCTCGGCCAACGCATAGTGTGTCAGTTGGGAGAGCTGCGTTTTAACGAATAACTGATTGTTCTGAGCATTCCGTTGCAGGCGTAGGGGAGCCTGCTGTACCCAGGCATTGCGGGTAACATCAAACATCCAAAAGGGAATAGAATCGCCTTCTTTAGGTAGCTGCCCGTTCAATAATCGCTTATTGGGCTGAATCGCCACGCTTACTTCCGTCGGTGCGGACGTGCGTCGCAGTAATTGCCCCTCGCGGGTGAATCCTTCCAGTTGAAAGAATACGAGGCCTTCAAATATAAATGCTGGAAGTTTTTGACCGTTTTGACCAATCCCGTTGAATGATCGGATGGAATTATTGGGCAGATACGTCGAAGCTACTTGGGGCGTATAGTAATAGAGGGTAGTTTTGGTTTCACCCCGGGCGGATTGACCGTCGATCGTACTCAAAGCAGTATTCTGGGGCAAAACCCACTGAGCGTTGGCTCCGTTAATAGCAGCAGTCTGGATCGTGTGAGCAGCTGTAGTGTGATCTTGCTGGGAGGCGGCAACACCCGTTGGGGGCTGACTGGAATTAATCAACGGGACTGTAGTTGTGACATTATTAGGGGTGCTCAGCTGCCACTGCGAAAGTCTGCTCAAATACCCCGTTGCCTCTGCCCATACCGTTACATTAACCGGATCCTGGCTGGAGGGTAAGTCTTGAGGGTCAACCGCTAAACCCAGAAAACCTTCCGAACTAGGTTTAATAAGTTCTCCACCCGTCAGATTTTTAATACGTCTGGCATCTTCGCCAACCACGGCTACTTGTAAATTGGGTGGTGTTTTAATTCGGGACCCGGCATTCGCATCCGTGTATTGGATATGAAGCGTAGCCTGGGTGAGTGGATCTTTGAATTGAAATTCAATTCCTTCGAAAGGATTTTCGCAGCCGAAACTAATGCCCATCAGGGAAAGGCAAAGTAGCGTACTGAAACGATAGAAGACCTTTTTCATAACGTCTGGCGGAACGTGATTCAAATGGATGTAAATGGAAATCAGCCCCTAAAAAAGCATTCTACAGCTTTAAAACCTACGAATCGGGTAAGTAGAGCCACAAAATGGCAAAAAAAAAACCCTCGAACATCCGCCAATGCTCGAGGGCACAAGTGTCTCAAGTATTCGTCAATACTTATTTGATCTTGTTTGTAAAATATTTTACAAAAAGACCGGACCAATTATAAAATGTTAAGTATAAGGGACGAGTGGGGATTATGAATGAGAATAGTATTCTACAAATACCCCAATATAGGTAAATATATTCACATATTCTATGCAAGAATCATGATAAAATTCTGTTATAATAGACTTTAGTAGATATTTTTTCGTAATCCATCTTGTTGAGTGCAAAACTTGTACCGTTTTCGCTGGTCTAGTCTATTTGCTGATTGGTGGCATAAATGTGGATACTGGTCCCGGTCTTGTCATTCAACGTTGAGGCTTGCGTAGTTTAGCAATGTACTGTTGATACATTTCATGCAATTACTGAAAAGCCTGTTACTGGTAGGAGTGGTAGTGGTATTGTTTTCTCAGGCTACTTTTTCACCAAAAAATCAATCATTGCTTTCCGATTCTTTACTAACGGGCGAACAACTAGCTCATCGGTATTGTCAGGGGTGCCATTTATTTCCTGACCCCTCCTTGCTCGATAAACAAACTTGGGAGAAAGGCGTATTGCCCTATATGGGTCGGAGACTTGGGATTCGGTCTTCAGCCATTGATCCGTACCGGGGTCTATTCGCTGAGGAGAAGCAAAAGGTTATGGCTGCTGGATTGTATCCCCGTAAGCCACTATTATCAAAAGCCGATTGGCAGAAGATTGTGAGCTACTACCGAACCCAGGCTCCTGAAAAACTCGCACCGCCAAGGACCGTTACCAATCCGTACCCATCGCTACCTAACTTCAGCGTACGGGCAATTTCTTTTCAAGACGATCATACACCCCAAACTACTTTGCTCACCTACGATACGCTTTCTCATCAGCTCTTTGTAGGAGACCGTCAGAAGAAATTATGGGTACTCGACTCGGAATTTAAGTTACAGCATGAACATCACCTGGATAGTCCGCCATCGGCCCTGCGTGTACAAGCCAATGGTGAGTTACAGGTCCTGACCATGGGCAGTTTAATGCCCTCGGACTTGAATCTGGGCAATCTACTATGCATCGATTCGGGCGGTGCCATTCGCTTGCAGTTGCATTCCTTACCACGCCCCGTACACTTCACCGAATGCGATCTTAATCAGGATGGCAAAAAAGACGTTATCGTATGTGGTTTCGGTCATCAGCTGGGACAGTTGGCCTGGTATGAAAGCTATCAGGAATCCAATCCAGTCGTACACATCCTGAAAGCCCTGCCCGGAGCCCGTAAAGCAGTTGTCGAGGATTTCAACCGGGACGGACGACCCGATATAGTAGTGCTAATGGAGCAGGCTCAAGAAGGCGTTTATTTATTTACCAACGAAGGCCAGGGCGAGTTTCGAGAACAAGCTTTGCTTCAGTTTCCTCCCGTGTATGGGTTAAGCTCCATGGAAGTCCTTGATTTTAACGGGGACGGTTATCTGGATCTGCTAGTAAGCAACGGTGATAATTGGGACTATACGAATATTCTAAAAAATTACCACGGTATCCGACTGTATCTCAACGACGGAGAAAATCACTTTAAAGAGGCCTGGTTTTATCCGCTGTACGGGGCCAATCAGGTCGTAGCGGCTGATTTTGATCAGGATGGCGATTTGGATCTGGCGGCGATTTCTTTCTTTCCCGACATGATACAACACCCCGAACAGGGATTTATGTATTTTAATAATCTGGGTAACCTGAATTTCGAGGCTCATACTGTACCAGAGGCGGCAAAAGGCAAGTGGCTGACGATGGAAGTAGCTGATTACGATCAGGATGGCGATTTGGATCTGATTCTCGGTTCGTACCTGTATTCACTCATGGATTTGGGAACATTGACCTTACAGGGCCAAAAGAAATTTCCTCAATTGCTCATACTAAACAATGGCCTGCGACAACCAGCTCCTTAATGATCCGCTTGGGATGTAAAAAGGAATTGCCAACTTTGAGAAATTTATTGATCTATTCGCCGAATGAAAAACTTCTTCCTTGGAATCACTTGTCTGTATGTATTAAGTTCATGCGGCAAGGATCAGGACAATACCCCGCCAATCACCCTTGATCAAGACCAGCTTGAGCTACATTACGATCAAACGCATCAGTTTAAATTGAAGCAGGGGACTGGCGAGTTGAAAGCCAGTCAATACCGCTGGACCTCAAGCAACGAGTACGTAGGAACCGTATACGATGGCGATTTTAAAGCCGAGCAGATCGGCGAAACGACCATTACGGCAAGCTCGAAGGATGGAAAAAAGCAATGGACCAGCAAGGTGACCGTGGTTCCGTACAGCACGCTTTATCGCGAACCCATAACGGATTTTAACCTGACCCCAGAACAGGTTAAGAGTAAAGAGACCCGCGAATTACGCGAGCAATCCGCCACTGTAACGACTTTTAAGGGCGAAAACAGTAAAACCTGGGCGATCCGGTACAACTTCACGGCGGGCAAACTGAGTTCAGCCAGCGTATTATTGATGGATTCGCAGGACATCGCCAACGAAGGTAGCCGCTTCCTCGACGAGCGGTATAAGTACGTAGGAGAGGTGAATGGAGCCAGTGTGTTTACCGACGAAAAAACAGTGACTATCCGCTATCAGTACACCAATGATTATGGCCTGATAGTGCAGTACAATCCCTACGTTAAGGGTGGTCGTTTACCCGGCGTTCTATAAAAAAAGAGCGTACCTCGTTTAAAAAGAGAAGGCTTTACACAGGCCTTCTTTTTTTATGGGTAATAAACAAGGTCGTAGGCAAAAACTTATTATTTGGAATCTCGCTACCTATTTCCGTACTTACCTCATATCCAGCAAAAATCTGCTTTCATGAAACACCTTTTCTTAATCGTAAGCCTACTTTGGGTTTTTACGTCCTGCTCTAAAAAAGACGAGGCTCCGGCTGTTGTAATCAACCAGCCGCAGTTGCAAGTACATTTCGACGAAGAACATCAGTTCGCCCTCACGCAAGGAAACAATACCCTCGATGCCAGTCAGTATAAGTGGACCTCTAGTAACGAAACCGTAGGTACGGTGGATGCCGCGGGTAAATTTTCCGGCAACCGCATCGGCGAAACCACCATCACTGGAACGTCAGCCGATGGTAAAAACCGGGTAGAAAGCAAAGTAACGGTGATTCCCTACGTAGCTTCTTTTGTGAAAGAACCCGTACTGGATTTTGGCAACAGCAAGGCTACCGTCAAAAGTAAGGAGACCCGAACACTGGTGAATGAAAATGACAACTCGCTTGAATATCAGGCAGAAAATACAAAATTAAGAGGTGTCGGCTATATTTTTCAGAATGCTGCTTTGATTGGCTCTGTGCTGTTTCTTACGCAAACGAATGAAGTAGCCCAAGAGGCGGCTCGTTACTATGCAGAACGCTATTACACAGAAATGGGTGATAATGAAATTCTGGTTGAGATCTCCGATAAAGTTATTATGGGACTGGTTATCGATGAAGAATGGGGGCTTTGTTGCATTTACCTACCTGCAAATACTTCAGGTGGTGGAAGGGTTGCGGCAAAAGACCTGAAGCAGGCCTTCAAAGGTCAGTACAAGCCTGGTAAGACAAATAGTATCCAGTTAAAGCAGGCTTTTGCAGCTGTCCGTTCCCGGAAACAATAGCAACAGACTTTTTAAGGTAATAAGAAAGACCACTTCGAATCTTGAAGTGGTCTTTTTAGTTGATAGATGGAAGTCCTGAACGTAGGATAGATACGCAGTGAAACTAACGCTCACTACCCGAAATCCAGATATTCTCCGTTCCGTACGTCGTCGGTTTGTCGCTGGCTTCGATCACCAGTTTACCCCCTCCGGTCAGTTCCTCGTGCGTAAGCCAGAGTCGTTTTAAATCTTTGCCGTTCAGGGTTACCCGCTGAATGTATCGCCGTTGATTGGAAAAATTAGGTACGCTGATTTCCAGGTTTTTCGAGGGAAGCCGAATGGTGATTTTCCTGAATAAAGGAACGTTCAGGTAATAGATGGGTTCGCCCACCAGCGGCTGCTGAATGCCCAGAGCCGTCAGTACAAACCAGCCTGACATGGCTCCGGCGTCGTCATCCATCGTGCGTACCAAGGCTTTGGGTTCGTTCTTGTAAATGCGGTCGATGTGGGCTCCAATCCCGCGACTATTATCATTAAAGTAATACTGCACGACCGTATCGACGGCCAGTTGCTGCACGAGCTGCTGGTACTTCCAGGGTTTGTCACTGGCGTAATACAGTGCCGGCGACTGCAAATCGGGTTCGTTGGCCCGGTTGAAATAATGATTATCAAAAAAGTCGTCGAGTTGCTCCGTAAAGGCTTTCCGGCCACCCGCCAGTTGCACCAGACCCGTAACATCAAAGGGGACCGACCAGCGATACTGCCGGATGGTACCCTGGTACATACTGCGAGCCGACATGCGGTCCACGTCGGACTTACTCAGGTCTTTGAATTCCTTCTCCCACAAGGGGCGATACGCCTGGGATTTACGCAGGAAATGCTCGGACAGGGGTTGCTCGTGCAGGCCCTCGAAGAGTTTTCCCATCATCCACAGATCGTAGGACGCTTCCAGAAATTTATCCGGCTTGCTAAAATCAAAACGGGCCGTATCCGCCAGCAAAGCCTGCCGGATAGCGGGTACGTCCAGCGTATACCCTTTGCGGACAGCATCCAGCAGGACCACCGCCGCGTGCTCGGTACGCACGGAGTTGGCGGGTTCGGTAGGCCCCGCAAAATCGTACTTGCCGTAGCGGTAGAGGTTGGCAATGGAATGAGTAATGTCCTGATACAAGCGAGGATACAGCAGAGCTAACAGGGGCAGCTGCGTTTTGTAGTTATCCCAGATGGCCCAGCCGTGGTACCGGGGGCTGGTGGCTTCGTGAATGTTCCCATCCGTCCCCCGAAAACGGCCATCGGTTTCCGAAATCCGGAAGGGCGACTGCATGGTTCGGTATAGTAACGAGTAGAAAAGCGAGGTGCGATCTTTGGGGCCTTCCACCTGAACAATACCCAGCAGGTCGTTCCAGGCGGCAGTGGATTTTTGGAAAAGGGACGTGTACGTCTGCGTAGCTCCCTGCTGGAGGCGTTGTTCGGCAGAGGCCTGATCGACTGCCGAAAAGGCAATCCGTACCGGAACCTGACGCGTCGCGGGCGACAAATGGGCGATCAGGATGTGGTTGGATTCCTCCGTCCAGGTAGCAGTAGTACCAAGGTCCAGGGCGTAATAGATCGTATACGTGCCCGCGTGACAGGTCGTTTTCGCCTGAATCCATCCCGACACCCGGGATCCGTTCAGGGTATGCTGTTCGCCAACGAAGGCCCGGTTGAAGGTATGTCCCAGATCGAGCCGAAAGCCTTTAGCTCCCTCGGGGAAGGTGTATTCGGACAGGCCTTCGTTCTGTAGAACGGTCGCTTTCATACGTATGCCGTTCGTAAACGAGATCGCATACTGACCGGGTTGGGCGGTATCGGAAACCTTACGAAGCGGCTTGCCATCGTCCTGCGTCCCCAGAAAGGGTTTCAGTAACAGCAGTCCACCGCTGCCCTGACAGCCTACGCCTTCAAAGCGATTGTGCGTAAAACCGAGTACATCCTTCGCCAGATATTCGTAGCCCGTGTGCGTACCCGGCACCGTAAGCGGCAGAATACTCAACTGGCTAAAGGGCGAAGTCGCCGCCGGGGATAGCTGCCCATGATCGCCGGAAGAGCCCAGAAACACATTCACCTGATTACGCTGGGCAAAAGCCATCACTTGCCACACGGAGCACCAAACCAACAGGAAACACTTCAGGCTGAGCCTGTAATACTTCATTCGAAAAGGAAAAAGAGACATACGTACGCGAAAAAATGCTGATCAATGGTATAAGATCCTGGTCAAGCAGAAGCGTATTGATTAGGTAAGTGAAGAAGGACCGAATCGGCCCGTTTTCCGTTTAAAGGAATTTGAAGGTGTAAAAAACGGGGTTGAGGGGCAGTTTACAAAACTTTTGGTGTGACGAAAGTATGAAGATTGAAAACAAAAAAGCCTGCTTCAGCTGAAGCAGGCTTTAAGTGGTCGCGTAGGGATTCGAACCCCAAACCTTCTGATCCGTAGTCAGATGCTCTATCCAATTGAGCTACGCAACCGATACTCGATTACTGTTTTGGAATGTCGGACGGGTGGTGTAACCATTTTCCAACGGTAGTGGTCGCGTAGGGATTCGAACCCCAAACCTTCTGATCCGTAGTCAGATGCTCTATCCAATTGAGCTACGCAACCGTCTTTTGATCGTTTGATACTGGGTATCTTTCCGATCGGGAATGCAAAAGTAGTGACTTCAAGAGGCTTTGTCAAGCTTTCCCTGCAGCCTTTTTTTAAATAATTTACTTTTTGCTGAGTTTCAGGGCGTTGGTGTAATGGTCAATAATGCGTTTGCTCCGCAGGTACCGACCTACATTGAACGCATCATAATTCGCCGCCGTCGGGTCCACGCTACTGACCATGACGTAATTGGAAGCGTGAATGAACTGGTTTTCGCCCAGCCACATCGCCACGTGTACCACCTTCTCAGTACCGTCCTCGTTGTGTTTTCCAAAGAACAACAAATCACCGGGCCGTAACTTCGACCAGTCTTTTTCCGCATCGACCAGCATTCCGGAGTATACCTGCTGGGACGCGTCCCGGGGGAGTTGGACGCCGTTCAGAAAATACACCGTTTTCGTAAAGCCACTGCAATCGACTCCTTTAAACGAAGTACCGCCCCAGAGGTAAGGTAGTCCCATGAGTTTTTTGGACGTACTCACCAGCGAAGTTTCCGAAATCCGTACCGAAGCCAGCCAGTCGGCGTAAAAACGGGCGTCCGTCTTTTTGATATACGCTTTCCGGCCATCGGGGTACGCTACTTCATAAAAGGAACCTTTCTCGCCTTGGTACGCCAGCAAATCGCCGGCGACAATATCCGATACCGTCTGGCTGTCCGTATTCGGTTCACTGTACGTAAAACCGTAGGGCGTCAGGTACAAGAGCTTGCGGGTCTTCTCCCAGGCTTCGGCCTCGGCTTTCGTAACCAGCTGGATGGAGCCATGATCAACCCAAGAAATGTACTGATCGGGCGTCTGTACGCGGTACCAGCCATTTTCCTGTTCGTAGACGTTCAGTGGCGTACCCAGCAGGGCCTGCGTCGCCAGTTCGGCCGCGTGTTTGGGAGCGGAACGAATGTTACACACCGAAACGCGAACGATGGCCTGCGTTTTCTCACCCAGTTCGGCGGAGGGCAGTACCTGCATGTCGTCCTGGACCGAAGTGCCCGCGGCTTTCAGTTCAGCGAGCAGGGCCTGATGGGCTTCCAGACTGCTGGTCTTACCCCTTACGTGCCCGTCTTCGGTCGCTTCTACCTGAAAAATGACGGTTCGTTTATCGGGGGCATACTGCTGCTGGACTTTGGCAATAATCTCGTTCATCGGGGTATGCTGAGCCATCGCGGACCATGCGGTCAGGCAAAGACCCAGGGTTAGGATTTTCTTCATCAGTTCAAGAAAGATAAGAAGGACGGCATCGTCTACGCACGGTTAACGATGTTAAGCTTCCGTCTGTTCACTCGCTACACTGGCCCTGACTTCGTACGCTCGACAGGCCCCCGCGATACGGCTAATATCCGAAGGCTCGTGCAGGGGCGTAATGACCAGCCGCGTAATGGCGGGATCATTAGGGCCGGGGTAGGGGAAACAGGCCGTTAGAATTCCCGCTTCGCGTAGATACTCGTGCAGGCCAGGCTGTGCCGTGGTGAAGGCCGGATACGCCGGCAGCCAGTGAAAGAGTCGTATCGACGCTCCCAGTTCCTCAACAAACTGATCCACCCGCTGGCTGAGCAATTGATGGGCTTCATCGTACAGTCCCAGCGATTGCGTGAACGCCCAGAGGTTGGCCGGATTTGCCGGACTGGCTCCACTAAACATCGGAAAGTGACGGATTGCCCCCATCACCTCTACTGGTCCGGCCAGTACGCCCGCTGGCACGCTCAGGGCTTTATTCAGAGAGGCGACGTATAACAGTCGTACGTTCGCGGGTGCGGACAATTGCGAATAAATCCCCCGGCCCTGAGAAAACACCCCTAGACCGTGCGAATCGTCGACCACGACCGTGATCCGGGCTTCGGTGGGTAAGTGATTCATCCAGTCGAAGGGAACCAGTCGGGTATGCGGGGAACCCACGGAATCGGTCACGATCACTACCTCCGGTGCCTGCGACTGCCGAATGCGTTCGGGCAGCTCAGCGAACCAGGTTTCGTACGATTCCGTAGCGGGAAGGAAATCATCCGCCCAAAGAGCCGGATGGACATTGGGTGCGTATAAAACCAGAACGCCCGGTTGCGAAAAGGTTAACCATTTCAGGATTACCTGTCCCGCCATCATACCCGACGAAACGGTCAGGGCCGCCGGAGCACCCATCCATTGAGCGAGTACGCGTTCGGCCTCCTCATAAATCGCCAGGCGAAGCGTATTGTTCCGGGAACTACCCCAGTTGATACCCACCCGACGGATGCCCTCCAGTACCCGCTCAATAAAGACCGGGTTTCGGCTCATGCCCAGGTACGAAGTGCCGCTGCACCAGAGGAATTCCCGCTGGTCGAGTACGACGGTTCGCCCCGGAAGTTCGTCCGTATAAAACATAAACGTTACATTTAAATCCTACGAATGCTTGCTCTGAAACCGTGTTAGCGATTCAATAAGCGGGCTCCCGTACCATTTTCTTCAGCGTAAATCACCTTGCCGTATTCAATCGATACACCCGTAGACAAATCGTCGTCAACGAGCAGAATACCGTCCATATCCACGTAATCGAGCAAAGGCAACAACTGGGCAATGGCCGAGCAGCCAATGTTCGATTCGGTCATGCAACCCACCATCACCTTCAGGCCCAGTTGGCGGGCGTGGGCAATCATGCGGCGGGCGGGCGTCAGGCCCCCACACTTCATCAGTTTAATATTGATACCGTGAAAAAATCCGTAACAACGGGCCACGTCGGCTTCCACGATACAGCTTTCGTCGGCAATCAGCGGGAGGGCTGATTCTTCAAATACCCGTTTCATACCTTCCCAGTTGGTGGCTTTCATGGGCTGTTCGATGAATTCAACACCCAGTTCTTTCAACGCCCGCGAATTTTGAAGAGTTTCTTCCACATCCCAGGCCGTATTGGCATCCACCCGAAATACCGCGTCCGTGTGCTTCCGTAGTTCCTGAATGATTGCAATATCTTCCTTGGTCCCCAGCTTGACTTTGTAGAGCGGAAAGGGCATTTCCTTCATCTTCTCCACCATCTTTTCCAGGGTATCCATACCGATGGTGTAGTCAGTGATGGGATTATCGGAGGGGTCCAGCCCCCAGACCTCGTACAGTTTTTTGCCCGCTTTCTTCGCGTACAAATCGTTATAGGCCACATCCAGTGCACATAGGGCAAAGGGATGATCATTACGCAAATGCGGCTCGATGAAGTCGAAAAATTCTTCGGGTGTACCTCCGGCGTAGTTTTCGATGAGCGTACGTACGGCTTCCAGTTGGGCCATCATGCCTTCGATGTAAACGCCGTAATAGGTGGTTTCAGTAGCTTCGCCGTAGCCGGAATAGTCACCGTCCTGAAGTTCAACAATGAGCGTAGGCTGCTCGTTTCGGGATTCGTGCGTAATCGTAAAGGTGTGGCGTAGCCGCAAGGTGTGAGCGTGAAGAAGCAGTTTCAATGGAATAGAAGGATAAAAGACGAATAGAAATAAGCAGTAATAAGACCCTAAACGTTAGCTTCGGTTTAAAGCCTTGATTGCATGAACTAGGGAACAAAATTGTGCAATTTTATTGAAAGGGCAGGTATTATTTGGTATTTACTTGATTTGTACGATGCTTTCTTTGGAAGGTACAAAAGGCATTGAAGTTGAACTTCTGAGAATCAGAATGATTCCCGTATTTTTGTAAAAAGTAAACATGTCATTCCTTCCCTCCGCCATAATTAATCAATGAACTCGTGAAAACCATCGAAAGTCCGATTCCCGTTCAAAACCGAAAAGCTGAAAAACAATTTCATTTCTGGCAGTCTGTTGTCGCCTTTTGCACGTACGCTTTGTTGCTGGTATGCCTACTAGGGCGTCTGGGAAGCCACTTCTTTTTCTTCGAATTGTTCAGCCATTTTTCCGCCCAGTGTCTAGCCATTGCCGGATTCCTGTTCATCTACTGGATTCTTTTTCGGAACCGACTATACGCGGTGGCCTTATTCAGTGTCCTGCTGAATGCCTGGCTGGTACTGCCCTGGGTGACGAGTAAGACCCCGGCGGCGGAGCCGGCCGATTTGCGAATCATGCATACTAATGTGCTCTTTACGAATCTGGAGTACGACGCTATTCTGGAAAGCATTCGCCGCGAAAACGCCGACATTGTACTCATTGCCGAGGCTACGCCACCCTTATTCCAAAAATTTCGCCAGGAACTGCACCGCGAGTATCCGTACGGGTATCTGGTGTATTCCAAAACGCATTGTTACGTAGCCATTGGCAGCCGAACCCCCCTGCGGGTCAACCACGCCGCGGTGACTGCCAATCGAATGCTACACGTGCATACTACGGTAAAGGGCCGTGAAATTGCCCTGATTTCAGTACACCCGAAGACGCCGCTCAATCCCACCTGGTTTGAAAGCCGGAACGAACGACTGCAATACGCGTTCGATCAAGCAGCGAAGGAATCGGTTCCGACCATTCTGGCGGGTGATTTTAATGTCAGTGTGTTCTCGCCCGTGTACCGTTCGCTGGTGGCATCTTCGGGGATGCAGGCTTCCCGCAAGGGGTTTGGCATCAGCCCAACGTACCGCAATGGCTATGGCCCCCTGATGATTCCCATCGACCACGTGCTGACCAACAAAGGCTTCCGAACGGTAGGTTTCCGTACCTTGGATATGAAAGAGTCCGATCACAAAGCCATTGTAGCCGATCTGAAATTTCAGTAAGCCCGGTAAAAGGAAAAGCCCCATGAAGGGGCTTTTTTCGTAATAGAGCAGATAGGAAGCGTTGAAAACCAATATTATTGAGCCGGTGTAAAGCGAACCTGAATGATACTGTAGTATAGCGTCGTCAGGCCTTCGTAGCCCGAATCCGTACCGACGACGAGAAATAACTCACCTTTGGCGTTGGATGTAGCCTGAAATGATTTTGTGTTACTCCGCTGAATAAGCTTGTAAACGGGATCGGTTGACTTAGTAGCAATATCTCCCAGAATAATCATGTCTTTTCCTTCGTTGGCCTGATTCCCTTTATCCAGGTTGAAGACATACTGGGTTCCTTCGAGCTTCGTAACGGGTTCAGTACCCGTTGCTCCGGCTTTCAGATAGACCGAATGGGCGGGAGAACCACCCACGCCTACACTGCCTTCGGCAGCATTGGAAGCCAGTTCAACGAAGAACTCCACGTTGTACTTTGTGTTGGGAGCAAAGTTGGAAACGCGTTGGTAAATGTACATGAACATATCGTCGCTACGGTTGTACGCCGAAAGCATAAAACCCGATTTGGTAGTGTCCAGGGGAGCCGGTAATTTCCGGGAACCCGACCGCATTTGAATGGAACTGGTGTCAGTTTGCGTGGAGTATTCGGCAAAACCCGCCTTCCATTCCTGGCCGACGCCCTTCGTAAAATCCGTCGACATTAATAAAAAAGGAGTTGAACTCTCTTTGCTGCAACTCATGATTCCGGCGGCCAAGAACCACACGCATAGCCATTTCGTCAGTTTCATGGAATAGTCGTTAGTTAAAATAAATACGTAATCTCGCACTGATGCAGTGGCAGACGGTAAGGTCTGAAAAAGCTTTCTACGTTTGATGACCCGGTTTTAAAAGGCCGGGTTGGAAAAGGACTGAAAATATCGGGAGCAGAAAAGAAGGGCAAGTTTATTATTAAAAGGTAAATGGCTGTAAGTCAGAGTTATTTAACAACGAATGGAGTTTTTGATTTTTTTTAAAAACTTCATTTGTTACTTGGGCTGGATCCGATGCATAATTTCGTAACACGCCCGACTGTTGTGATAGGGGCACTTCCAGGCGTTGATTTTATCGGCTTTCAACGAAGGATGATGAGCGGCATCGGTTTTCTCGTACCATTCGCCGTTTTTCGTATCGAGTAAGTACGTTTTGATGAACTCCCAGCTTTTGCGGGCTTTTTCGAGAAAATGTTGCTTGCCCGACAACTGATAAGCGTTGTAATAACCCACCAGTTGCTCGCTCAGTACCCACCAGCTCCGGTCTTCGTTTCTATGCCCGGTTTCAGGATTGTATTCGTAGGTGAGGGCTCCGTCGGGGTTGAGACCTTCCAGCGTTACCGTCGCCATTTTTAAACTCAACTCTTTCGTCTTGGCCAGTAAGGCTTTGTCGTTCAGTACTTCAGCGGTTTCGTAGAGTAGCCAGGAAGCTTCAATATCATGCCCGTAGGATACTTCCGAAGAGCGTACCTGCCAGTCTTCCGTAAAGAACAATCGCATGTGGTACGTTGTAGGGTCGATGATGTGCTGCATGAAATCATGTTCTAGCATCGAACGGACGTGTTTTTGTACACTCGCATCGGGCCAGATCCGATACAGATTCGTGAAGGGCTCGATCAGATGCAAATGCGTATTCATGGACTTGCGGAGTTCGCCTTTACTTAAAATGTACTCGTCCGTATTGGACCAATCCTGATGGAACGCCTCAATGAATCCACCGTTTTTAGGATCGTACGCCCGCTCAACCAGCGTACGAAATAATTGCTGAGCGGCTGTTAAGGCCTCGACCTGTTTCGTAGCCCGGTAGTACTCACTCAGACCGTACAAGGCGAAACCCTGTCCGTACAGCTGCTTGGTAGTGACACGCGGCGTACCGTCGGCTTGGACCGACCAGTAAACCCCGCCGTGTTTCGCGTCCATAAAGTATTGCTGAATATACGCGAAGGCCCGATCGGCCAAAGTACGATAAGCTGGATTTTTGGTAACCCGGTACGCATTCGAAAAAGACCAGAGAATCCGGGCGTTGAGTACAATGCTTTTATCCGCCGCCGGATCGGGTCGATTCTGAGCATCCACCCGCCCGTAAAAGCCGCCCCGGGGATCGACGTCGTGCGTTTCCCAATACTGAAAGATTCGCCGAAACTCTTGTTGAACTTCCTGAAGCATAGCGGGTAGCGTGAACATAGGTTTAGCGATTTTGAAACAGTACTTTCTTTCTCGGGTCAAGCAGAGGAATAGCAGAACGGTTCAGGTATCGGCGGGAATAGTTTATCTTTCCCAGATCTGACGTATAGTGTTAATTGTTCAGGAAAATAGGCCTGCCAACGTGTTCCTGCTTCAATGAAATCGGGACGTAGTAGCGGAGCGGAATACGAATCGAATCAATTCAAGCGGAGGTTTTACCGAAACGCCAGATACGGGAATACTTCATTCGCCTGAAACTCCGAGCGATCGGCGGGTAGTTCCAGAAACCCCGTACAATCCAGCAAATTCGCGAAATCGCCGGAACCGGAGCCTTTGAGCGGTTGGGCCATGAGTCGGCCATCTTCAGCAAAACTAGCGGCTACGGGTACGAAGTACGTGAGATTAGGTTTAAATACGAGATTTTCCGCCAGTACGGCTTTGGCAGGAACTGCTGATTCGTGGACGAGATAGGGGCGAACGTACCGTAAAAAGCAAACAAACGTCGATACGGGATTCCCGGGCAGGGCAAAGACTACATGCTGCGTACCCCGCGTGCCAAACCACAGCGGTTTTCCCGGTCGCTGGGCTACCTGATGAAAATGCTTTTGTACGCCCAGTTTTTCCAGCGTAGCGGGGATGAAATCTTTTTTACCCGCCGACACACCCCCCGTTAGAATCAGGATCTCAAAACGATTCATAATATCCTGAATGTTCGTCTCCAGGGATTCTGGAAGGTCGGGTAGGTGAAACAATTGGCTCGAAAACCCGATTTGTTGCAAAGCCGCCGCCAGCTGGTAACCGCTTGACCGGCGAATCTGGTGGGGCAGGGGCGTCTGGTTGACTTCCACTAATTCATCTCCCGTCGAAATCAGAGCCACTTTGGGGCGTTTTTCAACCAGTACCTGCGTTTTTCCCACGGAAGCCAGGATTCCGATTTCGGATGATCCCAGGCGTGTACCCGTCGGAATGAGCACTTCACCCGTTATACGGTCACTGCCTTGGATGTGAATATTCTGTCCGGGCGTAACCAGATTTTGCAGGGCCGCGAAGCGTTTATCTCCGTAATTAGAAAAAACAAGATCTTCGTAACGAACCACCGTATTGGTTCCTTCGGGCAATACCGCCCCGGTCATCACTTCGATAGCCGAAGCCCGGGAGATGAGGTGTTTGGCCGCCTCGCCCGCGTATTGCGTGGCTTCAATCCGGAATAAACCCTCCTGAATGGGAGCTTCCAGATATAAAGCAATACCATCCATAGTTACCCGGTCAAAAGGCGGGAAATCACGGTCGGCCGTAATGGCTTCTGCCAGCACGCGTCCGCCGGCTTCGTGGAGCCAGACCGATTCAGTACCCCAGTGAATCGTCTGGGAAAAAACAGTAGTAAAAGCTTCGTGTACGGAAAGCATAAGAGCAGCAGCGAACAAATGAAACTCAAAGATGGGAGAGGATGTCTATTCAATCAATGCTTCGGTCGGCGAATGCTTTGTAAATATTAATTTTCTTGGTTCTCTTTGTGGAATTGTGATCGTCGGAAAACCGCTCTGACCCCAGCTGATAAGGATAACGTTGAGAACCGGTTCCAGTCACACATGCAAAACCAAGTTTATGAGAAAACAGTCCTTCCTAATCCCCCTGATCATTTTACTGGTTTCGGTGGTATCGCTGGCTCAGCCCAGTACCGAGCCGTATGGCCCCCAGGCCCTGACCATCCTGGATGCCCGCAAGTTTCACTGGTCGCCCGATGGAAATGCGTACTGGCAGTTTCAAAGTGGCGAGCTCGTACAGGTTGACGTAAAAACGGGTACGAAAACGACGCTTATTAAAAAAGAGCAGCTCATTCCGCAGGGTGCTACGCAGCCCATTCGCGTACTGGCGTTTGATTACCTGCCTACCCTCAAAAAAGCCGTTCTCTATACCAATGCCAAACGCGTGTGGCGGTACCCGACCCGGGGTGATTATTACGTGCTGGATCTGGCCAGTAATTCCCTGAAAAAACTCGGAGCATCACGGCCTGAAAGCTCGCTGATGTTTGCCAAGCTTTCGCCCAATGGTACGCAGGCGGCCTACGTTTCCGGTCATAACCTGTACGTAGAAGACCTGAGTACGGGAACGGCCAAAGCCCTCACTACGGATGGTACGGATCGTTTGATTAATGGTACCTTCGATTGGGTGTACGAAGAAGAACTCGACTGCCGCGATGGCTTTCGCTGGTCGCCCGATGGCAAGTACATCGCGTTCTGGACGGTGGATGCCCGCAAGATCCGGAACTTCCTGATGATCAACAATACAGATTCAACGTACTCCTTTAACGTCCCCGTTGAATACCCGAAAGCAGGCGAGAAACCGTCTCCAACGTTTGTGAAAACGGTAGAAGTAGCTACGGGAAAAATTACACCAATTCAGATTCCCGGTGAGCCGGATAACAACCTGCTGCCCCGTATGGAATGGATTCCGGGAAGTCAGGAACTGCTCATTCAGCAATTGAACCGTCGTCAACAGGTTAGTACGCTCTACGTAGCCAATGGAACCACGGGAACGGCGAAGGCCATCAACACCGAAAAGGACGACGCCTGGGTAGACGTTCGTAGTAACTGGGCCGAAAGCGAAGTGACCAACTGGTACTGGCTGGCGGGTAACAAAGAATTCCTGTACCTGAGCGAAAAAGGTGGCTGGCGTCAATTGTACCGCGTTACAAAAGAGGGCAAGGAAACGCTCGTTTCAGCAGAACCATACGACATTATTAAAATCTATACGGTGGATGAGAAAAACGGTTGGGTATACTTTTCTGCTTCCCCCACCAACGCCACGCAGCAGTATCTGTACCGCCTGAAGCTCAATGGTAAAGGAAAAGCTGAACGCCTGACCCCGGCCACGTATGCGGGCACGAATGACTACGAAATTTCTCCCAACGGTTTGTGGGCTCAGCACGATTTCTCCTCGGCTAATACGCAGCCGACGCAGAGCTTCATCAGTCTGCCTTCGCACAAAGCCGCGGATGGCAAAAGTCTGCCGGAATTAAAACCCGGCCGGATGAAAGTCGAATTCTTCCAGGTAAAAACCTCCGAAGGAACCGTAATGGACGGCTGGATGGTGAAACCGACCAATTTTGATTCGACCAAACGGTATCCAGTGGTGTTTTATGTCTACGGCGAACCCGCTTCGGCCACGGTAACCGATCAGTTTGGCGTGGGTTACAACCGTCTGTTTCAGGGTAGTATGGCCGACAAAGGATACATCTACATTTCACTGGATAACCGGGGTACGCCCGCTCCGAAGGGTCGGGAGTGGCGGAAAGCCATTTACCGGAACAATGGCATTATCAACGCCAAAGATCAGGCCCTGGCTACGCAGGAAGTCATCAAATGGCCCTTTGTCGATAAAGACCGGATTGCCATCTGGGGATGGAGTGGGGGTGGGATGTCTACCCTGAACGCCTTGATGCAGTACCCGGACGTATATCAGACCGGTATCGCCATTGCGGCCATTTCGAACCTGCATTTGTACGATAACATTTACGAGGAACGCTACATGGGTATTCCGGCAGAAGCCGAGGCCGACTATCTGAAAGGTTCACCGATCAGTCACGTGAAAAATCTGAAGGGTAATCTGCTGTATATTCACGGTACGGGCGATGACAACGTTCATTACCAGAATGCGGAAGTATTGATCAACGAACTGATCAAAGCGGGTAAATTGTTCAGTCTGATGATTTATCCGAACCGGACGCACAGTATTTCCGAAGGTCAGGGAACGTCTCAACACTTGTCTAAAACCTATACGGACTTTTTGCTGAAAAACTGCCCTCCGGGTGCCCGATAATCCGTAAAAAAAGTACATTTGAACGCGTATCAGGGGAACAACTCCCGGATACGCGTTTTTTATTGACTTTTGAAAACACACCTTATGAGCTTCACTCATCTTGACGAACAGGCCAATCCAACCATGGTAGACGTGGGCGATAAAGCCGTAACGCGGCGTACGGCTACGGCCCGTAGTGTGGTGCGTCTGCCCGAGGCCGTACTGGCGGCCTTGCAGGATGGCGACATTCGTACCAAGAAAGGTCCCGTTTTCCATACGGCCATTATTGCCGGAACGATGGGGGCCAAGAAAACGTCAGAGCTGATTCCGTTCTGTCATCCACTGGGGCTCGATTCCTGTAAATTTCAGATCGAAGTCATTGAAGATCGGGTGCAGATTGACTGTACCTGTGCCCTGGAAGCGAAAACGGGCGTAGAAATGGAAGCACTCACCGGAGCCACCATTGCTGCTCTGACGGTGTATGACATGTGTAAGGCTCTGTCCCATGAGATCGTCATTGAGGAAACCCGTTTGCTGAAAAAAACCGGCGGCAAATCCGATTTTCAGGGAAAATAATACGCACCTATGGCTTTACTTCCCGATACCGAGGTGACGCCACCGCTCTGGGGACTGGTACTGGGCGGCGGACAAAGTACTCGTATGGGTACGGATAAAGCCTGGCTTCCGTACGGGAACCAGCCGCAATGGAAACGAGCTTATGAACTTCTGCAACGGTACTGCGAATGCGTATACGTATCCGTAAATCCGGAGCAGCAACGGCCAGCCGTTGAAAATTGTCAGATCGATTCGTACCAGCAAGGGCCCATGGGCGGATTACTTACGGCATTCGGAACCAATTCCTCCGTGGCCTGGTTGGTCTTAGCAGTGGATATGCCACTCGTTCAGCACGTTACACTGGAATCGTTAGTGCAAAATCGTAACTCCGCAAGTCTGGCAACCGCTTTTGCCGGGGCTGATGCGTTACCGGAACCCCTGGTAACGATTTACGAACCCAGGAGTTTTTCGCTGATTCGCTTATTATTTGAAAAAAATCATTTAAGCTTGCGGAAATTTTTAACAACTTCCGACGTTACACTTCTGTGTCCCCCGCAGCCCTCAGAGTTAATTAGCGTTGATACCCCCGAAGCCTACCGGTATTGGAAAGAGCAACTGGCGTCTTCGTCGTGCTAAGGCTTACAATCCCGTTCAGTTCGAATGGAACCGTTTCAGGAATTTTTAAATAAAGTACTTCCAGGTAATCACTGGTTCAATTTTTTTGGTTTTATTGGTACTCTGCTAGTCGGTACCTTACTGCGTCGCCCCATTGGACGTTTACTCAGCCAGGTACTTTTTGCCGTCGTTCGCAAAGTCTCCCGGGAAAACGAAGTAAGTGTACAGGAGTTTGTCGCACTATTACGCCGTCCGCTGGAATACGTTTTTTTACTGGTCATGGTGTATTTTGCTTTCGACCTGATCCGTATTCCCATCCACTGGGGTTTAGCTCACAAAACCGAGTTTGGCATTCGACTCATCCTTTACCGGATTTATAAAAGTTTGCTTATCCTGGCTCTGACGTGGGCTGTGATTCGTTTCGTTAAGTTTCTGGCTGTCGTATTCAAACGAAGGGCCGAACGGACCGAAACCAGAGTAGACGATCAGTTAGTACCTTTTCTGAAGGACATTCTGATTGTACTGGTGGTGGTAATTTCCGGATTAATCATCACAGGCAAGATTTTTAATATTGATGTTGCGACGCTGATTGCAGGGTTGGGTATTGGAGGTATCGCGGTCGCTCTGGCTGCCCGCGAAACGCTCGAAAACCTGATCGCTTCCTTTACCATCTTTGCCGATGGATCCTTTGTCGTTGGCGATTCCATTCAGATTAGCCAGACGATGGGCGACGTCGAAAAAATCGGGTTTCGCAGTACACGTATACGCACGGTAGACGGAAGTATGATGACTGTTCCCAATCGTTTGATTGTCTCTCAAATGTTGGAAAACCAGAGTCAGCGGGAGTTCAGACGAGCGAAATACACCATTCGTCTGGATTTAAAAACGTCTGCGGTGGCTTTAAAGCAAGTGATTGATCAGATTCAGGACGCTATTGATGCCCATGAATTTACCAAAAACAAGCCCGGAAGCGTTCGTTTCGATACCTTCGGCGATCAATCATTTGACGTGTTGATCATTTATCATGTAGAAACCAGTGATTTCCGGACCTTTAATCGCGTGAAGGAAGAGCTGAATTTTAAAATTATGCAGATTGTCGAAGCAAATGATGTTCGCTTTGCCAGCCCAATCAGCACTGTAAATCTTAAAAATGATTTTCAAACCCAGTCCGTCAGTGATAATTCGCTGTCCTAAAAAAGTTTACATAGAGATATTGACAAATTGCTGAAGAACATTTTACCTTTGCAATTCATTCACCCCAGCGACGCATCCCAGAAGCCGGAACCATCCTCTTCCCCGACAGTAGTAGCTTTTACCCTCCTGTGAATGAATTCGAAAGAACCCAACGCATTTATCAATTTCGCCTGACTATCCTGTTTCATTCTATTCCGGCACGGCCGTGATTGATACGTATTTTTCATGTATACATCAGAAGAGCTGAGTTTGCGGCTGCTGTCCGAATTGAGAGCAATCGCAAGGGAGTTGAGTATATCCAATCCAACCCAACTGTCCAAATCCGAACTCATTACCAAAATTTTAGAGCGGCAAACTTCCCAAGAGAAGCCCGCTAGTCCTACCCCTATGCCAGCAGCATCCGATAAACCACGGGCTCGTCGTACACGAAAAACGGCCCAAGAGCCCGCTGCACCTTCCGCTCCCGAAGCGGAATCTATAAGTTCAGAAGTACCAGAGGAAGTTCAAGAAAGCCCCGCTGCATTGATTCCTGCATCTCAACCCGAGCCTGCTCCGGTTGAAGTACTACCTACTACGACGGCCCAAACGGAATCCGAAAATCGCCACAAACGCACCCGTATTCGTCGGGGTGGTGTTTCCGAGGAGCTACCTGATACTATACCCACATCGGTTATGCCGGTGACAGAAGAGCAGGAGCAGGCATTTGAGCCCGTAGATGAAATGGAAATCCCCGCTGAATTGGCAAATGATTTCTCATTGGATGAAGCGTATCAGTCCACGATGGAAGTGATGCCTTCGGAAAGCGAATCGGCACCGGCAGCCAATCCGGTAAGCCCTGAATCAAACCGTCCCACTACTCGTGAGCCCCGTGAAGGTCGTACCGACGAAAGTGGTCAGCCTTTGCAGCCCAACCCGCGTTCGCAGCAATTGCAGCAGCAGGTGAAGCGAAACTATAACCAGCATATCCGGGAGTTTGATGGCCTGATTGAAAACGAAGGCGTACTCGAAATCATGTCCGATGGTGGATACGGCTTCCTGCGGTCGGCGGATTACAACTACCTGGCTTCCCCCGATGATATTTACGTGTCTCCTTCCCAAATCAAGCTGTTCGGCTTGAAAACGGGGGATACCGTACGCGGAGCCATTCGCCCGCCGAAAGAAGGAGAAAAATACTTTGCTTTGTTACGGGTTGAATCCGTAAATGGAAAAACAACGGAAGAAATTCGGGATCGGATTCCATTCGAATACCTGACGCCGCTGTTCCCGACGGAAAAACTGAACCTGTTTACTTCGGGCCGCGAAAATTCTACCCGTATTCTCGATTTGTTCGCTCCGATTGGAAAAGGACAACGGGGGATGATCGTTGCTCAGCCTAAAACGGGTAAAACGGTATTATTGAAAGAAATTGCCAACGCCATTGCCCGTAACCACCCGGAAGTGTTCCTAATAATTCTGCTGATTGACGAACGTCCCGAGGAGGTAACTGATATGCAGCGTAGTGTGAAAGCGGAAGTGATTTCTTCCACCTTCGACGAACAGGCGGACCGTCACGTGAAAGTATCCAGCATGGTCCTGGAAAAAGCCAAGCGGATGGTAGAATGCGGTCACGATGTCGTGATTCTGCTAGATTCCATTACGCGTCTGGCCCGTGCGTATAACACCGTGGTACCCTCTTCCGGTAAGATTCTCTCGGGTGGGGTAGATGCCAACGCCTTACACAAACCCAAACGCTTCTTCGGAGCAGCCCGTAACGTGGAAAACGGTGGTTCGCTGACGATCATCGCTACGGCCCTGATCGAAACCGGAAGCCGGATGGACGAAGTAATCTTTGAAGAATTCAAAGGTACGGGTAACATGGAACTCCAGCTGGATCGGAAACTGTCCAACCGCCGGATGTTCCCTGCCATTGACGTGCCGGCTTCGGGTACACGTCGCGAAGATCTGCTCATGGATCCCGAAACGCTTAAGCGTGTTTGGATTTTGCGGAAGTATATGTCCGACATGAACTCGGTGGAATCGATGGAGTTCCTGCTCGAAAAAATGAGAGGTACCCGTTCGAACGAAGAGTTCCTGTTGTCAATGAATCGCTAAGATTTGACCTTACGATAAGTGTATAAAAAAAGCCTCGCCTACGGGTGAGGCTTTTTTTATAACTTTTTCCGTTAAATACGGTTGCTTTTTAAGTGATCCTGCCAAACACTTGTGTAAAGTGGGGCAAGATTGGAATCGAAAGTAAATTTGCATTTATCATTCAATTCTTGTTGCTTTCGATTAGGCTTCTGTCTTTTTTCGCTGCTCCGAATCGTGAATGACTCCCACATCCTGAAGCTTAGTCTAAGAAAACAAGTTTATGTTTATCGGTACATTTATTAGCTAACCTTCTGTATGTCAATCGCCAAAACCCTGACATGGCTGGTACTCATCGGCTGGATAGCCGGAGGGACTTACTGGCACGTCTGTCAGATTAAACAATTGTGTGATGGAAACCCCAAACCTCTTACGAAAACGGAATCTTCGGAAGCCTTTATCAGTCCTGCCCTGGATATTCAGGATGGCTCTCATTTTCACGTTACTTCCGAGAACAACCTGAGTTTTGGCCGGTCAAACGGACGAGTCGTGACCGGAGCCGTCGAGCCCCAACTACAGGCTCTGGCCGGTTATCTGAAACAAAACCCCAAGAAGATTCTAACCGTTACCGGATTTTATTCCTCCATTGAGGAAAATAATACGTCTTTCCCGACCCTGGGACAGGCCCGGGCCGATGCCATCCGTCAGTATTTTGTGAAGGCTGGCGTCCCGCAGCCACAGGTGCGAATCGATGCCAAACAGTTGGATCTGGCCTTTAGTCCGGCCGATTCCATTTACGGAGCTGGGTTTGCCTTTGCAGGTGCCACTGAACTCCCGAATACGGTTGCTGAAACCAGCTTAGCCGAGCCCGCAGTATCTGAACCCGCTACACCTGAATCACCTGAACCTGCCCCCGTCTTACGAGCACCAAAAGGACAAACCGAAGAAGAACTAGCGGCTGCCGCTACGTATGAAGGGATTTTCAAACCCATGGATTTATATTTCCCGCTTAGTAGTAACCAATTTATTCGGACAAAAGACAACGATAAATTTTTTGAGGAAGCGAAGAAATACCTGAAACAGCATCCAGATAAACGCCTGACACTGATTGGTCATACCGACAGCGAAGGGCCCGACGATCATAACCTGCGTTTATCGAAAAGTAGGGCGGAAGCGGTAAAGAAACAATTCATCCGGAAAGGCATAAAAAGCGAACAGCTGGTAACCGATGGAAAAGGCGAAACGCAACCCATTGCCGATAACGCCCTGCCTGCGGGCAGAAAAGCCAACCGTCGGGTTACGATCGTTGTTCAGGAACAAAAAATGTAAGCACTAGCCATTTTGGCAGGTTGACTTATCCTTCAAATCACTGCAATTATGTATGAACATTTTAATCCCTTACAACTGGAAAGTGCGTGGCTTCAACACCTACTTTTTCTGCTGGGGGCGGGTATCCTGGGGTACCTGATTGGATTTCTGAAAAGTAAGAATACACTCCATCATCTCGAAGCGGAAATTCGCCAGATTGAGTTTGACCTGGATCAGTGTCATAAAGGTCTGTACGTACCCAAGCCGCCGGTTCGAACCGCCGGTCCGCTGCCCGAACCCATTGTGGCTCCACCCGCGGAAGAAGCCATACAGCCGCTCGCTGCCGTACCGCACGAAGAAGATGACCTCAAAAAAATTGAAGGAATTGGCCCGAAAATTGAAAAGCTTCTGCACGAAGCCGGCATCAAAACATTTGCTCAGCTAGCCGTAGCCGAACCCTCGCACGTCATGTCTATTCTGCGGGCGGCGGGTTCCCGGTTTCAGATTCAGGATCCCAATACCTGGCCCCGTCAGGCTCGCCTGGCTCAGGAAGGCAAGTGGGATGAACTTCGGGCCTGGCAACAGGAATTGCAAAAAGGAAAAGAATAAACAGAGCTTCATCCTTCGACATCAACTATGCTACTTGTACAATCGTTAAGTCAGAATATTCCCATTGCCGTGCTCGAAGCGGTCACGTTTATGAGTTTGGCGGCCGGTTTAGGCTGGTTACTGGGCCGCCGGGCTTTACACGGTAAGATCGACGCGATGCAAATGCAAATTGCTACCAAACGGGTAGAATTGGAGCATTGTCGCGAGTCAAAGACGAATCCGCCCAAGCCGAAACCACCCGTTCCCGTTGTTGTGGAAGAACTGCCGTTGATGGAAATTCCGATGGACATAACGCCGGCGGAAGGGATTCCGGGAATCACAACCGGAACGGCCGCTCCGATCTTATACGAAGAACCGGATGATCTGAAAGTGATAGAAGGGATCGGTCCCAAAATCGAGCAGCTGTTAAATAATGAAGGTATTTCCAGCTTCACCCAGCTAGCCGCTACTTCGCCCGAGCGGATTAAAGAAATCCTGAATGCCGCCGGTTCCCGGTTTCAGATGCATGATCCTACGACCTGGCCTGATCAGGCCAAATTAGCTACGCAGGGACGTTGGGTGGAACTGAAAGAATGGCAGGACGAACTGCGAAAAGGAAGGTAAACGGTCCGAATTTTTAGTACCATTCAGCGAACGAATCATGCGTAATTTTGCTGGTTTTTTCGTTCTTAGTACCTACACATCATTATCATTTTCCATCCTATTATGACTGAAAGTAGCAAAACCTTTCTCTATCAATACCTGAATAACCCTTCTCCAACGGGATTTGAAGCCGCAGGACAACGGATTTGGCTGGATTATCTTAAACCTTACATTGACGACTATATCGTCGATACTTACGGCACCGTAGTAGGCATTATTAATCCCGGGCAGCCGTATAAGGTGGTGATCGAAGCACACTCGGATGAAATTTCCTGGTTTGTTAATTACATTTCCGATGATGGGTACATCTACGTCCGTCGGAATGGTGGTTCGGATGCCGTGATTGCTCCGTCCAAGCGTGTCAATATTCACACCAAAAAAGGAATCGTCAAAGGCATTTTCGGCTGGCCTGCCATTCACGTACGCGATCTGGCAAAGGACACCGCTCCCAAGGTAACGGACCTGACGATCGATTGCGGGGCTACCAAAAAAGAATTGGAGGAAAAAGGCGTTCACGTGGGTTGTGTAGTAACCTTCGAAGACGAGTTGACGGAACTCAACGATCGGTACTACGTAGGTCGGGCGTTGGATAACCGGATCGGCGGCTTCATGATTGCCGAAGTAGCTCGCATGCTGAAGGAAAATAACGTTTCCCTACCGTTTACGCTCTATGTAGTCAATGCCGTACAGGAAGAAATCGGTCTTCGCGGGGCTGAGATGATTGCCCGTCGCCTGAAAGCGGACGTGGCCATCTGTACCGATGTTACTCACGATACTACGTCACCCCGGTACGACAAGAAAGAACAGGGAGACTTGAAATGCGGAGGTGGTCCCGTGTTGTGCTACGGTCCGGCCGTACAGAATAACCTGCTGGACTTCCTAATCGGAGTAGCCGAAGAAAAGCAAATTGCGTTTCAGCGGCAGGCCGTAAGTCGCTCAACGGGAACCGATACGGATTCGTTTGCCTACGCCGCTGAAGGAACGGCTTCCGCCCTGATCTCTCTGCCGCTCAAGTACATGCACACGACGGTAGAAACCGTACACAAACAGGATGTAGAAGAAGTCATTCGGCTGATGTACGAGACCTTACTGAAACTGGAAGCAGGCCAGGATTTTCGATATCTAACCTAAACGCTACGTTCATTAGTAAGAACCTAGGCCAATTTAGGTAATACAACGAATAGAAATATAAAAAGAGCCGTATGCCCCTAAGCGTACGGCTCTTTTTATATTTCTATAGTCAGTAAGATTTTAAATGACAGAACGATGAACTTTGACGAAGGAATCCGAATTGTAGAATAGATTCCCCCTTCCATCTATTTCTTCCATGAAAAAAAGAATAATCAATCGCTTTGTCAGTTACTTCATTCGCGGGTTGTTGTTGATTGCTCCGTTGTTCTTCACGGGCTACATTTTATACCAGGCATTTTTATACCTTGACGGACTAATTCCCGTAGGAATCGGTACGGGTGAAAATCAGGTTCGCCTCTGGGGAGTAGGGATGGTTATTGTGTTAGCTATTGTCTTTCTGGTGGGTTTTCTGGGGTCAACGTTTGTCATTATTCCCGTATTTAATCTCTTTGAAGAGTTTATTAATCGCCTTCCACTGGTACGAATTATTTATTCTTCCCTGAAAGATTTAACCTCCGCTTTCGTCGGCGATAAGAAAAAATTTAATCAGCCCGTGCTCGTCAAAATGGATACGAATACGGAATTATACCGGCTGGGATTCTTAACCCAATCTGATCTTTCGGAGTGGGATTTACCCGGATCTGTAGCGGTTTATTTCCCCCAATCGTACGCATTTTCGGGACATTTATTTATCCTACCGAAGGAACACGTAAAGCCCGTAAAAGCCAACGCAACGGAAGTGATGAAGTTTATTGTTTCTGGTGGCGTCTCCATTCATTAATCCTAAACAGACTTTAGGTGTCTGTGGAGTAAGCAAGGGATTACATACCTTTGTTTGAAACCCTAGGGTAAGAAATACGTTTTGTTAATACGATACGTTTGCTCTGTACCTCCATCCGTACTTGAAACCATGAAATGGCTACTCTTTTTACTTGCAATACTCTGGGCACCCGCTTTGTACGCCCAGCAACCTCCTTCACCAACGGGCCGGGCCATGACATCCCGGCAAACGATCAGATACATTGCTGTGGATTATCCAGGGGGGCGAAAGCGATTTTTCGCGGGTGATGAATTTGTTTTTAAAGCCAAAGGCCAGAGCGGAAAAATCCGTGATAACATCTTCGCGGTAACCGATTCAACGCTCGTATTTGCGGATTTTAGTGAAATCACGAATCAGCAAGAATATACCGAATACCGTTTGTCAGACATTCGGAAAGTGTACTTTATGAAAGGAAGTTCGCTGGCTACGCAAGCTGGGTATTTACTGCCCGCGGCCGGAGCGTTGTATTTTATCATGGATTTCTTTGGTCCGGTTTGGAACAGAGAATTGAAGGGATCATCGCTGGAGTTGACTTCCTCGACGGCTATTGTCAGTGGTGGTTTGATTGGCCTAGGTGCTTTATGCTACAAGTCCACGCACAAAGCCATGAAAATTGGTCACCGGAATCGTTTGAAAGTACTGCAAACGTTTTAAAAGAAGCAGTAAATAGGAGAGGGGCTACTTCCGGAAATTACCGGTAAGTAGCCCCTTCTTTAGTATCCAGGGGAATCAGTTTGTCAGAAAACCGGGCAAAACCCGCGAAAATGAATAATTTTGGCCTTGCAATCACCGATCTATTTTCTGTACTGTTTTGAAAAAGCTTTTCCTGCATAAGATCACTCAGCCTTTTCAGGCCCAAATTCAGTTACCGGCGTCCAAGTCAGAGTCCAACCGTGCTCTAATCCTCAACGCTCTGGCGGGGGGAACGGGATCGCTCAGCAACCTGTCAGAAGCTCGCGATACCCAGACCATGCAGCGACTGCTGCAACGCGATGAACCCGTAGCCGATGTACTCGACGCGGGTACAACCATGCGTTTTCTGACGGCCTACTATGCAGCGGCTAACCGCCAGAAAGTAATGACCGGAACGGCCCGGATGCAGGAACGGCCCATTGGCATTTTAGTAGAGGCGTTACGGGAATTGGGAGCCCGCATCACGTATCAGAACAAGGAGGGTTATCCACCGCTTCAGCTCGAAGGTTTTTCGTACGCGGGTACGAAAGATCTGACCATGCGAGGTGACGTCAGTAGCCAGTTTATTTCGGCCATTCTGATGATTGCTCCCACCTTACCAGAAGGTCTGACACTACATCTGACGGGTCAACTTGGGTCGATTCCGTACATTGAAATGACCATCCAGCAGATGCGGCAGTTTGGAGCAGACGTTACGGCAGATTGGGAAAACCGCCAGATTCGGGTGGCCGCTCAGCCGTACCAGTCGAGCGATTACGCCGTTGAGTCCGATTGGTCCGCCGCCAGTTACTGGTACAGTCTCGTTGCTCTGGGACCCGAAGGATCGGAAGTCGAACTGTTGGGTTTAAAAGAAAATTCGTTACAGGGAGATTCTGCCATCATTGCTATTATGCAACAGTTGGGGGTTAAAAGTACGTATACCGGACGGGGTTTTCACCTGACCCAAATTCCTGCCGAAAAGTCTTTTAGCTGGGATTTTACCCATTGCCCTGATCTGGCTCAAACCATTGCCGTCATTGCCGCTGTAAAGGGAATTCCGGCCGAGTTTACGGGTATAGAAAGTCTGAAAGTAAAAGAAACGGATCGTGTACTGGCCATTCAACAGGAGTTGCAAAAGTTTGATGCAAACCTGGTCGAAGAAGAAGCAAATACGAAGTACCGTATTGTAACCAATGAACAAACTAGTTGGGATCGGGCAGGTACCTCAATTCATACCTATGAAGATCACCGAATGGCTATGGCTTTTGCTCCATTAGCGATGTGTACAAATCTAGAAATTGACGATGCTTCCGTAGTCGTAAAATCTTATCCTCACTTCTGGGAGGATTTGGGGAAAATAATTACCATTTCCTAATCACTAGTACTCAATTAGTACATAGGAAAGTAAGGACTTTTAGCAAATGAGGTGATCTGCTGAAAGTCCTTACTTTTTCGTTTAGGGTAGTTTGATTGTTTAATTACACTTTTATCAAAAGAGGGTAGTTAACGTTTTTCTAGGCTACCCCCTAAATATTAGCTAGTGGAACTTATAAATTAACTTATTTTAAGGAATAGGAGGTATTCTTAAGTTAATTCGTTAATATTCAAGTATGAAATGTTTAAAGAATAAGTAAAAAGTCATCTTTCCTAAGCAATTTAAGTGTGCAAAATCTAAGAAAATTTCTTACTTTAGCCCCTGATTAAACCGCCGTTACATATTTCCTGAAAATTATGCTCTCTGAAACGATCACCCAGCCCTTATTGTCCTACATCCGGCGATATGTCGAGCTGTCTAATGAGGATGTGCAGTCTATCAACGGTGCGTATGAAACACGCACGTTTAAGAAAGGAGACTATTTTATTCACCAAGGAGATCACATTGATGAAGTTGCTTTTATCATCGAAGGTGTGATGCGGGTTTTTCGTACGGACAAGGGTAAGGAAGTTACCTTGTTTTTGAAAGACGAGAATTCTTTTGTAACCAGTGTAACGGGATATTCAGCCCATCGCCTGAGTCCCTACACCGTACAAGCCTTGGAGGATTCTACCTTGCTGGTCATGAACAGTGAGCGTCGTAAGGCTCTTTTTGAAGAATCCCTGGCGTATCAACGTTTCTCCATGATGATGCTGGAGCGTACCATCCAGGATATGGAAGGACGTATTGATTCACAGATTGCTGACAATGCGGCCCGCCGTTACCTACGCCTGTTACAGGACCATCCCTCGCTGATTCAACGTGTTCCGCAGTACCATTTAGCTTCGTATCTGGGCGTTACCCCGGAGTCCCTGAGTCGTCTGCGTAAATATCTTTAATTAGAAAAGATTCGTATTTTGATCTTTTTTGATGGAAATTGGGGACATGAAATCTATGGATCATGTCCCCATTTCTATTCGTACTGAATTACTAGCCGGCGTCACCAGTTTTCTAGCCACTGCGTATATCGTGGTAGTTAATCCCTCCGTTTTATCCCTCGCCGGAATGCCCTTCTCGGGCGTATTAACCGCTACCGTTCTCGTTTGCTTCTTCTGTAGCCTGATGATGGGATTGTATGCTAAAAGCCCTTATGTGGTGGCTCCAGGCATGGGTCTCAACGCGTTTTTTACGTTTACGGTCGTGCAGGGCATGAAGGTCCCCGTACCCACGGCTTTGGGTGCCGTATTCTGGTCGGGCGTTTTCTTTCTGATCATTTCGCTGTTTAACGTACGCGTCCTGCTTATTAAAACCATCCCTAAATCGCTGCGATACGGTATTGCCGCTGGCATTGGGTTATTCATTACGCTCATTGGTTTTAGTAACGCCAAATTCGTTGTCGCTAACCCGGCAACCATGATTAGCATTGGTCCACTCACGCCCGCGGTTTGTACCTTTCTGGTAGGCCTGCTTCTGACGGCGGTTCTTATGCAGAAGAAAGTACACGGAGCCCTGCTTTGGGGAATTGTACTGACTACATTACTAGCCTTATTGCCCGGTCGGCTGGATGATGGTCCACGATTGGTCAACTGGCAGGGGGTAGTAGCCGCCCCGGATTTCAGTTTGCTTTTTCAGCTCGATCTGAAAGGTTCCCTGAGCTGGTCGCTGGCACCCGTCATCTTTGCTTTTGTGTTTACCGATCTGTTCGACAGCCTGAGCACGTTTGTAGGCCTGGCGGAAGCCACGGGCCGACTGGATGCCGACGGAGAGCCGCTGATGCTGAAAGAATCTTTACTCACTGATGCGGTATCGACTACGCTGGCGGGACTGGTCGGTACGAGTCCCGGTACGGCTTATGTCGAGTCAGCGGTTGGTATTGAAGCCGGAGGACGTACCGGATTAACCGCCATTACGGCAGCGTTCTGTTTTCTGCCCTGTTTGTTTTTATCGCCCTTGTTGAGCATGGTGCCTTCCGTGGCCACGGCCCCATCGCTGGTGCTGGTGGGGGTGCTTATGATGAAAACGGTTACCCGAATTCCTTGGGACGAGTGGGAGGAAGCGGTACCCGCTTTTCTGGCCATGGTACTCATTCCCTTTAGCTATAGCATTACGCAAGGAATCATTTGGGGCTTTTTAAGTTATGCGGTGCTAAAAGCAGCCAGTGGTAAGTTTCGTGAATTACCTTTGGCTTTTTGGTGCATCATTGCTTTGTGCGTGGCCGCCTTGATCGTAGAATAAGCTCCTTACTTCATGAAAATTTGTACACTCGTACTCGTAGGTTTGCTCGGAATCTGTTTTAATCTTTCTGCTCAGCTTACCTATTCCACTACGCCGGACGCTCAAACCAAATTCCCCCGAAAAAGTAATAATCTGACGGCGATTATGGGTGCTTTCGCTGATGAAGTAGAAGTGCTTAAAAAAGAAATAAAAGGTCGTCGTGAACAACACATCGAAGGATTGACGTTCTACACGGGTAGTTTGGAAGGTCGGAAAATTGTATTGGTGCAGGGTGGAATCGGAAAGGTAAACGCTGCGTTAACCACGACGTTACTGTTGGAACATTTTCGGCCCCGCGAAGTGATTTTCACGGGAATCGCCGGGGGCCTAAATCCAAAATATCAGCCCGGAGATATTGTAATGGCTACCAAAGTGGCTTACCATGATTACGGCCGTGTCTTGAAAGAGGGAATGACGGTTCGACCCACGCGTAATCCGTATAATTTTCAGGAAAACCCGCTGTATTTCCCGGCTGACTCATCGTTGTTACTCGTAGCAGGGGTCGTGATTCCGAAAGTAAAGCTGGAAAAAGTGGGTAATTATCAACCGACCATTTACAGCGGTACCGTCGTAACGGGTGACGTTTTTATGGCTTCTGATTCCGCCAGTCTACACATCCGTCGGACCATGCAGGCCGATGCCATTGAGATGGAAGGGGCGGCCGTCAGTCAGATTTGCTGGCAGCAACGCGTACCCTTTCTGATCATTCGCAGTCTTTCAGATAATGCCAACCATTCGGCTTCAGTAGACATGCATACCTACGGACCGATTGCGGCCCGAAACTCAGCGGCTTTGGTAAAAGCCTTGCTCGAACGCCTGAAGTGATCCCTCAATCTTTTTCCATTCTGACCTTCAACTGATATTTTTGTACCGAAAAACTAAGTCACGCTGGTCGTGATTGTACGTGTGAATGATTGATCATCGATTACTTAATACCTTCGTTCGGGACATTTTTCTAGCCATGGGTTGCCCCGAATCCGAAGCTACGCTGGCGGCTAATGTGCTGGTTTCTGCCGATCTACGCGGCATTGATTCCCACGGCGTGGCCCGATTGTCCGGTTATGTCCGGCTGATGGATCACGGTCGTCTGAATCCGAAACCCCAGATGCGGATCGTCCATGAAACGCCCTCTACTGCCGTTCTGGATGGTGATGCTGGTTTAGGACTCGTCGTGGCTCCACGAGCCATGGAGATTGCGATGGAAAAGGCCGACAAAGTAGGTACGGGCTGGGTGGCGGTACGAAATTCCAACCATTTCGGTATTGCCGGTTATCATGCCTCCATGGCCCTGGAACGGGATATGATCGGCTGGTCCATGACCCACGCCGGACCGCTGGTGACACCGACCTTTTCGAAAGAGCGACTCCTCGGAACGAATCCCATCTGCGTAGCCATGCCCGCTAAGGAAGAACCACCCTTTTTGCTGGATATGGCCACTACAACGGCCGCTTACGGCAAGCTGGAAATTCTCCAGCGGAAAAATCTGGATACGCCCACCGGTTGGGTACAGGATGCCGAAGGGCAGCCTACTACTGATGCGAATGCCGTACGGAAGGGCGGAGCCCTGCTACCGCTGGGGGGTGATCGTGAACACGGCAGTCATAAAGGCTACGGACTGGGAGCGATGGTCGATTTATTTTCGGGCGTACTTTCTGGAGCCAACTACGGACCTTGGGTACCTCCCTTTGCTACGGCTGGTTTCATGGCTGCCGAAGAAGGTGTAGGCATTGGGACGGGTCATTTTCTGGGGGCCATGCGGGTGGATGCGTTCCGACCAGCGGATGAATTTAAAAGCCATTTAGACCAATGGATTCGTAGATTCCGCTCGGCGGAAGGACTGAACGGGGAAAGTGTACGCATCCCGGGCGATCCGGAGCGGGAAATGGAAGCCATTCGTCGGACGGAAGGAATTCCGGTATTAGCTCCTGTAATCGCTGATTTAAAAAGCCTGGGCGAACGTTTCGGCGTATGCTTTCCCGGCGAAATGAATAATTCTCCTAGCGTGTAACCTATTTCGACCCATGGTTCGTAATAAATTCTTCAAATACTTTATCATCATCGTATCCATTCTGGCTCCGATTGTCTCGTTTTATCTCTGGCAGATTTTTTACACGGCCAATTTGAACACGGAGAAAGACCGGGATTTCTATTTATTAATTCCCAGTAAATCAGCTCGTTTTGAAACCGTTATTGATTCGTTGAAAGCCAATAAAATGGTAAACAACGAAATGTATTTTCGCTTTCTGTCGAAGGTTCTCAAGTACCCTGACCACGTGAAACCGGGTCGTTATAGAATCAAACCGAATACGGGCAATTACGAAGTGATTAAAGCCTTACGTTCGGGCAATCAGGCGGCTGTAAAACTGACCTTTAACAACGTCCGTCTCAAACAAGATCTGGTTGAGAAAATTGGCAATAAGTTTGAATTTGACTCAACGGAATTCAAGCGGATGCTGAATGATCCAGCCGTTTGTCAGTTCTATGGCTTTACGCCCGAAACCATTCTCTGTATGTTTCTGCCCAATACGTACGAGGTATACTGGAATACAACACCGCAGAAGCTGATGGGTCGGATGAAGTCGGAGTACGACAAATTCTGGACGAATGATCGGAAAGCTAAAGCAAAAGCCGTGGGTTTATCTCCCGTAGAAGTAATCACATTGGCTAGCATCGTAGAGGCAGAAACCAAGAAGAAGGACGAAAAACCACGGGTGGCGGGCGTGTATCTGAATCGTCTGGCGATATCGGAGCCGCTACGGGCCGATCCGACCGTTATTTACGCCATTGGAGATTTTGGCATCAAGCGACTGCTTCACCATCAACTCCTGTACAAGTCTCCGTACAATACCTACATCAATACGGGATTGCCGCCGGGGCCGATCAACCTGCCTGAGCCTTCGTCGATCGATGCCGTACTGAACCGGGAAAAGCACGATTACCTGTATTTCTGTGCGAGTCCCAAACTGAATGGCTACCACATTTTTGCGGTTACCTACGAAGAACACCTACGCAACGCCAAATTGTACCAAGAAGCGTTGAACCAGTTAGGAATTAAAAAATAAACCAAGTATCCTACGGGCGGATGATTCTTCGATGAATGATCCGCCCGTATTTAATTATACAGTGAATGGCTTTTCAGCATGAGCATACGTACCGGGTTTGTTATGCCGATACGGATCAGATGGGATATATGTACTACGGCAATTACGCCCGGCTTTATGAAATTGGCCGCGTGGAAGCGTTGCGTAGTTTAGGTTTTGCCTATAAGGTTCTGGAAGAGTCGGGTGTGATGATGCCCGTTTATGAAATGAAAACGCGGTATTTAAAACCGGCCCGTTACGACGAATTACTCACCATCCAAACGCGTATTCAGCAGTTACCCGCCGCCCGAATCGTCTTCCATTTTGAGTTGTTTAATGAATCGAACGTTCTTTTAAATACGGGAGAGGTGACACTGGTGTTCATCAACCGTGAAACCAACCGACCGATCATGGCCCCTACTGCCTTGTTGGGTAAACTACAGCCGTACTTTCTCAAAGAATAAGGTAACCAGAAGCCTGTTCACTTTTTTCAACCCACCCCACGTGTGTATTAAGCAACAGCAATGGCGAAACTTTCCCGTAAACATAAGCCCCTTCAACGCGTACAGACCTTTTTAAGAAATGTACGCATTCGGCGAAGAAGCTTTTCTTTGTATCACTTGCTTCGGGTACTCTTTGCCAATGTTCTGCAGTTTGACATTGACCAGCGGGCTACGGCAGTGGCCTATAGTTTTACCCTGGCTCTTTTTCCGGCGATTATTTTTCTGTTTACGCTGATTCCCTACGTACCCATTGAAGGCCTTGATGATCAGATTATGACTTTTCTCGCCGATGCCATGCCGCGGGGAATTTATAAAGAAGTATTACCTACCATTGAAGATATTGTGAGTCGAAAACGGAGCGGCGTACTGTCCTTTGGTTTTGTGTTTGCGATGTTTTCGGCAACCAATGGAATGATTGCTCTGATGCGAGCCTTTAACATCGCTCAGCGGACGCACGATGAACGGGGATTTATCAAAACCCGGCTTATATCCATCTTACTGACCGTGCTGCTGGCGGTCGTACTATTGGTTGCCGTTGGGGTACTCGTTGTCGGACGAATTGTGGTGGATATTTTGGTTGAACGTCGTCTGATTAATGTTGATTCCACGTATTCGTTCGTAGAGGGCATTAGTTACCTGACCGTTTTTGTAGTCTTGTTTATGGCCGTTTCCATTATTTACTACATTGCTCCGGCTTTACATAAACGCTGGCGATTCTTCAATGCGGGTTCGGTCACGGCTTCGCTGTTAATCATTCTGATTACGCAGGGCTTTTCGTACTATCTCTCGAACTTTGCCAGCTACAACCGGCTATACGGAGCGGTGGGTACGCTAGTGGCTTTGATGATCTGGCTGTATCTAGTAGCTCTGGTACTGATTCTGGGTTTTGAGATTAACCAGAGTTTGGATGACGCTTCCAAGCAAGCAGAAAAAGAATATAAGCAGGAATAGAAAGAATAACTGTTACCATGGGGATGAAGCAGGAGCCCTTAGTTTCGATCATTTGTCTGAGTTACAACCACGAACGTTTCGTAGCTGAATGCCTGCAATCGGTGTTTATCCAGACCTACCCAGCCCTAGAGTTGATCGTCGTCGATGATTTCAGTAAAGACCGAAGCGTATCCATCATCGAAAGCCTGTTACGGCACCAGGACAAGTTTATCCAAAACTGTAATAACCAGGGCGTGTGTCAAAGTTTCAATCGGGGACTAGCTCAGGCGAAAGGTAAATACATTGTGGATCTGGCGGCGGATGATCTACTTTTCCCCGATACGATTGCCAAGCAAGTGGCTTATTTTGAAACGCTTTCGGAGGAATACGGGGCCATTTTCGGCGATGCCGTACTGATTAGTGAAACGGGAAAGAAACTAGGGACTTGGTATAAACGTGATGCTCAAGGAAAGCGGTTACAGCCCGTTCCTTCCGGAGACGTGTTTGCGGCTGTATTGGCTGGCACGCCCATTTTGACAGTGACGGCCATGACACGTCGGTCGGTGTATGAGGCTCTGGACGGTTACGACGAAAGTCTTCTGTATGAAGATTTTGATTTTCTCGTACGAGCTTCCCGCCGCTGGAAATACGGCTTTAAAGATGAATGCTGGGTAAAGTACCGGCAGGTGAAAGGTTCGCATTCGAAGCAGCAGCAACTTCGGCGTACGCAGCAGATGGAATCCACCTGGAAGGTATGCGAAAAAGCCGCTGTTCTGGTCCAAACGCCAGAGGAAATTTCGGCTCTGCTCATTCGGTTGCGAAATGGTCTTCGGCAATGTTTTTTCCTGGAACACTATGCACTGGGAGCTCAGTACGCGGCCTTATACCGACGATTCAAACCGTTGCCTTCGTCCTTGCAAGCGATTGCCTGGGCCTGTCAATTAAAAATTCCGTTTTATCAGGTATACCGAACCTATCAGAAATTACGACGATAAGTCGGTAGCTTTTTTATCCCGAATCCATATGCCTGCTGAATTTCTGTCTATTCATCCCATAAATCCCGAGCCTCGTAAAATTGCCCGGGTATTGGAAGTACTTCGCCAGGGTGGTATTGTTATCTACCCAACTGATACCGTTTATGGTATGGGTGGCGATATTCACAATGCCCGTACCATCGAGCGGATTGCTCAGGTCAAAGGGATTAAGCTCGAAAAGAGCGACTTCTCCATCATTTGTAATGACTTGAGTCATATTTCCGATTACGCCAAGGTTTCGGATGTGGCCTTCAAAACAATGAAGAAAGTGTTGCCAGGTCCGTATACGTTTGTACTAACGGCCAATACGCAACTACCGCGAACGCTGAATCCTCGGAAAAAAACGATTGGTATCCGGATTCCCGATCACGCCATTACCCGGGAAATTGTCAGTCAGCTGGGGCATCCTATTGTGACCACGTCCATCAAATCCGACGATGATTTCATGGAGTACCCGACGGACCCTGAAGAGATTTTCCACCAGTTTCAGCACAAGGTTGATCTGGTAATTGATGGCGGACCAGGTGGGCTGATCCCTTCCACGATCCTGGATGCTACCGATACCGATTTCGAAGTGATTCGTCAGGGGTTAGGGGAGTGGGAATAAAAGATTCCAAATAAAAAGGGGACTGAATTGAATTCAGTCCCCTTTTTATTTGGGCTAAGCCAGTACCATTTCGTCTTCGGTCGGATGCGTTTCGCGTTTGTGTTTCCAACGTTTGTGCGACCAGAGCCAGAGTTCGGGTTGTTCTCGTAACATAGTTTCCAGCCAGCGAACGTAATGTTCTGTCAACAGACCGGGCTCAATGTCTTTGTAGGAGGGCTCGGCAATCAGTTCCAGGTGAAAGCTGTAATGACCCCGTTTAATTTTTCTGATTTTTCCAAACAGCAGAGGCGTATTGAACTTACGGGCCAATTTTTCGGTACCCGTAAAAAAGTCGGTTTCCTGATGAAAGAAGGTTGACCAGTACGCTGAATCGGGGTGATGCGGGGCCTGATCTGCTAAGGTACCAATAACCCGGGGTTCGTTCTTGCGCGTAATCATATCTCGCAGAATCGTATGCATAGAGACGGGCTTGATGCCAAAACGGGAACGGATTGCCAGCATAAAACGCTCAAAGAATGAGTTCGAGAGCGGCTTGTAAATGACATCAGCCGGAATACCATCATTCGCAATACTCAGCGAAATCCACTCCCAGTTCATCTGGTGACCTAGCATGACAAATACCGTCTTTTTCTGACGAATAAGATTGTGCAGAACCTCGGAATTTTCTAATTTCATTCGACGAGCGATCGACTGCCGTGAGATGGTCAGAGACTTTACGGTTTCCACCATCAGATCACAGAAGTTACGAAAGAACTTTTTAGCAATGGCCTGTCGTTCAGCCTCTGATTTCTCGGGAAATGCCGCCGCTAAGTTTCCTAATACTACCTGTTTCCGGTAACCGAAAACGTAGTAAATCAGTACAAATAAGAAATCGGAAAACCAATACAGTACGGTGAGGGGTAAGCGAGATATGACTTGGAAAAATACCATTTATGCAATCAATAGATTCAAAAAAATATACGTACCAACTATATAACTACAAAAATTAAAAAATAATTTGATACTTGATATTTTTTCCTTTTCTTTAAAAAAGAGATCCTTAAGTACAAATGTCGGAAAGTAAGCGTTTCGTTGTAGAATTACAGTATTTACCAGGTTTAGAATTTTGGACGTGTGGAGCATCGTTTGACACGATCCTGCTTGAAAGCCACGAGCATTTTCAAAAGCAGACTTTCCGAAATCGCTGTCAAATTCTGACCAGTCAGGGCATCGATACATTAGTAGTCCCCGTACTTGAAGGCAGAAGTCAGCAAAAGACGCTCATTCGGGACATTCGAATTGATTACCGGCAGCCCTGGTTGAAACGACATTGGGGAGCTATTGAGTCAGCGTATCGGAAAACGCCTTACTTTGAGTACTTCGAAGAGCGTTTTAAACAAGTATACGAACGGAAACCTGACTTTTTGTTCGATCTAAACCTGGATATGCTGACAGTTTGTCGGGATCTGTTGCGGTTAAAAATCAATTTTGACTATACCAGCCAGTATGAGAAAACGTATGGAAATGAAGCTTTTGATGCTAGAGGCCTGATTTCTCCTAAAATAAGTTATCAGGAGCGACCGTTTTATAAACCCATTGCCTACCGACAAAATTTTGGGGAACAGTTTTTTCCTAACCTTAGTATTCTTGATTTATTATTTTGTCAGGGAAATGAAGCCTTGAGCATTCTGAAAGCTTCAACCAACTATACACCCTTTGAGTCTTCGCTGGACGTATAATTCCCGATAATTTTAGTAGAGATTCTGATCCTAAATTGAACAATAGCTGTTCTTCCGGCGTTAGCCGAGTAATAGAAACACGCTAAACCTTAAGTATGGAAGCAAAATTTTCAAACCGCGTGAAGGAAGTCATCTCCCTGAGTAGAGAGGAAGCTCTGCGACTTGGACATGATTACATCGGGACAGAGCATTTGCTTTTGGGTATGATTCGTGAAGGCGAAGGCGTAGCCGTGGCCCTGTTGAAAAAATTAAGTATCAACCTCGATGAGTTGCGAATGACTATCGAGCAAGCTACCAAGGGTACGGCAACGCACAGCGTTCGGAACATGGCCAATATTCCTTTGACTCGTCAGTCCGAGAAAGTTCTTAAAATGACCCATTTGGAGGCAAAAGTCTTCAAGACCCAGTTGATTGGCACTGAACACGTACTGTTGGCGATCCTTCGGGATGAGGACAACATTGCGACTCAGATTCTCCATAAGTTTAACGTTAACTACGAAATCGTTAAGGAAATGCTGGAATATCAATCGAACCCGAATATCAATGCCGGCCCGGATACGGACGACAATGATGAAGACAGCCGCATGTTCGGTTCCAGCCCTCGTAGTGAGTCCGGTAAGCCTGGTGCAGAAAAATCCCGTACACCCGTACTGGATAATTTTGGCCGTGATCTTACCAAGCTGGCCGAATTAGGCAAACTCGATCCCATCGTGGGTCGTGAGAAAGAAATTGAGCGGGTTGCTCAGATTCTTTCTCGTCGTAAAAAGAATAACCCGATTTTGATCGGTGAGCCTGGCGTTGGTAAAACAGCCATTGCTGAAGGTCTGGCCCTTCGGATTGTTCAGAAGAAAGTAAGCCGAGTGTTGTTTGGCAAACGCGTTGTAACGCTGGATCTGGCTTCTTTGGTCGCTGGTACTAAATACCGTGGTCAGTTCGAAGAACGGATGAAGGCTGTGATGAACGAGTTGGAAAAATCGCCCGAGGTCATTCTCTTCATTGATGAGATTCATACCATCGTGGGAGCTGGTGGAGCTTCTGGTTCGCTGGACGCCTCTAATATGTTTAAACCTGCTCTGGCTCGCGGTGATATTCAATGCATTGGTGCTACTACGTTGGACGAGTATCGTCAGTACATCGAGAAAGATGGTGCGTTGGCCCGTCGGTTCCAGATGGTAATGGTGGATGCTACCAGCATTGAAGAAACGGTTGAGATTCTTAATAACATCAAAGATAAATACGAGGAACACCACCACGTAAATTATACTCCGGAAGCTTTAGAAGCAGCTGTTAAGTTGTCAGAACGTTATATTTCTGATCGTTTCCTGCCTGATAAGGCCATTGATGTATTGGACGAAGTAGGTGCTCGCGTACACATCAATAATATCTCGGTACCCGAAGACATCATTCAACTGGAAGAAGCCGTTGAAGAAGTCAAAAAGCAGAAAAATCAAGTCGTAAAATCGCAGAAATACGAAGAAGCGGCTCAACTGCGGGATCGGGAGAAGAAATTACTCGAACAACTCGACCGTGCTAAACAACGCTGGGAAGAAGATACCAAGACGCGTCGCTATACCGTTACGGAAGATAACGTAGCCGAAGTAGTAGCAATGATGACAGGTATTCCTGTACGTAGCGTTTCAACCGATGAAGGAAAGAAACTGCTGACGCTGGCGGAAGATTTGAAAGGTAAAGTAATTGGTCAGGAGTCAGCCATTGAAAAACTGGCGAAAGCTATTCAGCGTACGCGAGTAGGTCTGAAAGATCCGAAGAAACCAATCGGTTCCTTTATCTTCCTGGGCCCAACGGGTGTAGGTAAGACGGAGTTAGCGAAAGTACTGGCCTCTCATTTATTCGACAAAGAAGATTCGCTCGTTCGGATCGATATGTCGGAGTACATGGAGAAATTCAGCGTAAGCCGTCTGGTAGGAGCTCCTCCAGGATACGTGGGTTACGAAGAAGGCGGTCAATTGACGGAGAAAATTCGTCGTAAACCATACTCCGTTGTACTGCTTGACGAGATCGAAAAAGCTCACCCGGATGTATTTAACATTCTGCTCCAGGTACTGGATGACGGTATCCTGACGGATGGTTTAGGCCGTCGGGTTGACTTCCGAAATACGATCATTATCATGACTTCGAACATCGGAGCCCGTGATTTGAAAGACTTCGGTACGGGTATCGGTTTCGCCACCAAAACACGGGTAGAAGGTCAGGATGAAGCCGTGAAAAGCACGATTCAGAATGCCTTGCGTAAAGCGTTCTCACCTGAGTTCCTGAACCGTTTGGATGATGTGATTGTGTTTAACTCACTCGAACGCGAACACCTGCACCGGATCATTGAACTGATGTTAGGCAAACTCTTCGCCCGTATCACCACATTGGGATACCGCGTTGAGCTGACGGAAGCTGCCAAAGACTTCCTCGCCAAGAAAGGTTACGATCCGCAGTACGGTGCTCGTCCGCTGAACCGGGCCATCCAGCGTTATCTGGAAGATCCCGTAGCGGAAGAAATCCTGAAGGGTGATTTAGCCGAAGGAGATATCCTGCTGGCTGACCACGATGGAACCAGTGAAACACTGACCATTACGGCGAAAAAGCCAGAAACGATTACCGAAGAATAAACGGTAAAACATTCAGAAAGGAGCGGTGAAAGCCGCTCCTTTTTTTTGTCCTATCAATTAGGATAAGGAATCTTGAGCTTAGCAAAAAATTCGGATTCGGGAATTTCCCGTACTTGACCCGGTTGTAAATCCCCCAGAGTTAGATCTTCAATCGCTACCCGAATGAGTCGCTGACAATGGTGACGCACCGCCTTTAGCATCTTACGGATTTGACGAAATTTTCCCTCCGTCAACGAAATCAGTAACCACGTATGGGGTCGATCGTCAGGATACGACCAGCCACTTTCAAACAGTCCATCCGGCTTCTCCACAATTTCTACTTCACAGGGTGTCGTTATATAGTGTAAAGCCCCGGAAATCTGAATGGGTACACCCGTTCGCAACTGCTGTAACGTAGCCGGACTGACCTGTTTATAGACCTGTACTAAGTATTGGCGTAAGTGAGGGGTTTGGCTTTCAAAGAGCAAGCGGGTCACTTGCTGGTTGGTGGTGAGTAGCAACAAACCTTCGGAGGTACTGTCGAGTCGACCAATGCAATGGGTTCCCGCAGGAAAATCGTAAGCTAATTCACCCAGCATAGGTAGAGATTCGGCTCCGGTAAATTGGGATAACATTCGGAAAGGTTTATTCACAATAAAATAGCGGTGGATGCTCATACTAATTACTAACTATTTATCAGGGATTTAAATCCTTAATTTAGATTTTTATACTTAAAAAAGAACATTAAAAAAATAATCAATTTTCTGAAAAATTGTAGAACTCAAATCTTTCATCCAACCAAGTTTTAACGATTCGTGTCTTTAGAAGAATAAGCGGTATTACACAGCTTAACAAAGTTTTTAAAACCAACCTAATAAACCTTATTCTGTAATGAAATCTGACTAAAACAAATTTTTATTCCGCTTAACACTGAATTGCATTTGCTGTTTCATTACTCAATACAAATAGATAAAAGAACTAAGACTTCTAGTTTTGTTACCTGTTTCAAATAAAAGTACGACTCATTGCATGGAAGAATCACCTCAGTTGAACCCTCAATTATTTCAACAACTGTTGACATATCGGATGCCTTACGGCAAACATAAGGGACAACTGCTCAGACAGTTGCCCATTTCCTATCTTGAATGGTTTGCCCGAAAGGGGTTTCCGGAAGGAAAGTTAGGCCTATTGCTTCGTTCGTTCTACGAAATCAAGCTCAACGGACTGGAATACTTATTAAATGAGGCTGAGGCTTTTCGGCAATGATCAAGTCTAACCGGGCCACGTACGCAGCATTATTATTCATAACTATTAGTTTAGGTCTGATTGGCAGGCGTTTAGCTTTTGTGCCATTGGCTGTAGGGGATGCCCTGTGGGCCGTAGCCGTTTTCTGGGTCCTGCACCTGCTCAATCCGCAAGCCAAAACCTCGCGACTAGCCCTTTTTGCCCTACTGATCAGTTATGCTATCGAATTCAGTCAGCTTTGGCAAGCTTCCTGGCTGGTGAAACTCCGGTCGACGTTGCCGGGAAAACTGCTGTTAGGCCAGGGCTTCCTGTATTCGGATTTGATTGCTTACTCGTTGGGAATAAGTGTGGTAGTACTTATAAAGTGGTATATATCCACTAAGATTAGCAAACGTGCGACCTGATAGACAGTTTGTTAAATAATCTTAAACCTTCTGTCAAAATACTGGTTTCTCTCTAGGATTAAGACCTAGCCTATCTTTCTCAGCTTATATTTGCGAGTTTTTTGTTCCCAGCCAACAACCATTGTGTACATTAATAGGCTCTATGCTATGACATTAAATTCTATTTTTAAGTACTGTCTTTTTCTCAGCTGCTTAGCGTTTTCAACCTCAGCTTTTAGCCAATTAAAGATTACTTTTCCCGTTGAACGGATTGTTTTTCAACGCAACAATGCCAACTCGGCCAATGTGACTGTTGCCGGTAGTTTCACGAACAATGCCGACCGGATCGAAGCCCGTTTCGTCGCTCGGAATGGCGGAAATACTACGAACTGGACGCCAGTGTCGTCGGGTAGTGGTAACTTTCAGGGTACGGTTTCAGTATCCGGTGGTTGGTATAATGTGGAAGTACGGGCCATGGCCGGCGGCAACGTTCTGGAAAGCACTACACTCGAACGCGTTGGGGTGGGAGAGGTGTTTGTGATTGCTGGACAGTCGAACGCCCAGGGGCGGGAAGATCAAACGGACATACCTGAACCACAAGATGAGCGAATCAACGTTGTTACTAACTTTTCGGGTAACCTAACTAACCAAGATCCTACCTCTGCTTTTCCAAAGTTTGAGAAGATGACGGCCCACGTTAAGTATGCCCCTTACGGATACACTGCTTGGCATTGGGGATACTTGGGTGATTTAATTGCAGCTCGCTACAATGTACCTGTGCTATTTGTCAACTCAGCTTACTCCGCAACGAGTATTAAAAACTGGTACGAGAGTGCAAACGGATGGCCTACTAAAAACCCCTTCACGCCCGATAATTTACCGATGGGTTTGCCCTATGCGAACCTGAAAATTTCGCTACAATACTACGGAAATTTAACGGGTGTTCGGGGTGTTCTTTGGCATCAGGGCGAATACGACGGTAAAGCCGATACAAGTCCAGATGAATATTCTACTCATCTGAAGACTGTAATTGATAAATCACGATCTGATTTTGGCGGTAAAAATATTTCCTGGATGATCGCCCGAGCTTCTTTGTATGTCGACAATGGAAATATTACAAAGACGAATGCTCGAACGATTCAGGGGCAGAACCTAACGGTTCAAAGAGTGTCAAACTGTTTTTATGGCCCAGAAACAGACAATATTCAGAACCCGCGTGACCCGCGAGATCCTGCTCACTTTTACGGTTCTGAAAACCATAAAAAGCACGCTCAGGCTTGGTTTGAAAGTATCGTGAGTTCTAATTTTCTTTCCAGTTCACAACCGCAGTCAGCAGCGGATATGCTACAGGTAACGTTTGCCTGCCGAGCAAAAAATCAATTTAATCTGGGCATTGCCGGGCGATCTGGCCAATACTGGATTAGCAGTGATGGAAGTAATCAAACCGCTGGTAGCATTGTCGGTCAATCCGGAAAAACCTATTATGCTCGCGTAAAGGATGGTTCCGGTAACTCCGCTTTTGCTCCGCCCTTTATTGTACCAAATGACATCGGTACGCCTTCTGTCGTAGCAAACAGTACGACCTTCTGCGTGGGTAGCCAAGTTACACTGACGGCCAACGGAGGCGGTACTAACTTTGTCTGGAGCAACGGACAAACTGGGAAGTCGATTACGGTAAAGCAATCTGGTGCGTATTCGGTACGTATTAATGATGGCAGCGGGTGTGAATCGCCTACATCGGCAGCGGTACAAATTACGCAGACCGAACCGGGACCGGGTCCAACTCTCACATCTTCTACTAAAGTCATTTGTCCGGGTTCTACGGTCACGCTCAGTGCTCCCGCCGGAAAAAATTACGTATGGAGTACGGGCGAAACGGGTACGTCGATCAGCGTGAAAACGGCCGGTTCGTACACGGCTAAGGAAAAAGACCCTGCTACGGGTTGTGAGTCGCTTAGCTCTTCGGCATTAGCCTTGACGATGGGTACCACGCCCACGGCTCCAACGATTGCTACCTCCGATAAAATCAAAGACATTTGTCCGGGTACTGAAGTGACACTGGCAGCTAGCAACGGAATGAACTACCGCTGGAATACGGGCCAAGCCAACACGGCTAGCTTAAAAGTCACGCAAGGGGGAAGCTATACGGCTCAGACGGTCGATAACGATGGTTGCGTGTCGCCCACTTCGAATGCTATTATCGTATCGTATTCTCCTAAACCAGATAAACCGAATATTGCTGCTTCAGGAGCAACGGCCTTCTGCGATGGAAAAAATGTAACGCTTACGGCTAGTCAGGGTAATTCCTACGTCTGGTCGAATCAATCCGATAGCCGGGCTATTACGGTAAGCGAATCCGGTGAATTTACGGTCTATACCGTCAATGCCAACGGCTGCCGCTCGGATGCTTCCGATAAAGTAGTAGTAACTGTATACCCCTTACCCACGAAACCTACCGTAGTAGCTCAAGGCCCAACGGCGATCTGTTCAGGTGCGGCCGTTACGCTCGCGTCTTCGGTTACGGCAGCTTCGTATCAGTGGAGTAATGGAGCCTCTGGTGCTTCGATTCAAACCACGCAGGCCGGTACGTACAGCGTGACCGTGAAAGATGCGTTTGGCTGCGGATCCGCTTCTTCCGACCCCATCACGGTAACGGTGAATCCTCGTCCGGAAAAACCAACGATTACCGTAGTTGGATCAACGACTTTCTGCGAAGATAAGAGTGTAACGCTACAAGCCGTTTCCTCAGAAGCAGGCGTGGTGTGGAATACGGGTGAAACGGCTCAATCGCTGGTCATTTCGAAAGCTGGTTCTTTCTCAGTACAAGCGAAAAATACGTTCAACTGTCTGTCCGCCACCTCGGATGCGGTTACGACTAGCGTCCGTCCGCTGCCTGCCGCTCCAACCATCACAGCTTCCGGAGCCCTAGAATTCTGCGAAGGCGGTAGGGTTACGCTGACCTCTAATAACAATAGCTTGAAGCATACCTGGATAGGTACCAGCGATGCTGGCAACCGCGTTACCGTTCAGGAGTCGGGCAATTATACGGCCCAGGTAACGGATAATATTGGTTGTACGTCTCCCGTTTCGAACGTACTGACTGTAAAAGTAAATCCGCTACCAACAGAACCGACTATCACCAAAGTAGGAACGTACAAGTTACAGGCGGGTGGTACGGGTAAGAACTTTTATTGGAGACGCGGAACGGATTCACTGGCCACCGACGAAGCCGTCATTAAAGCTACGGCTTCGGGTACGTACTCGGTGCGTTCGGAGCTGGTGTATACGCTGTCATCGGGCAGAACGCTTTCGTGTTACTCCGCTAAAAACAGTACCCTCAATTTTGTGCTCGATCCGTTAAGCCAGGACATCAGTATCTATCCTAATCCCTCGCCTAATGGTCGTGTAACGCTGGAGACGTTGAAAGGTCTGAAGAATGTAACCGTACGTTTGTTTACACCCACGGGCCACCAGATTCTGGAGAAAAAAATAGGTTCACTGGACGATACGCAAACCATCGAAATCCAGGATAATTCAGGCTTGCTTATTTTGGTAATCGACGCGGATGGTTTCCATACCAGCCGACGGATTATGGTAAGTGGAAATTAAGAATACCAATAGAAAGTTCAGTCCATTCAATACAAAAGGCCCCGTATCACCTACGGGGCCTTTTGTATTGAATGGAATACTCGGTGAAGTTCTGAACCACCCTCTACGCCTCCAGTATTTTCCGAAAGCAAACACTGTTTTCAACGCCGATGTACTGACCGTAATTGGGCGTGCGGGTGTATCCATTCTTTTCATACAGGCGAATGGCCTCCGGTTGGCGTTTGCCCGTCTCCAGTACGCAGACAGCAAAGCCCAATTCCTTAGCCCAGATTTCCAAGTTCTTTAGCACTAGCGAAGCAATACCCTGACTGCGGAAATCGGGATGAACGAACATACGTTTCACTTCAACCGTGTCTTCCGCAAAGGCTTTGATTGCTCCGCAGGCTACTGGCGTGTCATCAGCGTAGGCCACGATGACATGAGCAATGGCGTCAATTTTATTGAATTGAGCGTAAAAGGCGTGCTCGTCGCCGTCGCGTTGGTGCAGGTCACGGTCCAGTAGCGTAACCAGGCTACGAAAATCGGAATGTTCAGAATTGGTTCGAATCAAGGTAATCATGAAATGGGAGGCTTAGGTGTCATATAGGGGCAGAGACTACGGTTTTCAATGAGGAAACGAATCAAACGAAAAAAAGGCATATTCCCATCCTACTGCTCGGGTAGGAACGCCAACGAACAAAGGTTTATCGACAGGAAGGTATTCCAACGAAGGACATAGAAACTCACCGCTTGTGAAAGTCCTGGCTCCTGCATGATTCTTATTCCGGACGAATAGCTAATTTTGGAGCCTAATCGTATTCCCTTTGGGTAGAAGCCCGAAGTTTTAGATCTACTCATGAGCCAGGATTTCCTCCGTATAGCCGTTCAAAAGTCCGGTCGCCTCAGCGAAGACTCACTTACTCTTTTCAAGGAATGTGGAATTAAGTTTGATTCCAAAGCCGGTAAGCTTAAAACAACGTCCAGCAATTTCCCCGCCGAATTTCTCTTTCTCCGCGATGATGATATTCCCGGATACGTCGAAGATGGCGTAGCAGATATCGGCATCGTGGGCGAAAACGTTCAGGTCGAAACGGGCCGCAACGTGGACATCGCCAAGAAACTCGGCTTTTCCAAATGTCGCCTGTCCATCGCCATTCCTCGCGGGGATTCCTATCAGGGCGTACAGGATTTGCAAGGGCGTAGCATTGCCACCAGTTACCCGACCATTCTGGGTAACTTTCTGAAAGAAAATGAAATCGAAGCGGAAATTCACGAAATCAGTGGCTCCGTGGAGATTGCCCCCAGTATCGGTCTGGCCCACGCCGTGTGCGATATTGTTTCTTCGGGTAGCACGCTGCTGGCTAATGGTTTATCGGAAGTAGAAGTCATCTTTAAATCCGAAGCCGTGATGATTGCCCACCCCTCCCTGAGCGAAGCGAAGCGGGCAATTTTGTCGAAACTGCTGTTCCGGATTCACGCGGTACAAACGGCTAAAAACAACAAGTACATCGTACTGAATGCTCCCAACGAAAAGCTGGAAGCTATTACGGCTCTGCTGCCCGGGATGAAGGCCCCCACCATCGTTCCGCTGGGAACGGAAGGCTGGTCGGCCGTGCATTCGGTACTGAGTGAAGAAGATTTCTGGGATAAAATTGATGCCCTGCGTACGGCGGGTGCCGAAGGCATTCTGGTCGTACCGATCGAAAAAATGATTTACTAATCAGTGTCTGTTTCAGGCACTTTGTGTATGCAACTTATTCGTTACCCTGAGCCGGAAACCTGGGATACCCTGCTGGCCCGGCCCGTACAGCAAATGGCTCAAATCGAGCAGTTGGTTCAACCCATTTTGCAACACGTACGAAGCCACGGCGATGCGGCTTTGAAAGAATACGCTCTGAAATTCGACAATGTCCGGCTGGATCGGCTGGATGTGCCGATGGAAGTCATGGAAGTGGCCGAACGGCAGCTTTCGCCAGCCCTCAAGGATGCTATCCGGCAGGCTTATTCGAACATTGTTAAATTCCACGCGGCTCAGCGGCAGGCTCCCGAGAAAATCGAAACCATGCCAGGGGTTACCTGCTGGCGGAAATCCGTCGGAATCGAGAAAGTCGGCATTTACATTCCCGGAGGTACTGCTCCCTTGTTCAGTACCGTCTTGATGCTGGGTATACCGGCTCAACTGGCAGGCTGCAAAGAAGTAGTACTGTGTTCGCCTAGTCAGCACCCGGCTATTTTGTACGCTGCCAAGCTGGTGGGTATAACCAGAGTATACACCATTGGTGGGGCTCAGGCCATTGCCGCCATGGCGTACGGCACAGAAAGTGTACCGCAGGTGTACAAGATTTTCGGACCCGGCAATCAGTTCGTAACGGCGGCTAAAATGCTGGTGGCGAAAGAAGGCGTGGCCATTGACATGCCCGCCGGACCCAGCGAAGTGGCCGTATACGCCGATGAGACGGCTAATCCGGCCTTCGTGGCGTCTGATTTGCTCTCACAAGCCGAACACGGTAAGGACAGTCAGGTACTGCTGGTGTCCACTTCCGAATCCGTACTTACTCAGGCGATGGACGAGGTAGAAAAACAGGTTCGTGAACTATCCCGTGAGGACTTCGCTACGCAGGCTCTGGAGCATTCCAAAGCCGTGCTGGTACGCGATTCAAGCGAAGCACTGGATTTGTTGAACGCTTACGCCGCCGAACACCTCATTCTTTCGGTCGAAAATGCCGAAGCTCTGGTGGATAAAATTATCAATGCCGGTTCCATCTTCCTGGGTCACTATACACCCGAATCAGCGGGTGACTACGCCTCGGGTACGAACCACACCCTGCCTACGAACGGGTACGCCCGGGCGTATTCAGGCGTTTCGCTGGATAGCTTCGTCAAAAAAATTACGGTTCAGTCCATTTCGAAAGAAGGATTGAAGAACATTGGTTCGACGATTATGGAAATGGCAGCAGCCGAATCGCTGGATGCTCACCGACGGGCCGTAGAAATTCGTCTGGAACAGTTAGAAACGGGCGAATAAGCCCAAAAAAGATAGCACAT